>NZ_JAULLN010000002.1:0-407045 GCF_041357655.1 Bradyrhizobium sp. DN3 | reverse complement strand
GGTTTTGCCGTACGCGCGGTTCGCCTGCGCCACAGGGTTCGACGGCGTTGTGCACATTGCCATCGAAATGCTGGCACGACGAACCTGACAGCGCCGTCCGTCCGCGCGAAGCCTTAAGGGCTCACGGAGAGCAATCCGCCCTGCCCCTGGCTCTCGCGCCCGACGCTGCCGCGTCCACCGCAAGCCCGACTCTGCGATCATCACGACACATGATCGCCCCTCTCGGATGAGCCGGGATGGGGCGACACATACGCCAATTCCGAATTTCGGTAAAGTGGAATATTTTCGCGAGCTAGGATTGACAGAGGAGCGACACAGCAAAATTCCGTAGCCCGACTGGAGCGGAAGCGTATCCGGGAAAGTGTCGACGTCGAGCGATCACCCAAGATTACGCTGCGCTCCATCCAGGCTACAAAAACTACACACTACCCACCAAAATCCTTTGGGCTGAACGGCAAATCCAACACCTTCCATTCCCCGTACAAGGCGGCCGGCAGCATCTTGTAGGGCTGGCAGTTCTGGAGCGCGCTCATTGCGGACTTCACCAGGGCGACGCCCTTCGCGGATGGCGGGGCCGCCATCAGGATCGGCTCGCGCGCCAGCGTGCCGTCGGTGGCGAGCACCGTACGCAGCTTGATGTGGACGTTGTCGGTCGGCGCGACCCCGGCCGGCAGCTTGGCGCAGCTTTTCAGGTGACGGCGCAGCTCGGCGATGACCTCGGGTGGCAGCTTGGCGGCGATCGAATCCTTGGCGTCGCCGCCGTCGTCCTTGGGAGTGTCCTTGGGCAGCTCCGTCGGCAATGCAGGCGGCAGGCCCAGCATGACGCCGTATTTGACGGTGACGTCAGGCTCCGGCGCCTGGTAGGCCGGTGGCGGCGCGGCCTGGGGCTGCTGCATCGCCTGTGACGGCGGCGGCTGCATCGGCGGCTGCGGCATCGCCTGTGGCGGCGATTGCGGCATCGGTTGAGGCTGGGCTTGCGGCGGAGGCTGTTGCGGCTGTGCGTTGGCCTCGCGCGCCTTCGGTGACGGCGAAGGCTGCTGGTGCGGGGAACGTTGCGGCTCGGGCGAAGCCTGCGGTGATGGCGATGGCGCGGCCTGCTGCTTGGCCGCCGCATCCGACTTGTCGGTGAAATCCAGCTTCGGCAGTTTCAGGTCGGGCGTCGGCTCCGGCGGTTTCTCCTTTGCCGTCTCTTTCGTCTCCTGCTCCTTGATCTCTTCCTTGACCTGCTCCGGCGTGACGATGTCGACCGAAACAGTCTCGGGCGCCGCGGCGTGGAACGGATGGACCTCGCTGATCAGGATGATCAGCGCCACCAGCGTCAGATGCGCGATCGCCGACGCCGCGACGTCCGTCCGTATGATCTTCCGCAGTTCCATCGACTGACTTCGGGTTGCCGCGCTGGTCCTAGCATACCCTAGGCCCCCTCAATCCCATTTCGGCGCGAAGCCGAAATCGGTCAGGCGGCCCTTGGGGTGGGCCAGCGCGGCGATCCGGCTCATCTCGTCCTCCGACAGCTCGAAATCGAAGATCTCGATGTTTTCCGACAGGCGCTCGACGCGCGAGGTGCGCGGGATCGCAGCGACATTCTGCTGCACCAGCCAGCGCAGGCACACCTGTGCCGGCGTCTTGCGATGGGCGCGGCCGATCTCCGCGAGCGTCTGGTCGGTCTTGATGCGACCCTTGGCGATGGGACTGTAGGCGACGAGGGCAAGACCATGCTGGTCGCAAGCCGCCCTCACCTTCGCCTGGTCGAGATAAGGGTGATATTCGACCTGGTTGCAGGCGAGCGGCTCGGGCGATAACGCCACCGCCTGCTCGATCAGCGCCACCGTGAAATTGGAAACGCCGATGTGGCGGGTCAGGCCCATCGTCTTCGCATGCGAGAGCGCTCCAAGCGTCTCCGCCAGCGGCACGTGCGAATTCGGCCAGTGCAGCAGCAACAGGTCGACGGAGGGAAGCCGCAGGCGGGCGAGGCTCTCCTTGACCGAGCGTTCGAGATCGTGGGGCGCGAAATGGTTGGTCCAGACTTTCGTGGTGAGGAAGATGTCGTCGCGGCGCACGCCCGAGGACCGCAAGCCGTCGCCAACCTCGCGCTCGTTGTCATAGACCTGCGCGGTGTCGATGTGGCGATAGCCAAGCCGCAGCGCCTGCTCGACCACGCGCGCGGCCGGCCGGCCGTCCAATTCCCAGGTGCCGAGCCCGATCGCCGGAATCCTTGCACCATTGGCCTCGACGAACAGCATGAGGAATCCTCTCTGTTGCGGCAGCCCCAAATCATCCAGGCGTCATTATGGACCCGGCCCATGTCACTGCCAACGCAAGCCCGCGGCAGTTCGGCCGGATATTCAGGGCAATGCTAACGTGAGGTTCGCATCGAGCTCTTGGCGTCAGGCCTTGGTCATCAGACCTTGGCGAGCGCCTGGAACACCGTATCCGGTGCATGCGCGATCACGGCGAGCAGCGCGCGGGCCGGTCCCCGCGGGGCGCGCTTGCCCTGCTCCCAATTGCGGATGGTCTCGACGGGGACGCCGAGTTTTGCGGCGAACTCCATCTGGGTGAGACGGGCGCGGCGGCGCAAATCGCGCACCGCGAGCGGGCCGGTGTCGCCCGACGCGGCATTGGCCGCCGGCCGGACCGGAAATTCCTGCCCGTCCCGCAATTCGACGATCCGCCCGTCCGCCTTCAGCCGCAACCGCATGCTCATTCCCCCAAGCGCGGACGATGATGCGGCAGGTCGCTTAAGTTCGGATTAAAGATACCGAGGTCTCGTGCCCCGGACGCGGCGCGCCCGGGACAGGGAGTGAGGAGCCCCCCGTGCCCACCCCGTCATTGCGAGGAGCTCTTGCGACGAAGCAATCCAGACTGCCACCGCGGAGGGTTTCTGGATTGCTTCGCTGCGCTCGCAATGACGGGGAGAGAGCGCGGCGCCTCAAACTACCTCCTATTTCAACCCAAACCACAGCGTCGCAATGCCGAGGAAGGAGAAGAAGCCGACGACGTCGGTCACGGTGGTGACGAAGGTGCCCGACGCCACCGCCGGGTCTGCCCTGACACGGTCGAGCGCCATCGGGATCAGGATGCCGCCGAGCGCGCCGGCAACGAGGTTGCAGATGATGGCAAGCCCGATGACGATGCCAAGGCCGGGGATCTTGAACCAGGCCACGGCCGCGATCCCCGTGATCACGGCGAAGGCGAGACCGTTGACGAGGCCAACCAAGCTCTCGCGGATTACGACGCGCCAGGCGTTGAAGGAGCCGAGCTCGCGGGTCGCGAGCGCCCGCACCGCGACCGTCATGGTCTGGGTCGCGGCATTGCCGCCCTGGCTCGCCACAATCGGTGCCAGCACGGCGAGCGCGACCATCTTCTCGAGTTGTCCTTCGAACAGGCCGAGCACGGAGGACGCCAGGAACGCGGTGGCGAGGTTGACCAGCAGCCAGTTGAAGCGGCCGCGGGCGATGGTGAGAAACGTGTCCGACAGCTCTTCGTCGCTGGTGACGCCGCCGAGCGCCTTGAGGTCCTCGTCAGCCTCCTCCTCGATGACGTCGACGACGTCGTCGACGGTGATGACGCCGACCAGGCGGTCCTGGGTGTCGAGCACGGGCGCTGCGACGAGATTGTACTTGCCGAACATTCGCGCCACCTCCTCCTGGTCCTCCAGGACGGAGACGCGGCGGCGGTCCTCGTCGGTCAGCTCGGTGAGCGGCACCGGGCGGCGTGCGCGCAGCAGCACGTCGAGCGGCACCGCGCCCTGCCAGTGCTGGTCCTTGTCGACGACGTAGATCTCGTAGAAGCGGTCGGGCAGGTCCGGCGTCTCGCGCATGTAGTCGATGGCCTGGCCCACGGTGAAGTCCTGGGGCACCGCGATGAACTCGGTCTGCATCCGGCGGCCGGCAGAATTTTCCGGATACAGCAGGCTGCGCTCGAGCGCGACGCGCTCGCGCAGCGGCAGCTTCTCGAGAATTTCCTCCTGATCCTCGGCGTCGAGGGTCTCCAGCAGCTCAACCGCGTCGTCGGATTCGAGCTCGCGGACACCTTCTGCGACCGTCTCCGGCGGCAGTTCCTCGAGGATCTCCTCGCGCACGGCCTCGTCGACCTCGTTCAGCGCGGAGAAGTCGAAGTCGCGCCCGGTCAGCTCGACCAGGCGGACCCGGTCGTCGGGCTGCAATGCGCCGATCAGGTCGCCGAGGTCGGCCTCGTGCAGCTCGGCGACGATCGCGCGCAGCTGTGCGGAGTCTGCGGCCTCGATCGCATGCGCGATCTCCTCGACGAATTCGTGCCGAATTTCGCCGTCTTCATTGCGCATCGGCACGTGCTCGAGTACCGAATCCGCAGCGGGAGGGGCAACGTCCATTTGTTCATCCATGGCGCGCCTCGCCGTTTGACAGGTTGGATCAGATGGTCTGGGCTGACGGCTCAGGCAATACCCACAAGCGAACTGCGAGCGCAATGACAAAGATGCATCGGCCGGAATGGACCTCGATGGCGCTGGGAGCGGTGCTGGCCGGCCTCGTCGGCGCAACCTCGCTTAAAGCCGCCGAGTGCCCGCGCAAGGACGCGCTCGGCACCGCGCGCGTTCTGAGCGTCGACGCCAAGACCACCCCGCGCGTGGGCCTGAAGAGCTTTCCGCAGACGCTGCCGCTCGCCGACCGCGAGGTCGTGCTGACCTTCGATGACGGCCCAAATCCGCCGACCACCTCGAAGGTGCTGGCGGCGCTGGCGCAGGAATGCGTGCGTGCGACCTTCTTCCTGATCGGCCTGCACGCCTCCCAGCATCCAGACATGGTCAAGCGCATCGCGCGCGAGGGCCACACCATCGGCCATCACACCTTCTCGCACCCGTTCATGGCGCGGCTTCCACTCGACAGGGCGAAGAGCGAGATCGACCGCGGCATCGCGGCCGACGAGATGGCGCTGCACGGGGTGTCGACCACGACGCCCTCGACGCCGTTCTTCCGCTTCCCCTATTTCGAGGCAACGCCAGGACAGCTCGACCTGCTCCAGGCGCGCGGCATCGTCGTGTTCGGGGCTGACCTCTGGGCCAGCGACTGGAACGAGATGACGCCGGAGCAGGAATTGAAGCTCGTCACCGAGCGCCTTGCCGCCAGCGGCAAGGGCATCATCCTCTTCCACGACCCCAAGGCGCGCACTGCCGCGATCATGCCGGCCTTCCTGCGGTATCTGAGGGAGAACGGCTATCGGGTGGTTCACATCGCGCCGGCCGGCCCCGCGCAGAAGCATGCCGACGCGCATTGATGCCGGAATGTCACGCCGGCGCAAAATGGGGTGATTTAGGCCCTGTTAACACTCTGTTCATGCTAGCCCATGCAAATGGTCGGGGGACCTGTCATGGGAAAGGGTTCTTTGCGCCTGAACCGGTTTCCAGACGTCTCCGACCTATTAAGGCGGCCATCGCATATGGGGGCAGACGAAGGTTCATGATCGAAAGTAGCGTTGTTTCGCGGACGCGATCGTGGAGCGCCCTTGGCCTGTTGTTGGGATTGCTGACCACCGCTTCGCCGGCGGCGCTCGCGGCCGACTGTCCCGGCCATCCCGACGCGCTCGGGACCTCCCGCACCCTCGTGGTCGATCCGCGCGAGCATCCGCTGATCGGCACCATGCAATATCGCGAAACGCTGCCGCTGAAGGACCATGAGGTGGTCCTGACCTTCGACGACGGTCCGCTGCCGAAATATTCCAACCAGGTGCTCCAGATCCTCGCCGACGAGTGCATCAAGGCGACCTTCTTCATCATCGGCAACCAGGCCAAGGCCAATCCGGAAGGGGTGCGCAAGCTGGTGGCGGCGGGCCACACCGTCGGCACCCATAGCATGGACCATCCACTGACGTTCGACCGGATGCCGATCGAGAAGGCCGAGGCCGAGATCAACGGCGGCATCGCATGGACCTCGGCAGCGATGACCGATCCGTCCAAGCTCGCGCCATTCTTCCGCATTCCCGGCCTGATGCGCGCCGAAGGCGTCGAGAACCACCTGATCTCGCGCGGCATCCAGGTCTGGAGCGCCGATTTCCCGGCCGACGATTGGCGCCATGTCTCGTCCGACCGGGTCTATCAGCTCGCGATCCAGCGGCTGGAGGCCAAGGGCAAGGGCATCCTGCTGCTGCACGACATCCAGGCCCGCACGGTGGCGGCGCTGCCGAAGATCATCCGCGACCTCAAGGCGCGCGGCTATCGCATCGTCCATGTGGTGCCTGTGACCGCCGACCGGCCGGCCACACCGACGACGCCAGTGGAATGGCTGCTGCATCCGCCGACCGAGACGACGCCGATCGCGCGCTGGCCGCGCGTGCCGAATTTCGTGTTCGCGCAGGCCGGGACGCTGCCGGCGCCCGCTGTTGCCGATCTCAATGCGCAGGCCGAGCATCAGCCGCTGCTGCCGCGCCGGACCATGGCGCTGGCGAATGTCGCGGCCACCCTGCCCGTGCCGGACCGCGACCTGTTTGCAATTCCCGAGGGCTCGGTCGAGGTGCTGTTGTCGACGACCGCGTCACGGCGCGCCGCGACGCGGCTGGCCATGGCAGCCGAGAGGCCTCATCCGGCCAAGGGCAAGGCAGCCAAATCGCCGGGACGGCGGACGGCGCATGCCGCGCATGGCACACCGAAGCACGCTGCGCAGGCCAACACCACGGCGCCCAAGCCCGCCGCGCCGCGTCCGACCGGGGTCGCCAGCCTGAAGAAGCGCGCTTAAAGCCCTACTGCCGCATGATCGCGGCCACGCAGAGCAGCACGATCAGCGCCAGGAAGAACAGGTCCATATAGGACTTGAGCTCGCCGTCGCGCCGCAGCCGCGCAACGTCGGCGACGACCTGCTTGCGCGCCGAGGTTCCGCCCGAACCATCATTGATCGGCGCCTGAAGCCGCCGCGTCTCGGCCTCCAGCTTTTCGATCTTCTGGAAGAAATAGAACGCGCGCAGCGTCGAGGCTGCGCGCATGGCGGCATAGACCAGCACCAGGATCGCCAGGATCGCCCGGTTCGGGTACTTCTCCATGAAGTTCAGGCTGAAATAGACCACCGCCATGAACGCGAAATTGGTGATGAAGCGGTAGACGAAGCTAAGAAAAACCATGCTGGCTCGAGCCTTGAAGGGGTAGCGCAACCGGATCGTCGCGCCTACGGGATCAGGGGCCAGACCGGAGCAGCCGGCCTGGATGCCGTGCAGGCCCGTCTACGCCAAGTTTGTTTCAACAAAGATACTTTCGCCCCGCAACTCGCCGCCTTTTAGCCACACGCGGCCATATTGCAAGCCGGAGCACACCGTCGCCCATTCCCGCGCCGCTTGCCCGCAACGGCTCAATGGCGATTTGGCGAAAGTCGCGATAGACTATCGACCGCCGCCACATGTGGGGTCTGCCGATGCCGAAGAAGGGAATCACGGGCCACGACGATTGGGTTCTGACCGAGGCGCTTGCGACCGCGCTGGTCGCGCTGGAGCAGCTCGAGCCAAAGCACCGGCCGAACGCGCATATGGACGACATCCGCAAGATGCTCTCGAACGGCAAGGAGCCGGCGGCGGTGAGTTTGCACCTAGCCCAGGCCAAATGCCGCCTGTTTCCCGACCTCGATCCGCTGGAGATCTACCGGGAATACGGTATCGGCGAGGAATACGGCTAAACGGCCGGTCGACGACCGAGCTAAGGGCCGCCGGCCACTGATCCCGCGATCACCATGACCAGGGCGCCAAGGTCGACCTTGCCGTTGACGGTCAGCTCCTCCGAGCGTTTCACATCGTCCGAGCCTTGAACCTTGAGCGCTTGCGGCCGGTCGGCGGCTTGTCTTTGCAGCTCGCCGATGATGGCTTCCTTGAGTTTCTCTTCCAGCATGGGCTTTGTCCTTTCAGGCCGCCATCGCGCGGCAGGATTGGGCGCACGAGCGGCACATCGCGACGCATTCGTCCATGCCGCCGATCCGCTCGCAATCCTCGACGCATTCGCCGCAGGTGTGCTTGTGATGTGGCGTGTTGATCAGCATGAAATGCGCGGCCGTCCGGCACATCTCGGCGCAGGCCATCATCAGGCGGAAGTGCTTCGGCTCGACGTGCTTGCCGGCGGTCTCGAGGCAGTGGTTCATCGCGGTGCCGAGGCAAATCTGGTAGCAGCTCATGCAGAGCCCGATGCAGCGGGTCATGTCTTCGGACTGAGCCATCCGTTCTCTCCAATCGCGCGCCCCACTCCGCTCGACCAAAGCGGGGCAACGCGCTTCGTTCCAGGTTCCGGTCGCCGCGCTGGTCATTTGGGGTTTGGGTCCGCAAGACCGGCACCGGGCTCCTCGAGCCGCCCGCCCCGCGCCAGCCGGACCGCGTTGCCGAGCGCGCGCGCTGCATTCTGCACCTGCTGCTGGAATTCGTCGTCTTCGTCGAGCTCGCGGTGCGAGGTGGCGTATGGCTCCATGTAGCCGACATAGCCGTCGAGTTCGGCGAAGCGGCCCGCCGAGACCAGCTGCATGTCGGTCAGCCAGTCGGACAAGGCGCGGCGCACGCCCTCAGCGCCGACCGCATCGCCGTGAACCACGATGCCGAAATGACGGCCGGCGAGATGACGCGGATAAGACCAGCCCTTCAGCTCCATCGCCTTGGCTTCGGCGGCCTTCTTGCCGTGGGTCGAGGTCGGATCGGGATTGCCACCGTCGGCGCAGACCAAGCGGTCCATCATCGCCTTGAGGCCGGCCGGCACGTGATACCAGTTCACCGGCGCCACGATCAGGATGCCGTGCGCGGCAACCCACAGCGGGTAGATCTCGTTCATCCAATCGCCGGTCTGCCCCAGCGAATAGTTCGGATAGCAGCTGCACGGCCAGTGACAGAGCGGCATCGCGGTCGCAACGCAGGATTTGCAGGGATGGATATTCTTGCCGAATTCCGAGGCGAGCCGTGACAGATCGAGAATGTCGACGGCAAATCCCATCTCGATGAAGACCGGCTCGGCCAGCTTGACCAGGCGCCAGGTCTTGGACATCTCGCCGGGACAGGTGTGCTCGCTGCGGGCCGAGCCGTTGATAATCAGGATCCGCGGCGTCTCGGCGGCATCGTCATGCCGACGCTGCGCCGCAAGCACGGCGGCGCGCGCCTCCAGCCAATCGACGGCGATATCGTAATCGGGATCGGCGAAGCCCACGCCCGCCTTGCGCGTCAGCGGCGCCTTGCGCGAATGGCTGTAGGCGTCCCAGGCGGCAGCGACGATGGCATCGAGCTCGCGTTGCAGCAGGGCGAAGGCGGGATCGACGAACTGGCTCCGGTAACGCCGCTCGAACTCCTCGCGCGACAGCCTGACGGGCGGCATCCCCTTGCGAATGTCGGCGTCCATCATGCTGGCTCCTGGCGAAGTCGGTACCGTCCGACCAACCCGGGGCACTGCGTGCGGTTCCCATAACTCTACTGGCGCACCACCTCCTGGGGCAGATCGAAGCGCGCGATGCGCTGGTCGAGCCGCCACAGCTCGATGCGATGCAGCAGCACGAGCGCGGCGGCTTCGCGCTTGGCCTGCTCGTCATTGTCGCAGACGAGATTGACGCATCCGAACACACGCCCGTCCGGCTCGATCTGGAACGCGCGATAGTGCTTCATGCTTCCCATCTTCATTGTCCTCGTCGTGGGTAGACGGGTGCGCTCAGCCAGTCAGTCAAGTTCGAGGTCACTTCGTTCTGCTTGGCGAGGCGCAGCAACATGTCGCGCTCGTTGCCGGGCGGCAGGCTACGCGCGCGCTCGCGGGCGTTTTCGGCGAATGTCGTCAACCGCTGCTGGAGCGATTGGGTCTGTTTCCTGCGGTTGCGTTTGGCGGTCATCGTATTTTCACGAACAATTCGGATGGACGGAAATTGCCGGCTGAGGGCGGCCCAGCCCGCCAGATTGTAGATTCCGCCGCATCAGCCGGTTCCGGCATTTCAATAAGTTAAGTGCGTGATTTTACGCGCCGCCAGGATGCGCAGCGGGTCGCCAGCGCCCTTTCGATTGCGCCGGAACCGAAATGCTGATGCTGCACGCTCCAACCGCGGCTGCATTAGTCCGGTGGCTGCAAGCCCGGCGACCTCAGCCACTCACTCATCTGAGACCCTGTTTCCGCCTGCCGCGCCTTGCGCAACATCTCGTCGCGTGCAGCGCCGGGCGGAAGCGATTTGGCCTCTTCGCGCAGCCGCTCCGCCTCGGCCGCCAACCGGATTTCCAGAGGATCCGTATGCTTGAATCGATGCCGCATCGACATCAGGCGTTCTCCTTGTTTCTGGGCGGAGCGCGCCATTGCGTTCTCGTCACTGCTCTTCACTGCAGTGGGAGACCAACGTGCCCGATCGGGAGCGGTTGCGTCGCTGACATGGAAAGTTGACGCGTTTCCAGCCGCCCTCAACACAAGCGCACCGCCAGAGAGACGTGCCGGTCTTGGTCAGTACGACTTACATATGCCGTCGGTTCGCTCTGGTGGGAAGAGCTACGAGCTTTTCCCCCGGAGAGAAAACGAAGATTAAAACGAAGATTAACCTGGTTGGTGGTCGAAAGCGGAGGGATCGATCATGATCCAGAAATGACAGACACCCTGTTCGCACGCGCTCAACTGGCACTCGAAGAAAACGGCGAAATTCGAAAGCAGCGCCATCTTCTTCGGACGCAGTTCGACGATGTGCGCGAGAAGCTTCGACTGTCGATCTACGAAAGCGCAAGCGTCCGCTCCGAGATCAAGGCACGTCAGGACAATGAGGGGCGATGCTCGCCCCCGCGGACAACGTAGCGAGCTCTCGCCTCCCACCTCACCAGCGCCGCTGCCGCCGGCACCCGAAGCAGCACCTGACGCCAATCTCTGGTCATCCACGCCGATACAGGTGCAGATAGCTCGGCGAGAACAGGGCCGCGTCCTTGAGCGCGCCGAGATCGTTGATGGTGAGCGTCCGCTCGCGCAGCACGATCAGGCCGGACGCGCGCAGCTCCTGCACGGTTCGATTGAGATGAACCACGGACAGGCCGGTGGCATCGGCGAGATCCATCTGCGTCACCGGCATGATGCAGGAATTGCCCTCGATCATGCCGACAGGACGAAGCCGCTCGAAAATCTCGCAGAACAGATGCGCGACGCGCTCCAGCGCGACGCGGCGGCCGAGATTGATCGCCCATTCGCGCTGGATCGCGTTGTTGACGAGACTCTCGCACCAGAATGCTTCCGCAAGCGACCGGTCGCCTGCGATCAGGCTCTCGAAACGCGCGCGCTTGATTTCAGCGTAGACCACCGGCGTCAGCGTCGCGATGGAATGGTCCATGACCGCGAGCAGATACGCATGCGCGTCGCAGCTCTCGCCCGGGAAGATGAAGTTGACGATTTGGCGCCTTCCGTCCTCGAGCGTCTTGTAGCGGCAGAGCCAGCCCGACAGCACGACGCGGACGCTGTCGACGGGGTCCCCTTCCGAGATCAGGTCCTCGCCGGAGCCGGCGCGCTGCAACCCTTCGAGCATCGCATAGTCAAGCGCGGCGCGTGCCTCTGCCGACAACGGCCTCAACGCGTTCAGCCGGCGAGCGGCCGGCTCCAACAGGCTGCGATCGGCGATCGACAAGGACATCAGTCAGCCAATGACGGCGTGTGGAAAGTGCGCTTGCTCAAGGGAATGATGATCGTGCATTGCAGCCCCCCGGGATTGAATGCCATCGTGGTCTGGCCCTTGAACTCGAAGGCCAGCGTGCGCTCGAGAAGCTCGGTGCCAAAACCTTTTCGCGGCGGCGGCGCCACTTGCGGCCCACCCCGCTCCCGCCATTCGAACACCAGCCGCGTGGGTTCGGTGCTTTCATCGACGCGCCATGAGACCTCGATACGGCCTGTCGGCTGGCTCAACGCGCCATATTTCAGCGCATTCGTCGCAAGCTCGTGGAGCGCGAGCGCGAAAGTCTCCGCGGCCTTGGGCTGGAAGCGCACCTTGGGACCGGACACCCGCATCTGCTCGCCTTCCCGGGCGTTATAAGCGAGGAGCTCCTCCACCACGAGAAACTCGAGGTCGACGCCGCCCTCGGGATCGCGTGTCACCAGCCCCTGGGTGCGGGCGAAGGCGTTCAGCCGTCCGTCGAGATGGGAGGCATATTCTTCGACGGTCGTGCTGGTTTCGGCCGAGCGGCGGGCGATCGAGCGCACCACGCCGAGCGTGTTGCGAACGCGATGCTGAAGCTCGGCCAGCAGCAGGCGCTGCCGCTCCTCCGCTCGGGTGATCGCGGTGACATCGATGAAGGTGATGACGACGCCAGCGATGAAATTGTCGATGCTGCGATAGGGCAGGATGCGGACGATGTAGCGTGTGCTGCTGTCGGGCGCGCTCAGCTCGCGCTCGAGGCTCGCCAGCGTCCGCAGCACGCGGCGAATGTCGTCGTAGAGCTCTTCGATCGGGATGCGCGCCTTGATGTGGGCGATCGGGCGGCCCGTATCGGTCTCGACCAGATGCAGGACCTGCGTGATCGCCGGCGTGAAGTTCATCACGCGCAGATCGTTGTCGAGGAATACGGTCGCGATCTGCGTGCTCTCGAGGAAATTCTTGAGGTCGCTGGTGGCGCGCGTCAACTCCTGAACGCGATGCGCCAGCTCGCCATTGACGGTGGTCAGCTCCTCGTTGACCGACTGCAATTCCTCGCGCGAGGTTTCGAGCTCCTCGTTGGCGGACTGAAGCTCCTCGTTGAGCGACTGGTATTCCTCGTTGGAGGATTTCAGCTCCTCGTTGGTGCTTTCGAGCTCCTCGATGGTCGCCTGAAGGCGCTCACGCGTCGCGCGCAGCTCGCTTTCCAGACGCTCGACATGCTCGGTGCGTACCAGCGAATTGGGATTGTTCTGGTTGGTCTCGATCGCGCGGATGGGGCCGTCCTTGAACAGAACGACGAAATTACGGTGGCCGCCGGCGCCCTCCTGGATCGGCTCGACGGTGACGTCGACCAGAACGCGATGGCCGTTCACGCCGAGCGGCACTTGCTCGGCATGGGCAGGCTCGTTGGTCTCCGCCGCACGGCTCAGCGCGGTGCGGAGCTCCAGGCGGAGATCGCGGTGCACGAGCTGGAGCAGGTCGAGCGTGGCGGTGCCCGCCGTCGGATCGATGTAGCGGCCGGTTCGCCCGGAGAAGTGCAGGATCTGGAAATTGTCATCGGTGATGACATAGGCCGGCGCATACCGCTCCGCGATGCGCTGGGCGCGGCGCTCCAGGCCGACGTCGGGGCCGAAGGAGCGCACCGGCGGCAACTCGACCGGCGCCCTGCCCGCCGCGGTCGTGATCGGAAATTCCGGCGGCAGCCGCGTTCCGGTCTCCAGCTTCTTAAAGATGCGGGCGCGGCGATCGATCGGCGCAAACAGTTTCGGATGCCGCGTCACGTTCTCGGAATTGCCAAGGAACAGATAGCGGTCCGGCAGCAACGCGAAATGAAAGAGCGGGATCACGCGGTTCTGCAATTCGGCATTGAGATAGATCAGCAGATTGCGGCAGGAGACGAGGTCGAGCTTGGAGAACGGCGCGTCCTTGATGACGTTGTGCTGCGAGAAGATGCACATCTCGCGCAGCTCCTTGACCACGCAATAGGTGTCGCCCTCGCGCACGAACCAGCGCGCCAGGCGCTCGCTGGTCATGTCGGCCTCGATGCTGGTGCGATAACGGCCGACGCGCGCGGCCGCCAGCGCGCGGCCGTCGATGTCGGTGGCGAATATCTGCACCTGCGGCGCCGAGTCCATCCGCGCCATGTATTCGCGCAGGAGAATACCGATCGAGTAAGCCTCCTCGCCGGTGGCGCAGCCGAGCACCCAGACCCGAACCTGCTGACCCGCGCCCTTGCCCTCGAATATCTTCGGAATGATCTGGGTCTCCAGCACCTCGAATTCGCGCTTGTCGCGGAAGAACTCGGTGACGCCGATCAGGAGGTCGTTGAAGAGGTGCTGCGCCTCATCCTTGTCGTTGCGCAGCAAATCGACATAGGCCGGAATATCGTCGATCTGGACCACCTGCATGCGGCGCTGCACGCGGCGCAGGAAGGTGTTCTGCTTGTAACCGTGGAAATCATTGCCGGTCTTGTTGCGCAGGATGTCGGCGATGCGCGACAGCGAGGTCGCGGCCGCGGCCAGCACCTCGTCGAAGCCCTGCTTCTCATCCAGGCGCCTGAGATGACGGGCGTAGACCTGGATGTGCTCGGGGATCTCCTCCGGCGGCAGTACATAGTCGGCAATCGCGGCAGGCGTGTTGCCGTCGAGCAGGTGCTCGGCCGCGTCCGGGCCCGCGGCTTTCTCTGCGATGGCGAGACCACCGTGGTCCTTCAGCGTCGCGGCGCCGAGCGTGCCGTCTCCGCCGGTGCCGGCGAGAATGACGCCGATGGATTGCTCGGCGCGTTCTTCGGCCAGCGACACCAGGAAGCTGTCGATCGTGGCGCGCTCGCCGGGCGCCTGCTCGGCTTTGCGGATCGCGAACCGGTCGCCCTGAATCGTGGTGATCATCGCCAGCGGGCACAGATAGATCGTGCCGCCCTCGATCGCATGACCGTCACGGATGTCGGCGACCTTGGCGCCGTTGGATCCCTGCACGATCCGGCGCAGCCGTGGCTGGTCGAACGACTCGTGATGCTGAAGTGCCAGCACGATCGCCTGATCGGCACCGATGATCAGCTTGCCAAAGAAGCGCTCGATGCTGTCCAGGGCGCCGGGTGAGGCGCCGACGCCGATGATCAGCGGGGCCTTGATCTGGCGCTCTCCATCGACCGGCCGGTCGCCGACTTCCTTCATGGCTCTGGTAGCTCTCTTTCGCTGACCGGGACCAATGGGCGCCCGGCTCCTGCAAATAGCAGAAATCGATATTACCCCAACAGATCAAAGGCAAAAATGTCCCGAAGCCCCTTTTCGATTCCTGGCCCGATCGTTGTCAGCCCCGGCCGGAAGGTCCATACTTGGCGGGTAGCGCAGGAACGCGCGATGCAAATCTCCGAGGAACTCGCGACCCTGATCGGGCGCGCCGAGCGCGCCGCCGCGACCACACGCCGCCTGCTCGCCGAGAACGACCGCTGGCGCCGCCGCGTGGAGCGACAGCTCGACTACATGTTCGAGCTCAGCGCAGAATTCAGGAGGCCGGCAATCAGCCACCCGCCGGCTAACCCGCCTCGACCTGCTGCCGGAGGTAAGTGACGCGCTGCTCGATCAAGACGCGGTGGCGCTCCCATTCGACCAGGGTCTCCTTGAGCAGATCAACCAGCCGTTCTGCCTGCCGCGTGTCGTGGCCTTCCGCCGTCAGCTCACGCACGCGATCTTCCTGATCGCGGATGCGCTGCGAGCCCTGCTCGATATCCCGATCGGCCTTCACCAGCAGGCGCTGTTCGGTACGGAGCTGCTCGGTCCATTCGGCAAGGGAGGTGGCCATGGCAGAGCCCTCAAGCCTCCCGCTTATGAACCGGAGGTTCGAGCGACTTTAGCACGACGCGCCGGATCATGTCGGCATATTCGCGGTATTCGGCCGCCCTGGCTTCATACATCTCGGCGACCGCAGGCCGGCCGCTACGCCGGCCGTCGGCGGCCATGCGGTGCACCAGTTCCGCCCGTTCCTCGATGATGCGGAGCGCAACCCGCAAGGCTTCATCGACCCGCCCTTCCTGCTCCTTGGCGAGAACATCCGCGGTGAAGGCGTGACCAACCTGGCAGCGGAAACGCATTGGGCGACCTTCCTTGACCTCGGAAAGCACTCCCCCGCAGGCCGGGCATGTGAGGGCAACGGGATCGGCAACCGACACGAGATTGTCGCTGCCGATCCGCTCACCGGCCGCAATCTCGACCTCGAGCCTGATCTCGGGCGGGATCGGCAGCGGGACTCCGGCCTGCTCCTTGACCAACTCGGAGAGAACGTCGCCCATGGTTGCGCCGGGAACGCAGAGATCGATGGTGGTCGCCTCCATGGCGCGCCGCGGCATTTCATCGGAAATGGCGTCCATGGGGTCCTGCACCACCGTCATCCCGCCGCAGCGCTTGATGGCGTTGAGGCCGGCGGCGCCGTCCGACAAGAGGCCGCTCAGGAGCACGCCGATCACGCGCGGGCCGTGATAGAGGGCGGCGGAGCGGAACAGGGCATCGATCGCCGGCCGCACCAGGTTCTCGCGCGGCCCCCGCCCAAGGAAAATGTGATCCCCGGACAGCAGCAGGTGGTGGTCGGGCGCGGCGAGATAGATCTGGCCCGGTTCGATCTTCATGCCGTTTTCGGCCTGCCGCACCGGAAGCGGGCCGGCACTGCTGGCGACCGTGGATAGGATCCCGATGCCCTGCGCAGGAATGTGCAGGACGACAAAGATCGCGGCCGGCAAGTCTGCCGGCAGGCGGCCCAGAATCTGCTTCAAGGGCTGGGTGGCGCCGGCCGAGCCCCCGATGACGATGATGTCGCGGTTGCTCATGGAACCCGCCTCGGATTGCATCGTTTGGACCAAGGCGGTCCTCCGCCTTATGTTCCAATCGTATCGATGGGCTCCCGGGAGGGGATCAATGTCAGTTTCGCCCGCGTCGTCTCTCGCAGGTACGCCGCTGACGGGACGCCGCATTCTGGTGGTCGAGGACGAATATTTTCTCGCCGACGACATCGGCAATGCGCTGCGCATGCTCGGCGCAGAGATTGCCGGTCCGGTCGGTCACATCGAGGATGCAGTGGCGATGCTGCACAATGGCGGCGTTCTGGATGCCGCGGTGCTCGACGTCAACATCCGGACCCAGATGATCTTTCCGATCGCCAGGGAGCTCAGGGCGCGCGATGTGCCCTTCGTGTTCACGACGGGGTACGAGAAGATCAGCATCGAGCCGGAATTCCAGGACGTGCCGCTCTGGGAGAAGCCGATCGATATCGTGGCCATGGCACGGAATCTGGCTGGGCTCGTCGGCGACCGGCGGGCATGACGCGCAGCGCGGCGCGTCTTCCTAACCACTTCTCGCAACAGAGAGCGACGTTCAATGATCTATGCACCTGATCCCGCCGTCGACAAGCAACTCCTGAGCCATTCGCAGGAGCTGGTGCGCGAGGCCCTGGCACTGCTGCGCAGCAGCGATCATCTCGTGAGCGCTCAGCGCCTGCGCGATGAGCTGGAGCAAGAGCGCCGCAAGCCGCCCCGCCGGGACAGGCAGCATCCGGACAAGACCGCTGCCTCGGAAGATCGCAGCCGACAACGATCAGAACAAATGCGCGAAGGCGATCCAGGCGGTCACCGCCAGGCACAGGATAGCTCCGGCGTAAGGTAGCGCGACGCGCAAGACAGGACCCTTCCCGGCCGTTAGCCCATCATCATCCAGATGATCGCTCCCATCATCACCAGGAAACCCGTAATCGCGGTCGCGACAAAGGCTTGTTCAATGCGATCCATCGTCATCGCAGCCCCCTTTCCAGCCGGCATAGTCTGGCCGCTCCGGATGACCCGTGCATTAGGCTATGTGAATCGGCCGACGCGCTGCGTCGGAATGTCCAGCGAATCTACTCCCGCCAGAATTCCGCCAGCTCCTCCGCGGTGACGAGGTCGACCTGGCCGTGAAAGCGGGTGCGGTACATCGTCATGAGCGCATCGTGCCCGACGTCGGACGAGCTGCACAGCGCATCCTCGACAATGACAACCCTGAAGCCGAGATCGACGGCGCTCAGAACCGTCGACAGCACGCAGACATCCGTCTCGGCCCCGGTGATGACCACCGTGCCGACGTTCTTTCCGATCAGCAGGCTTGCAAGACCCGAATTGCTGAACGCGGAATAGGCAGGCTTGTCGATGACGGCAGCCGGCGGAACGAACCCGGCCAAGGCCGGCACGAGTTCGAGACCGGATGGCGGAAGATGTTTTCGGGTCGCCTGGTGCCAACGCTGGAAATAGCTCTGCCACTGGCCCGGACGGTCTTCCGGATCCTGCGGCGTGATGAAGCGCGTGAAGATCGTCCTGGCCGGATAGCGCGACGCAATCGAGGCGATCGTCGGCAGGACGCGCTCCATCCAGGGTGTCGCCCAGAGCCCGCCGGGGGCGAAAATGTTCTGCATGTCGATGCAGAGGTGAACGCCATCCCTGATCTCGGCAATCTCCGACGCACTGTCCCTCATCGTCCTCCACCGTCAGGCGCTCGGCCACACGCCGCCAGTCGGGCATTTCCGCGGCGAGTTCAGCGACGGCAATGCGAACGCAAAGGCTTTGGTTCCGCGACTATGCCGCCGTCGACTTTTGTAGGTGATAGCGCCGAATAGGCGACGCCTGGCGTCGTCACGAAAGACGACACGGCATATTGCAGGTTACCGCGGCGTGAATCGGTTCAGAGGTGGCGTGACCTTCTCATCCTTCTTTCCCGTGATCGCTTTCCTTCAGCTTCTCGCCGACGCCCTTCTCATTGGCGAAGGCTCGCTTGGCGAGACCGGCGGGCGCTGCAACGGCCGCCAACGTCCCTCCGAGCAGAAGCAAACGGCGCTTGCTTGGCATGACTGGTCCCATGATGCACACTGCCGATCAGCGCCATGCCTTCTCGTTCTTACAGTGTGCAGCCGGAATCGGATCAAACGTCCGTGACCAATCTGAATTCATCAACCGATACCTCTACCGGAGTCCGGTCCAGCGCCGGCTCGCCGCTGGAGGTCCTGCGGATCTTCCTGAAGCTCGGATTGACCTGCTTCGGCGGTCCGATTGCGCACATCGGCTACTTCCGCGACGAGTTCGTCGTGCGACGGAAGTGGATCGACGAGCACGCCTACGCCGATCTGGTCGGGCTGTGCCAATTCCTGCCGGGCCCGGCCAGCAGCCAAGTCGGCTTCTCGATCGGCCTGATGCGAGCCGGATATCTCGGGGCGCTCGCCGCCTGGACCGGCTTCACGCTGCCTTCCGCCGCGGCGCTCATCCTGTTCGCCTACGGCGCCGGCGTGTTGAGCGGACCGCTTGGCGGCGGCCTGCTGCACGGATTGAAGTTGACGGCCGTCGCCATCGTGGCGCAGGCGGTCTGGGGCATGGCGCGCAACCTCTGTCCCGACCGCGAGCGCGCCTCGATCGCGGTGGTGGCGGCGCTCATCATCCTCTTCAGCACGTCGTCGGTCGCGCAGATCGGAGCGATCGTCCTCGGCGGGCTGATCGGACTGTGGCTGTGCCGCAGCGAGGCGCCGGCCCCGTCCGGACATGTCGAGATGCCAGTGTCGCGGACCGTGGGCCTGATCACGCTCGGGATGTTCATCGTTCTGCTGGTGGGGCTTCCCGCGCTGCGCGGCCTGACGGGATCCTCGGGCATCGCCCTATTCGATGCCTTCTATCGTTCGGGCGCGCTCGTCTTCGGCGGCGGCCATGTCGTGCTCCCGCTGCTGCGCGAAGCATTCGTCGCACCGGGCTGGTTGAGCGACGACGCATTCCTCGCCGGCTATGGCGCCGCCCAGGCCGTCCCCGGCCCGCTCTTCACCTTCGCGGGCTATCTGGGCACGGTGGTTTCTGCAGAGCCGCAGGGGCTCGCGGGCGCGGCGCTCGGCCTCGTCGGCATCTTCCTGCCCGGGATGCTGGTGCTGCTCGGAGCCTTGCCGTTCTGGGATTCGTTCCGCAAGCGCGCCGGCGCCCAGGCCATGATGCGGGGTGTCAACGCCGCGGTCGTCGGCGTCTTGGGGGCAGCACTCTACGATCCGGTATGGACCGCGACCGTGCATTCGCCACGGGATTTCGGCATCGCGCTCGTTGGCTTCGTCCTGCTGGTCGCCTGGCGCGCTCCTCCGCTCATCGTCGTCGCGTTCAGCGCCGCTGCTGGTGCAGCGATGGCGCTGGTCTGATTGCTCTCCCCTTCAAGCCCGTATCGAGCTAGGCCACGCGATGATTTGCCCTGACATCACAAGGCCGTTGCGCCCACTCTCCTTGGCGGCATAGAGCGCCTTATCCGCAGCCGCTATCAATGACGCGCAATCCGCCTTGTCGGTCAGCGCCACATGCGTTGCGCCGCCAATACTGACAGTGACCTGCTTGGACGGCGGGTTGAACGCGTGCAGGATGCCGAGTTCCTGGATCGCTTGCCGAATTTGCTCGCCGACCTGCTTGCACCCTCCTGCATCAGTATTCGGTAACAGCAAGGCGAATTCCTCACCACCATACCGGGCCGCCACGTCTGCCGGGCGTCTGGCCTGCTCGGCCAGAACCCTGGCGATTGAGCGAAGACACGCGTCGCCGGCCTGATGCCCGTACTGATCGTTGAAGCTCTTGAAATGATCGACGTCGATCAGCAACAGCGATAAAGGCGCTCCTTCGCGTCTGGCCCGATCCCATTCCGCCGCCAGCCGCTCGTCGAAGTGCCTGCGGTTTGCCAATGACGTCAGGCCATCCGAAATCGCGAGAGCCGACAGCTTATCCTCGAGATCCTTATGTTCGGTCATGTCGCGCGAGATCGCCACCACGCCGTTGATGTCCCCGCTCTGCGCGCTCCTGGTGACGCGCAGCGCAGTTTCGATCCAGACCTCGATCTTTTCGCGATGACGGGTGCGATATGCAATTCTCGCCTCTTCGGCCTCGCCGTTCATCAACGCGGAGATCGTTTGCTCAACCCGTGCCAGGTCCGCGGGATTTATCCCGGCGAGAGCTGACGTATTCACCAACTCGTTCGGAGCCCAGCCAAGAACCTGGGCGCTGGACGGCGACGCATAGAGGATCTGCCTATCGATCGCGATGCGCATCACCATATCGCCCGACTGCTCTGCAAGGAGGCGAAAATCCGCCTCCTTGGCGACCAGAGCTGCGGCCATCTTTTGCCGCTGGTGCAGCTGATGCACCAGCAAGAGTCCCGCAACCGCCAGCCCTCCTGCCAGTCCCAGGACTGCAGCCATGCGCCCCAGAGCGGCTCTGCGCCAGGGGGCCAAGACGTCGTCTTCGGATTCGGTAGCAACCACGAGAACCGGATAGCGACTGCTCCGTTGATAAAAGCTCAGACGCCGAACCCCGTCGAGAGGCGACGTGAAGTAGTAGGCGCCCGCAACCGGCCGCTCGCGGAGATTTCTAAAAAGCGGGGCGCCAGACAGATCGCGACCTGTGTATCCGTTGTCCGGGCTACGTGCGAGGACAATGCCGTCTGCGGCCGCCAGCGCAACTGAACCATTCTGGCCAACGTCGAACCCGCTATAAAACTGCAGAAAGTAGTCAACGTTGATTGTCGTGAGGGCGACGCCGGCAAAACTGCCGTCAGGGTGATTGAAGCGTCTCGACGCGGTGATGATCCATTGCCCGCCCGATCGACTCCTCACCGGATGTCCAATGAAGGTTCCCAGGTCAGCCACGGCACGATGATGCTGAAAGTACTCGCGGTCGCTGTTGTTGAGGCCGGCGAACTCCACGGGCTCGCTGGTAGCGAGCCAGCGTCCGGTCTCGTCATAGATGAACACTGCCCGGATTCGATTCGCGGCCTTGCGCCGGGAAAGGAAGGTCTGAATCTTGGCAATTGCCGCAGGGCCAGTTCCCTCCAGCTCGAGCTGGCCAACCAGCACATTGAGAACGGTGTCCGTGAGCTCGAAGGTGTCGTCCGCGTGTTGCGTCAGCGATCGGGCCAGGTTGGCCATGTCCGTTTCGGAGCTCTTCAACGTCGCCTGCCGCGAGGACCACTCCCGCCAGCCGCTGACTGCGATGATCGCCACGCAGGCGACCGCCACAAATATGGATGCCCAGAACGTCAGACGCCCTTGGCGAAAATCGCTGCGATGATCGGACAAGAGATGTTTCCTCTACCCCTGAAACCCCAGGACGATTCGGGCTATGACAGGCTTGCCCATTTCCGGTTGAGGTTTGTGGCAGAACATGGAAGTTGACTGACTGCATCGAGAGCCGGCTTGTGTCGATCGACAGCTCGCGGACCGGTCGTCGAGCACAGAGATCGACACCATCAGCTCAGTCGATGGTCTGGAGCACCGAGCCCGGCGACCGGCTAAGGAAAGGTACTGGTGAAACTAGTCGGATGCAGGCTTCGAGCTCCGGCGAGATGTGCCAAATCGCCGATCCGCGGTTGAGGCCGGATGACCAGGCTCTCGGCCGGCAGATGCTCAGCCGGCGAAGGCGCTGCGGGTTTCGCGCCACTTGTCTCAACCTGAGGCAACGGCGCGGCCATTGACCAGATGCTCTTGAGCATCGTCCTGTTCACCGACCAGGCGACAACACTGTTCTCCTTCAGGCGGGCGACGGTAAAGAGCTTGCGGATCAGCAGGTCTCGTTCGAGCGACTGCGGCAATTTGAACTGCACCCCCACGAGCTGACCTCTTTGCTGCGCGATCATCGCGTCGACCCAGCCCACCTGCATGATGTGTACGCGCAGCGGTTCTCCGCTACGAGGACAGTCGATGCCGGAATCGAGCAGGACGCCGGCGCCGGAAAGAGAGATGTTGCTCATGCGCCCGGAAAGCAGCTCACCGGTCTCAGTATGGATCAAGACTGATTCGTCGACATCGAAGCGTTCCTCGGAACGCCCCATCCGCGCCTGTAGCGAGGTCATGCAGACGAAGAACAGCACGACGATGTTCACGACCGACCAGAAGGCGACCATCGGCAAAGCGGCCGGATGATCGATGATCCGCCATTCCGGGATGGTGTTCAGAACGAGGCCGACAACCGTCAACGCCATCATGGCCGCCGACGGCCAGAAGATCTCCGTGGCATAGCTTGCGCACCGCGCGGCGGCTCCCTTGGGCGTCACCCTGAACGCATGTCCCTTCGGCCTGACGAGAGTGCCGAGCACCGTCGGTAGAATCTTGAAGCTCTGGATGGTCGCCGACACCTGAGCAGCGAGTGGAAAATGCGCGTGCGGCGCGAACCAGGAGATACCGCCGTTGAGCGCCAGGATCGCCGGGAACAAGTAATAGAAGACCGACTCAGGGGTGACGTCGACCACAGGCGCGAGGCCGGTCCACATGAACACGATCGGAACCACCACGACCATGAGCGCGCGCAAGCCCAGTGAGAGCCAATGCGTCGGAAAGAACAGGAGCCGATGCATCAAGCTCAGCCCGGGGCCGAGCGGGCCGGCGGCGAGATACAGGGTCTGGATCGCACCACGCGCCCAGCGTTGCCGTTGCACAAAAAAGGCGCCAAGGCTTTCCGGTGCCAATCCAATTGCCAGCGGTTCGCAAAGATAACGGGTGACGTATCCTTTGCGCAGCAGGACCAGCGTCAGCAGGATGTCTTCCGTAATGGACTGGGTCGGCAAGGAATCGCCTACCGCGCGGAGTGCTGCACGACGCGTGACGGAGTTGGATCCACAACAAAACGCACCATCCCAGCCGTCGCGCGCGGGCATGATGGAATCGAAGAAGAACCGTTGTTCGTCCGGCAGTCCCCTGTGCAGGCCGAGATTCGCCTGCATCGGGTCCTCATTGTAGAAGGCGTGCGGGATCTGAACGATTCCGATCTTTGGATCGGCGAAGAAGCCCATTGTGCGCATCAGGAAATTGCGCTGCGGCACGAAGTCCGCGTCGAAGATCGCGAAGAACTCGCCATGCGTCATCGTCAGCGCATGATTGATATTGCCGGCTTTCGCATTCACATTGTCGGAACGAGTGAGATACCCGGCGCCCTTGCGCTCGCAGAGTTCCTTGAGCCAGGGCCTGCGACCATCATCCAGGACCCAGACCTGGAAGTTTGAATAATCCAGACATAGTGCGCCCGTGATCGTCTTTTCCAGCACCTCGAACGGCTCGTCATAGGTTGGAATGAAGACGTCGACCGAGGCCAGCTCATCATCCGGCAGGCCGCGAAGCCGACGTTCGTGCTGATCTGCCTCGCTGCGGCGATCGGTCCTGCGAAGGAAGGTCAGATAGAGAATGAACTGATCCGTGAAAGTCAGGAGCTCAACGAAGAGACAGAGCCAGATCCAGCCGACCTGATACCAGGTCCCGCTTGCCGGCAGCACCGTGGTGAAGATCCGCCATTCGAGATAGCGGGCAACGACAAGCCAAACCGCGACGAAAATCGCGACACGCGCCCAAAGGCGCGCGACTGCAAACGTCGGCGCCAACAGGTACATCGCCGCAAAGACGCCCAGCATTGGCGCGAACAGCTGAGCGAAAGACAGAGTCATGACCTGCACGGAATTTCTCGCTCACAGCGATGACTGGTCGAGGTCCAGCCGAGCGGTCAGCCATTTCAGCTTCGAGCTGACCAATCGAAGCAGGCCGTCGGAACTGCGCTCGAAGCGCACTTCGGCCAGCCGTCCGATGTCGCAGGAGCCGTTGTGGTCGGCCGCCGTCTCGTTAGGCGGCAACGAGATCTCAACAGTAATGTTGCCCGGATCAGGTCGCGGCACCCGAGCCGCGAGCAGTCGATCATCGGCGTACGCTGCCGAGCCGCGAACTTGCCGGATTTGGCCGGTCTTCCACTCTCGACTCCCGATCAGGCGGACAGTCGCGGCATCTCCGGGCTTGATCTTCTCGAAATCGCGCTCGGGCAGTTCAACAACGATGAATCGGCGTTCGCAATCTGCAAAGTCGAAGACCGATTGCCCTTCCGTGACCATCGAGCCCGGGCTGGCCGCGACCGACCAGACCACATGGGCTGCAGGCAACGACAGATCGTAGTGTTGAAGGCGATCAAGTCGAGCGCGCTCCTCTGCAATTTCCGCGGCCAGCTGCGCGGAACGTGAGCTGTTCTGCAACAGGTCCGTCTCGAGCTCCTGGCGACGGAGAACAAGCCGCTCGCGCTGTTGCTGAGAATAGGGCACGTCATTGGCATCGCCACGAAGATAAATGCCCTTCTCAGCCGCCGCCAACTCGGTCTTGAAGCGCTGCAGGCGTTCATCGGCCATCTGGCACCGCGTTGCGGTTGCCTCCTGGGAAGCCTGGGCTTCGGAAGAACGGATCTGTGAACTGATGCCGAGCTTGACGAGCTTCTCCATCCGGCCCGCGACATCGTTCCGCTGTCGCGCCTCGGCGAGACAGCCGCCTCTTTCAGCCTCCGTTTCTCCGATCTCGTGGCTCAGGCGCGCGACCGCTCCCAAACGATAGTCCTCACTGCGCTCGCGGAGCTTGCGATCGAGCTCGGCGATCTCCTCGAGTTGCCGACCTGCGAGCTCTGCGCGCTTGCTGGACACGGCAAGCTGCTGATCGAGGTCCATGAGGTGCCGGCGATCCGGCGAACGCGCCTCGACCAGCGACACCACCCGGTTGCGCTGGAAATATTCACCTTTGCGCGGAAGATCAGGCGCGAGCTGCCCCGCGATCGGTGCAGTGACGCGCATGAGCTCGGCGTTGACGAAGGCGGAGGGAGCGATTCTGTAGGTCACATACGGCAGCAGGGCCCATCCGCTCAGAGCGATGATGCCGAGCGCCAGGGATCGTCGGACAGTTCGGCTACGAATGAAGCGTTCGACATGCAAGCGGACCACGACTGGATCTCCAATGGGCTTTGGTCGCTGCGCCTGCCTCAGCAAAGGCAGGCCAATCGACGCGGCCCGCCCAGCATTGTCATGAAGTCTGCGTGTGAGGCACTGAGCATTCCGGCAGCATTGCTGCCAGCCGAAGTCAGCTTCATCGCAATCGCAGACTCGTCTTCGCAACCAAGAGAAGTGTATCTAGCTTTCACCACACCAGGTTAATTTGTGTCAAAACCGGAAGACTACGGCCCGAACAGAAATCAAGATGCCGCTTGAAGTCGGCGCGCCATTGGCGGCGAGCTCGTTCGCTTGAACGCGCGAAGCTGTCTTGCCTAGATGGGCAAAGATTAGGTGCAGTTCGGGGCCTATAGGTGCTTTTTAAGCCGGGTGCCAGCGCGCCGAAATTCCCGGTTCACGCCAGCCGGCCCTGACAAGGCCATCGCCAACCGTTCACCTACAGGGAGCAGTTCGTTGCTTTGCGTTGAATGGAGACGCGGGTGTACGCAGCAGCGCGATCCGCCCGAAGCTTTCACAATTTTCAAGCGCTCAGAACCAGTGGGATGACGGTGCGGTATTTTCCGGCGGAAGATGGCATTGGTGGTTCGGCGGCCAACTCAACAGACACCTGACTAAGCCCATAATCATTCAATAGCTTGGTCAATTCGGAATGCACCGCCCGCCAAACCCGGTTTGGGTCAGCGTCGGCTGCGGGATGGAGCCGAACGCGCAATTGTGCTGGCGCAGTCTGCACGATCTGAAGCAACTCCACGCCGGGTACATGATCGATCTCAAGCGCGAGCGATGGCACTGCGACTTTCTCGCCGCGTTCGGTTGGAAACGTGAGGATATCGGCAGCGCGGCCCCGCACGCGGATCGCCGGAAGCGGGTTGCCGCAAGGACAAGGATCAGGTCGTTGCAGGATGCGGTCGCCGAGATCGTAGCGGAGGATCGGCTGCACCCGATTGGCGAGGTTGCTCACGAGGACCGTATGCGACTCCTCGCCGGGCGGAACCGGCCGATAGCTCGCATCGACGGGTTCGAGGATCGCCCAATCGCTGTTGACGTGGTGCCAACCGTGTTCGCAGCCGATGGCCATGAACAGGCATTCCGTCGCGACGTAGATGGTCCGGACCTTGGCGTGGAATGCCCATGCGATCCGGTCGTATCCGTCCGGCGAAAGTCCTTCTGAAGTCGGAAGAACCAGCACCGGCCGAATATGCAGGCGACCGGCATCCTGCTCGGCGGCCAATAGTGCCATGACGCTGGCGTATCCGATGAGCAGAACCGGGCGGAGCCGATTGAGTTCTGCGACCAGATCGTGCAACGGGGCCTGTGCCGGGAGTGCCCGGAATCGTCGGGCCGGCCATTTTGTGCGGATCGCAGCGAAGCTGGTTGCGCCGATGTAATGGCCCCCCATCGCCAGCACCGACGCCGCGCCACCGCCGCGAACGAGGAGACGAAACATGTCGCTGGCGCCAAGCGCGCCGATCATCATGCGCAGCGAAAACGCGAGTGTGACCGTCCAATTGTGCTTGTCCAACAGGAATATTCCAGGTGTCCCGGTAGTGCCCGAGGTGGTTGCCACCGAATATTTGCCAAGGAGACGTTGCCCGATCAGCTCAGGGTTATCGACGAACGCTCGCACTGCCGCGAAACTAACCTCGCGGTCGGTGACCCAGTCGTCGAAATAACGCATCAGCTCTTGCTTATTGGTCACCGGCAGCACGGACGAACTCTCAATCCGCTCCGGTAGACCCTGATAGAGCTCGCGATAATAAGGCGAGTTGGCGCGAGCGAAGGCGACGGCCTCGCCGAGCCGCGCGCGTTGTCGCTGCGCGACGGCATTGAGACCTTGCCTTCTTGCGCGGTGCGCATCGAGCAATACCGATGAGATGCTTTCGCTCATAACGAGTGAACCCACAGCAGGCGAGCGCGTGGCGATAGTATTTCACTTCAAACAAACCGCGCCCGCCGTCGAGACATTGGCCTTTAGTGACCTCGCGCTGCTGGGTGCTCATGGCTGGCTATTACAGCGGCCTCTGCGATGTCAGGCAAATGCACCTACCAATGCGGACCCGAACGCGCGCTAGTCTAGCCCAACAGGTCGCCCCTGCGTAACTTGTATTCGATCACCACCAACCAGCGGCCATCATCGCGCCTTCCGCGTGATCAGCGGCCATGTCGGCTAACCCACCGGCGGTGCCGGGCGTGCTATCCGGCCCCAGGTTCATCCGAGACACAGACGCCGGGCGCGAGATTTCGCTGATGCGCTAGTGCATGCGGCCATCGCCACGCACAGGCGGCCGGTCCGGTGCGTGATGCGGACTTCACCTCTGGGCCTCACATGCCGCCAAACTTGGACGGATCATTGTAGCTAGGCATGTCGTCATCATGGATCGGAGGCCGAGGCGCTGCGTAGGCCCGGCCCGGAACCGCGGGACGTAAGGTCAAGCCTTGGCTGGGGCGAACGATAACATGTCGCGGCTTAGAGCGATGCACCGTTGCAGCGTCAGCAGAAACACACAGGGCGATCAATAGTCCCAAGGCCAAAACAGAACGCATCACTTTTGCTCCAATCGACCTGCCGCCGCTCCCATGTGATGTGCGGGCCGACACCGCTGCAATCTGTAGCGGCTTCCCTTCCTTCCCGGCCTGATCGGCGGGATCATGGGGCATGCATGCCTGCCCCCTGCGGCAAGACTCCTTGGCCGTCACGCTTACCGCCTCTCTCTAGTCGTTTGATCCGTTGCTGATTGAAAGGCGCTGGCAGGCAGCACAGGTACGTTGCGAAAGTCATCAGGCAATTCCCCCGTTAGACTTCCCAGGAAGGCTACGACGTCCGCAATCTCTTGATCGGCGAGATCCTTGCCCAACTGCAACTTGGCCATAATGCGCACGGCCTCGGGCAGCGTATTAACCGATCCGTCGTGGAAGTAAGGCGGCGTCATCTTCACATTGCGCAGAATTGGCACTTTGAAGATGTACATGTCCGCCTCATCATGGGTCACATCGAAGCGACCTTTGTCGATCTCGGCGCTTTTCGTCTCATTCCCATAGTCTTCGACAACTCCGAACTTCTGGAACGTGCCTCCTCCGACGCCAGGACCATTGTGGCAGGCCGCGCAGCCGATCTCGAGGAAGGTTCTCAATCCGCGCTGTTCCGCTGTTGAAAGCACCTGACTGTCGCCGGAAAGAAATTGATCGAAGCGGGAGGGTGTAACCAGGGTACGCTCATAGCTACCGATTGCCTTACCCCAGTTCTCCGGTGTCACAGGATCCTGTTCGCCGGGGAATGCTTTCTCGAACATCTCCGAATAGCCGGAGACCGTCTTCATTCTCTCCATTGCGGACGCATAGTCGGGATTGCCAAAGCTTGTTGGACTGATCAATGCCTGGGTCGCCTGATCCTCCACGTTCTTCCGATCACCACGCCAATGTGCATTGAACTGCAGGGCTGCGTTGAGAATGGTCGGCGCGTTGCGTGGATTGATCTTGTCGTGGGCGCCGTGAGGCTTCCTCAGGCCATCCGTTCCGTAAAGGGAAGGCAAATGACAGCGAGCGCAGCTCGTGGTGCCGTCCACTGAGACGCGGGGATCAAAGAACAACGTGCGACCGAGTTCAACACGCTCGGGCGTGATCGGGAACTCCGGTGTCGCCATATCCTTGGGCAGTGGCTGGAACACTTGCTGCGCTTGGGCCAACAAGTCGTCCGTGGCACCCCTTACGTCAAAGGTCGCAGCGACGAGGCCGCCCACCGCAACGGCTGCAATTAGCGCAGCCAGGCGGAAACGAGAGCACCACATTGAACTTGCTCCCATCGTACCTCTCCTACTCTGCCAGAACTCCAATGCGCCGTTCCGAAGGGCGGTTCCTCCGTAACCCAGGCCATGTAATTCCAAAGGCCTAATCGAATGACCCGGGGTAGTGCCGAAAATTCCCTCATGCAGGTGCGTGCATTCCGAGAGGGCCCTCACCCTTCACAACGAGTTGATCGCAGCATGCGGAAGGCCGGCCTGTAACGACCGTTATCGAACAGCAGTTTCCGCAGGAGTGGCTCCGGCATCGATGGTGCGTGATGGCTTCAGAGCCAAGAGCAAATGACCCGCCACCGTTCAGGTTTTCATTTTGGCTTGGAAACGGAGTTTCTTCTGGTCGATGCAGCATCATGCCGTCCCCTATGGCATCCCGCACTTCGGTTTGAAGAACTCAATGCAATTCTGGAGGCAATTGAGGTCCGAGACTTTGATCAAAAGGGACTTGATCTCATCCCCCTTCACCGCAAGAGAATGCCATTCGTTGTCGAGGGCTATCAGCTTCCTGGCCCGGATTTGAAGCCGACCGCATTGTTGCCGAAGGGGCTCGAGATTCGTACTCCGGTGTGCAACTCAATCGAAGAGTGCATCGACACATTCGTCACGCTTCACGGCCGGATGCAGCGGTCATTATCTGAGCATGGATACCGTGCGGCAATCCTCTCCTTCCATCCGATCGAGGACCATTTCGAAGGTCCGCAGAACAAGCGCCGTTACGACCATTGGCAATGGGCCATGGAGGCGATGACAACTTACGGCCCGGACATCAATGTCAGCGTTCCCCCTGACGTGGCGGCACAACTGGACCTGCACGAACTCCATGGCAAGGTGAATTATTACGCCCCTGCCCTCACCGCCCTCACGGTTGCCTCGCCGTTATATCGCGGGGATCTTTGGCGCATTCGCGGCTCCATTGGAAAATCCGTACGCACCTATCACCGCAGCACCATCGCGCCGGCGATTTCCATTCACCCGAAGGAACACCTGCGTCTCGAATTCAAGCCGCTCGAAATGACTCCGTACCTTGTCGACTATCAAGCCTATTTTCTGCTGTGGCTCGCACTGATCCTCGACGAGAGATTGTTGGGACGCGCGACCGAGCAAAGCCGGATCTACGACATGGGACAGGTTGTCCGATTTGGCCTCCATGCAGAAGGCGCCCGCGATCGCGCTCATGAAGTCCTGTCAAAGGCGCCGAGTGCGCTGAGCCATTGGGGTTTCGATTGCCAGCCGCTCGATCATTTTCGCGCAAGGCTGGAGACCGGTCGAGTCCCCGCCGATGACATCATCGATCTCTTCACGCGCGAGCAATCCATACCGAACGTGTTGCGTGATCTCCTCGATCTACGATGACTGCTTCACTGTTCGGAGGCGATCCGGTCCAGGCGCAATCGGTGTCGATGATCAGTTAGCAAACGTCCGCCGCCGATGACTGCCGCAAGCGTGCCCAAACCCGTTCCGCCTGCAATCAGAAACATGATCAGTAGCTGGTATTTGACGGCATCGACGGGCTCGACGCCCGCGAGGATCTGGCCGGTCATCATCCCTGGTAGAGAGACCAGGCCAATTGCAGCCATGCCGTTGATGGTCGGCATGAAGCCGCTTCGCAGTGCATCGCGGATCACCGGGAGGAGCGCCTGATAGCGGGTACCTCCCAGCGCGAGGCAGGATTCCACCGCAGCACGTTCGCGCACCACGCCATTGACGAGCACATCCAGACCCAGGCTCACTCCAGTCATGGTGTTGCCCAGGATCATTCCCAACAGCGGCAGAGCGTAGCGCGGATGATACCAGGGCTCGGGGCGGAGCTGCGAGAGCAGCGAAAACGTCGTGACGGTACCGGCGGCGAGCAAGGTGCAGCCTGCCCCCAAGCCGTAGGTCCAAAGACCTTCCAGCCGTCGCTTCTGACGGGCGACGATCTCTCGCGATGCGAACAAGACCATGATGAAGGCAGCGAGTGCCGTCCAGAACGGAGAGACCGCGGCAAACAGAAACGTCAGCACATATCCAACGAGTACGAGCTGGATCACCATTCGCATGCTCGCAAGGGCAAGCTGTCGTTCAAGCTTCAGGTGCAGCGCGAGCGAGAGCGCGCCATTCATGACAACAAGGAGCGCAGGCAATATGAGGTCGCTGTAAGCGAGCTGGATGTAACTCAAAGCGAGTGCTCCTCGAGGTGGCCGCCGCTCGCCATCACGAACAGACGAGATCCGACGCGACGAGCCTGGCCACTGTTGTGAGTGCTCCATAGGACGCTTGTTCCGGCCGAGACACGCGCGGCAACCAGGGCTTCCACGGATGCGGTCGATGCCGCGTCAAGCGCTGACGTGGGCTCGTCCAACAGAAGCACCCGCGAATGCAGCAACAGAGCCCGTACGAGGCCAAGGCGCTGCTTTTCGCCGGTAGAAAGTCTCCGGATCGGCCAGGTTCCGCAACTCGCTGGCAGCCCCAACTGATCCACCAACGGAGTGGCCAGATCCCAGTCGGTAAAATGCTCCTGCACCGTGTCAGCCCACCAGCCAGGTTCGGCAGCTACATAGGTCACCTGCCTGCGCCAAACAGGGGCCGACATCGTTTCCCGCGGCACCCCGTCCAGCTCGACGGAGCCCTCATTCGGATCGAGATCGGCAATGGCGCGGAGCAGCAAACTCTTGCCGACGCCCGACGGGCCCTGCAGCGCAATACATTCTCCATCCGCGAGTTCGAACGAGACCACGAGATGCAAGCGCTTCAGCGCGCTGACAGTGAGCATATTACCTTTTACCCTTGGCACATCTTGCAGTGATCTACGTTATCTGAATGGGGATGTGCAGTCTCCCCGTCAGACGGTTCCGTCCAAGCACTGACCAATGCTCGTTTGTCGAGGTGGTTGCGCATGGACCGACCCACATTCCCTCATCTGCTTCAGCATCGATCGCGCCAAACGCGGCCACCCGTGGCTCGTGAGTTCGCGCGCGAACCGCACGGGATCGACGCGGTCGCTTTCCATTTCTCCAGGCTAGGCGCTCCGATGTACACCCACGAGAAAATCACACTCTCGGTGGTGGCTGAGAGCATCGCCCGGCTAAAAGGCTGTCGATTTATAGGTGAATACGGCCCGAAGACGCATGTGGCCGCTGGTCTTTTCTTCGTTCCCAGCGACACGCTCATGCTCGACGAGGCGCGGGATCTCGGAATTCAGTCTCCGCATCAGCTCTACGGCGCCGTGGTGCCACATCCCTTCGTCAAGACGAAAGCCATCACGCATCCCCTTGTCGCCAAGCATGTGGCCCGGCCACGCGGCTGGTCATTTGCCTTCGGAGATGGCGTCCGTGATGCGGTTCTGCCGGGCTACACCGCGTTTGGCGCTGACGATGCTAGATTGGCAGCTAAGCGGCTATTGGCGCTGGGGCCGGTTCGCGTGAAGGAGCCGCTGGGCGACGGCGGTCATGGACAGACGGTCATCACGAACATTGATGAACTGGAAGCTTACTTGGAGAAATTCCCGACAGATAAACTGGCCTCTCACGGCCTGTCGCTCGAGGTCAACCTGCGTCAAGTCGTAACCCGAAGCGTCGGTTGCACGATGATCGGCGACCGGTCGATCGCCTATCACGGCACGCAACGGTCGGTTACCAACAATCATGGACTTCGGGTCTATGGCGGCTCGCATCTGATCTGCGCTCGGGGCGGCTGGTCGGCCCTCGACAGTCTTCCCATAGAGACAGAGGCGAGGCTGGCTGTAGATCAAGCTCGAATATACGATCGGAGCGCCACCAGATATCGGGGCTTCCTGGCCTCACGCCGAAATTATGATGTTGGACAAGGCATTGATGGAACCGGAAAATGGCGATCTGGAGTGTTCGAGGCGTCCTGGCGCTCCGGCGGCGCGAGCACTGCCGAACTCGCCGCTCTGACCGCGTTCGCAGAGGACTCCCGTTTACAAGTGGTCGAAACCGCTTCCGTGAAGCACTACGGAAAGCCACGCAAAATCCCGGCTGGCGCAGCGATTCATTTCCAAGGTGATGATCCGGAGGAAGGTCCGCTGCTCAGGTACACGACGGCCGCGCGAGCCCTGCGCCAACTGGCGTAAGCACCTTGCGTCCCAGCCGACGACGCGTCAGGCAGACCGCCATTGCGGGTGCATGCGATGCAGGACCAGACGGGCCAGCGTTAATATGGTCAGCGTTCCTACTGCAACGAGGACCGCGACGCGAGGCATTGCGATGGTCAATCCGATGCAACCCATGATCCCGTACCAGGAAAAGATCGCCGGATAGTGGCGCTTCCGGACCGGCAGATTCAGCGCAGCATAGTGCGTGATGAAATACCAGACGAGCATAAAGGAGCCACCAACTTCGATGAGTGGCCGAAGATCAAAGATGAGAGCGGCGCTTGCACTGAGCAGGCCAAGGCCGATGACTGCACGACGAGGCGTCCGTGATCGTTGATGAATTTTTCCCAACCAGCTGGGAAGCTCATGGGCCTCGGCCATCGGCAGAACGACACGCGAAGCACTCAGCATATCGCCCAGGATCTCCGCAAGCGCAGCGACGATCGCGCCTGCCAGGATGACCCATTTGCCCCACGGGCCGATTGCCTTCAAGGCGGCACCAAGCAGAGGGGTATCCTGCGCGCCGACCTCGTCTGCCCCGAGCACGCCGAGAGTGATCGCGGCCGCGCCGACAAACATGACTGCCGCGATTGTTACACCTCCAATGATGGCGATTGGAATGGTACGACGTGGTTCCTTGACCTCCCCGGCCATGATGGCCATCCGCATAAACCCATCCCAGGTCCAAAAAAAGATAGCCGCGCCACTGGCGACGCCCATAAGCCCATTAGCACCTAAGACTGGTACAAAATGGCCCTGCTCGATCGCGTGTAGCGAGAATGCCCCGTAGATCGAGAGCACAGCGATGACCAACAGCAGAAGGCTGATGAGCACCCGCGACGTCAGCTGGATTCCAAACAGGTTCAGAATGGTGATGGCCACCACCCCAGCAGCCGCGACGAAGTGAACAGGAATCCCCGGAATGACCTGTCCCAGGTAGGTGGCGAAGGCAAGCGCGATCACACTCATCGAGATGAGGTTCTTCCCGAGATACCCGCAGCCTGCGATGAAGCCAAGCGTAGGCTGGTGGACATCGCGCGCCCATGTAAAAGCGCCCCCTTCAGTCGGATTGTTCACACCCAATTGTGTGGCGCTGATACCGGTGGCAAGGGCAACGCTGCCACCGAGGAGTATGGCAATCGGGATGCCGCTCCCTGCGGCTGCCGTGGCAGCACCGATCGTGGCAAAGATACCGATGCCAACCATCATGCCGGCGGTGAAGAGGGTTGCCGTTATCGGCCCGAGCTCCCGTCTTAAGCTCTGTTGTTGTCCATTCTTCGCCATCCGAGCGCACTCACGGCTCAATGCGAGAGGTTGTCACCGGGTGCGAACGTAGCCTTCTGGACCCAGGTGCGGCCGCTTACCTCTACCATCCTCTATACTCGCCATTCGATTCTGTCGGTCAGCGTTAGACTGCATTGCGAAGATCAGCGGCCCATCTCACGCAGAATGTAAAGACAATGGATCTCGGTTAGTTCCGCCCCCATCCTAGCCGCAGGAACCTTTACAATCCGATCCAGTTGGCTCACGGGGACGCAGTCTCCCCATTAGACGGCCCTACCCGTCCAAGCTCTGCGGGCTCGCTCCACAGGCTATTGCGCATGGACGGAAAGCCCTCAACTCCTTCCACTCCCAACGCCAGCTGCTGGCATCTCGCCAGCGTGAGTTACGAGACGATTCATTTCTCTAGTCACGGAGACTACATTGAGAGCAGCACGGGTCACCTTGGCAGTCGCCACGCTCATCATCACAATCAGCTCCCAGGCCTTTGCCGACCGAACCGTTAGGGGCGTCGTCGTAAAGGTAGACGGGATAGCTGGCATTGTTTCAGTTCGCGAAATGCAAACAGGTGCAGCCGGGGCGATCTCTTACGGTGCGGCCGAAGAGTTCAAAGTGCAGGATCCACTCCTGTTTGATGCGGTGCGACTGGGAGATGAAGTCATCTTTTCCGCCTCTGATAGGAATGGAGCCATGACCATCACAAAGCTTAGTGAGCAGTGACGCGACTCGTCGAATTTCAGTTTCAGCTCCTCCCCAAGCTACGCTCTAGGCGGTGAGTGCAAATAATCGGAGGAATTCGTCTCTCTGACCGAAGTGGCCACCTTCTCACCGGCTTTGTCCAACCCACGCGCGGCGAACAATGTCCTGTTCAGCTTTAAGTCGAGAGCTGATCCAGCGTGCAACTCCACGCACGCTTCTTTTCTGCAACGCGATCTCTTGAGTTGCGCTATACTGGTACTCAAGTGCCCACCGCTTCCGCTTGGAACACCTAGAATGCCATCCTTCGACACCGCGATGATTGTTCTTGTCGGGATCGCTTTTTTTGCGGCCTTTGTAAATGGCGCGCTTGGCTATGGGTTTTCGTCACTTACGGTACCGCTCGCGCTCGTTTTCTACACGAACCGGATCCTGAACCCAGCGATCGTAGTGATCGAAGTCTTCGTCAACTTGTACGTTCTCTTCATCAACTTGAAAGGTGTTCCAGCTGTATGGAAGAGGGTGCTGCCGATTCTCATCGGGCTGCTACCCGGCATTGGAATCGGCGCCCTTGCTCTTGCCTCGCTCGAATCTGGCTGGATCAAACTCGCCACTTACGCGGTGATCTTGCCCCTCATCCTGGTCCAGGCAGCCGGTTGGCGCCGGCCGATACAGTCACGGTGGCTAGTCGGACTCCCCTTTGGGACGACCCTGGGTATCCTGTACTCGGTCACGACCATCTCTGGCCCTCCGCTGGCGATCCTGTTCAATAATCAAGGCCTGGTCAAAGACGAATTCCGGGCCGGTCTTGCATTGGTTCGCGTTGCGGAGTCGAGCGTGACCGCGCTCGTGTATTACAAGCTTGGTCTGTTTATCGCCGAAAGCGGAAGTCTTTTACTGGTGTTCGTTCCCTGTGCCCTTTTTGGCATACCGCTCGGCGCCTTCGCTATCCGTCGGCTCGACCCCGAGGCATTTCGCCGGATATGCATGAGTTTTGACGCATGGGTCGTCGGCTTTGGACTTTCCCGAGTATTGATCGAGTTGAAGCTGATGGACAGCCCGTGGGCCTACACCGTTATGGTGGTTACCATCCTGCTAGATGGCTATCTGTTGTACATCTTTTTCAGGGTGCGGAGAGCGAATTCAGGGAGATATCGACCCTTCTGGGGGTTACCAAGAACCGGTAGCGGGGCTGAGTGACCGCATGCCTTCCAGGAAAACAGAGCCTCCACAAGAGCCGCCCGAAGCCCTGAACCGGTGGCTAGGCTACGCTATTGGTATCCTCGCTGTTTTGATGCTGGTGCACACATTCTTCCCGGCGGCTCGCCTGTTTCCGTAATGTAAACAAGGATTGGCGGCTGGCCGCTGTACGCTCTTTTTAGAAGATTACCGACTGTAAGCGCCCTCGAAGCGAAGGGGCACAGCAAACGTCAGGCCGGTTCGTATCTCGTCGACGGAATGGCGGGTGGTGACCGCGTGGCGATACGCGAGGTCAAAGGAGAGCTTTTCGCTGACCTGCCAGATAAGTCCGACTGCACGGGGCCATCAGGCCCACGACTGCGCCAGACCGACGCGCCTCACTACCGGCGCCACTCGATGCGCCACGGCTAGCGCTGCAAGTTCATCCGTCTCCAAGGCAATCTTCTGAGCAAGCATGACGTCGCCCGGGACGAGATAACCCTCGGGAGCAAAGCACAAGATGGCTCCGGATTGCCCTTCGAAATCCATTTCCTGCACGTTGGCAATAGACCCGTATTGCACTCGGTACCGCCTTCGAGTCGCGCACCCGACGACATCGAAGTAACCCTGCTCCTCAAACTGCCTTCTCTGAACTGGCGTTAGCCACTGGCGCAGAAGCGTCCGTCCCTTCGCTTCAGGTGAATTTTCGCTGACATAGTTATGATACATCTGCCGCAGCGCACGAAGTCGCGAAATCTGAGGTCCACATCTGCTGATCAGAGACACGGCAACCGCCCTTCTTATCCACCCCTGAGCCGCCGGAAGAACAGCGTTTCTTTCGCGGTCGGGTCAAACGCAAAAACTCGGCACGACTCGCCTTCCGCGGTCCGCACCGCGGCTGTAAACCCTTCACCGATCAATGCCCGGAAACGCCTCTCCGCCTTGGCCAGCGCTTCAGCATCGCCGGCGTCGAATTCGTGGCGGGAGTGGCCGGTGTGATCCATTACAATTTGCATTGCCATAACATGCTCCTGGACTAAGCAACGGATCCCCTGCCTTTTCAGCTAAGCTGCTATTTCACCATTACCCATGCGGGCTGCAGTAGCGGATGAGCGATAAGCCCAACCACCGCGGTTGCCGCGATCAGCGTCGGATTGTTGACCTTCCAGCGGAACAACACGGCAAGAGATACGATGCCGATCGCCGCCGTCAGCCAATCGCCGATCGCAATCTTTCCGAGTAGGACACAAGCACCCAGGATCGTGCCGATCGCTGCAGCGTAAGCGCCCTTCACAAAGCCCTGGACATTGGCATTTCCACGATGCCGCGCCAGGATCGGTGCCACGATGAGCACCAACAGGAACGACGGCAGGAAGATGCCCACCGTGGACACCAGCGAGCCCCAAAATCCAGCTACCAGATAACCAACGAAGGTCGCCGTGATCACGACCGGTCCCGGACTGATCATGCCGATCGCGACCGCGATCAGGAATTGGCGTTCGTCGAGCCAGCCATATTGCTGCACAAGCCCTTGTTCTAGGAATGGCACGATGACGAGCCCACTGCCGAAGGTCAGGGAGCCGGCCTTCAAGAAGAACAGCATGAGCTTGCCGAGCGTCGAGCCTGTCGCAACTGGTGCCATCGGAGCGGCCGCCGGCACCACGACCACCGGCAACACAGCGGGCGTACGTTTGAACAGGCTGCCATAATAGACGATGCCGACACTACCTGCGCCGATGAACAACAGCGCGACCTCGGCCTGCAGAATGATCGTCACTACGAAACAGACAGCCGCGATCGCCCATTGCAGCCAGTCTTCCATGCCGAGTTTCGCCAGGCGGTAGCAGGAATGCAGGATGAGGGCGATCACGGCCGGGCTCACGCCGTAGAAGATGGCAGTGACCGGCTGAAGATCGCCGAGATGGACGTAGAGCGCTCCTAACGCCGCGACGATAACAAAATTGGGCAGGATGAAGCACCATCCGCCAAGCCAGGCTCCCCAGAAGCCGCAACGGAGCCAGGCGATGTAGACGCCGACCTGGATCGCCAGCGGACCCGGGAGCGATTGGCAGATGGCAATGGACTCGCGCATCTGCTCCTTGCTGAGCCACTTCTTGTCGTTGACCAGTTCGCGTTCCATCTGGCCCACGAGCGCAACCGGACCGCCGAAGCCGAGAAAGCCGAGACGCAAGAAGTAGAGTGCAAGCTCGGCCATACGGCTACGCTCGGGGATAGTGGTTGCTGTCATTTCAAAGTCCTTCGAAAGATTGGTTATCGGTGACAACGAAGAGTCTGTTAGGGCCTGTCTGAACCAGGCGCTGCTAACACTCCTTGGCTGATGCTGTTCGGGAGCGGATGTGGGCTTTCGATCCGCGCTACGAGAGGGAGAACGAGGAAGAAGTGCGCGAAATAGTACGCGGCTCCGATCCGGCTCATGATCAGCCATGTGCCCTCAGGCGGCTCCCCGCCGGCATAAGTGAGCAACACGCAATCGGCGACCAGAAACCAATAGAACACCTTGAACATGGGCCTGAATCGCCCTGAGCGAACCGGACTGGTGTCCAGCCATGGCAACGCGAACAGGACAAGGATCGATGTCAGCATGGCGATAACGCCGACGAGCTTGTTCGGGATCGATCGCAGAATTGCGTAGAACGGCAGCAGGTACCACTCGGGCACGATGTGCGGCGGTGTAACCCCAGGATTCGCAGGAATGTAGTTATCGGAGTTGAGAAGAGCATTCGGTTCGTAGAACGCGAACCACGCAAACACCAGGAAAAGGACCATGAGCCCGAGCAGATCCTTCACCGTATAATAGGGATGGAATGGGATTGTATCGCCCGGCTCCTTCGTATCGATCCCCGTCGGATTGTTCGAGCCGAATCGGTGCAGTGCGATAAGATGAAGTCCGGCAACTGCGACGATCACAAAAGGCAAGAGATAGTGCAGAGAGTAGAACCGGTTGAGCGTCGGATCTCCTACCGTGAAACCGCCCCACAACCAGGTGACGATACTGTCGCCAACCACGGGAATGGCTGAGAACAGATTCGTGATGACGGTCGCGCCCCAAAAGCTCATCTGCCCCCACGGCAAGGTGTACCCAAAGAACGCAGTTGCCATCATCAACAACAGGATGAGGACTCCTAGGCACCAAAGCAGCTCTCGTGGCTCCTTGTAGGATCCGTAGTAGAGCCCGCGAAAGATGTGGATGTAGACCACGGCAAAGAACATCGAAGCGCCGGTGGTGTGGATATATCGCAAGAGCCAGCCGTAGTTCACGTCACGCATAATGTGCTCGACGGACCGGAACGCGCCGCCTCCCGTCGGGACATAGTGCATCGCAAGCACAATGCCGGTCGCAATCATGATCAGGAGCGTGATGCCTGCCAGCGACCCAAAATTCCAGAGATAATTCAGGTTTCGTGGCGTTGGATACGAGTTCAGCTCGTGATCCAGGAACGTGAAAATCGGAAGCCGATAGTCGATCCAGCGAATGACGGGATTCGAGAACTCCGTCTTCGGTTGAGACACTCCTTCGATGATCTGCGATGACATCTTTGGCCTCCTACTTTGGATCGGAGATCGCCTGGACTATCCCGTCCGACGGCGAGCCAAGTCCTTTCGGCGTTAGGACGACGTTCTTTCCCGCCGCGGTCACCTCGAAACAGCCGCCGTCGGGTTCCGGCAGGTCGATGCACAGGTCATCCCCTTGAATGGTCCACTTGCCGCGCTTCTTGCTGCCCATCGAATAGCTTCGGAGGGTCCCGTCGTGTTCATAGACATCACGATAATGGACCTCGTCGGTCACTTCCTTGCCCGACAACTTTGCTCGTATTTGCGCGCCAGATAATTTCTTGAGATTTTCCGCGGCAACAAATCCAGCATCGAGAGCAACGAGGCTCCCGATGCCGGCAAGTACCGCGATGAAGCGCTTTATTCCTAGCTTGACCAACCTAACCTCTTTCACTTCTTGCAGGCTTTGAGACACATCTGGTACTCGGTTTTGCAGGCCGGTCCGGCGTAGTTCTTCATGCACGCCTTTTGCTGCTCCGCGCATATCTTGCAGGATGTTTGGGCCTGCGCCGTAGCATTCAGTGCAAAGAGACCAGTGAGTACAGACAACATAAGAGCCGCATTTCGCATTCGATCTTCCTTTCCTGAGGGCACGATCACGTGGGCCAACCGCCTGGCCGATGGGATCGATCAGTTCTGCGACTTCTTGGTGCTGGCCGACTTGTCCAAGGCAGCTCGAAGACCCTTGGCCAGCTTCAGAGCATCGCGAGTCCGCACTGTTCATTGTTTGGCTTGGTGCGCCATAACCCTTGCGTCGAATGTCTCCTCAGCCTTGTTGGCGCGCATCCTGATGTGCGTCCCTGACATCCAGACTTCATTGCACACAAGCGATGGGCTGCTTGGCGTCGTCATACACAGCTTGTCGTTCCGAATTTTCCAGTTCCCGGTCCAAGAGCTTCCCGATTCTGAACCGACGAGAGCGCCATCCAGCCGGAGATACATGAACCAATGGGCCCCATCCGTGATGTCCTGGCCGACAACGCGAGCGCGGATTTGCTTTCCGTCCAGCATCTTGAACTGATCTTCGGCGCGAGCGTCAGCTATGAAAGCCAGCGCGGCCGAACAGAGAATCCACCGAACGCATCGTAGGCCGTGCCTCATTTCTGTATCCCGTCAAAGGCACGTTGCACGGCCGGCCAATTAATCGCCGCCATGAACACGTCCACGTAGTTCGCAGCCTTGGCGCCGTAGTCGATGTGGTACGAGTGTTCGTACATATCGAGCGCGAGTATCGGCGTGCCACCAGCCAGCGTATGGCAGTGATCCGACGCCCACTGATTCACGAGCTTGCGATCGCGGGGTGACCAAGTCAGCAGCACCCACCCGGAGCCACCGCCAAGTGCCTTGCCCATGGCAATGAATTCGGCCCGCCACCGGTCATACGAACCAAAGTCGCGAGCAAGGTCTTCCTTCAGATTTGCGCCCGGTTCGCTCTCATCGCCAAGACCATCAAAGAACACTTCATGCAGGATCATCGAGTTGGTCGCGATAAGCTGCTCGCGCTTCAACCCATTGATCAGGAAGCCTGGCGCGTTCGCATAGTCGAGCTCGGCAAGCTTTTCGTCGATTAGATTCAGACGTTTGACCGCGCCGCCATAGTTGTTCTCGTAATGGCTGATAATCATCCGCTCCGACATCCCACGGATGCGGCTCGGGTCGCAGGACAACGGCTTCACGACATAGGTCATGGCAACCTCCCGACGCATGGCCTGGGTGGCATCCGGGCGCACAGAGTGCCAACAGGCGGCAGCGCGCTAGTAATATCTGGGAATTTGTTGGATGTGATTGGGATAACGGCAGACATGATGCGCCCTTGGTGAAATCGGACGCGATTCTTGGGCATGTCGCCTCATGGGGAGATCGCTTCCCCATACTCCAGAAATAGAGCCGGCTGCGACAACTTGTCAATGCCGATAAACATTCATTTCGAAGCAGCGGAATCGCTCGCAGGGGAGCTGCGGACGCAACGCCTCAACATCGCGCGGAGGGGTCGCACGCGAAACCAGCCCGCCCCGATTCCATTCATCCCGACGGGAGCTATCTACTCAATCCTCGTCGTCGTCATCGCCGGTACGTAGTCGGCCGTTCTGCGAATTGACGGCAACATTCGCGGTTTGGCCGTCTTTCGAGCCAATCGCCTCGAAGTACCATCCGTTGCGCACGATCTGGACATTCGACCAGCCGTCCGACTGCAGCTTTTGACGGATCTGATCCTCGCTGACCGGCTTGTCTCCCGCGATGAAGATCGCACCCCTGCCCTCCGGTTCGGCGGTAACAATGGCGACACCCACGAGGCCCAGCAACAGCGCGCCGCTGCCTGCCAGAACCCATTTCCTGTTCATCGTCCATCTCCTTTTCTGACGAATCTCCCCGTTGTCATCCTTTCAGTTGCCGCCGGCGGCTACTGTGTAGTCCGCGAAATACATGTGGCTATCGGCCTTCGACCAGAGCCCGATCCGGCCCGCGACCGGTTGGGTCAGCGTGTGCTCCAGATAGAGCTTGCCATCGAGATAGCCTTCCACCTTCGTGCCTTTGACGCGGACCTTGAGGTCATGCCACTGCCGTGTCGCGGTCGGCGTATTGCGAACCCATTTGACGGAAGAGCGCTTGCCGTTCTCGAACTTCCACAGCACGATGTTATTCTCCAGACAGTTCGCGCGGACTGTCAGGTAGTCCCCGTTTGGCTTGAGATTGAATAGGATGCCGGCGCCCTGGTCGATACGACCGGACAACCCTTCAAAGCGCACCGAAATCTCGCCATCGCTGAAATTTTCGATTTTTGGCGCGACCGCGTAGGGATAGTAGGCGTAGGCCTGCACGCGATCGAGAAACTCAGCGTAGCGTTCACCGTAGAGAGCCCGTGCCTTGTCGGCGATACCTGCCGACGATTGCCCCTCCTTCCACTGCCGGCCATCGACAGTGAGCACCTTCTTGCCGCCGTCCTGCTCGATCCTCCAGAAGCCCACCACTGGCACCAGCGACTTTGGTTCCCCACCGACGGTTTCATTCGAGAGGTCAATCTTGATTGGCTCCGCGGCTAAACAGGGCAATGCCGGCACCGCAAAGCCGATTGCCGCGAGGATGATCATTCCGAGTTTCTTGCAGGATCTCATGGCTTAACTCCTTGATGAACGAGAGAGCCTTTGTCTGGAGGGAGCCGGCGAATCCATCGCCACGCGAGCACGATCAGGAGCGGCAATCCGCCGAAGAACCACAGCAGCACCGCGTCTGCGCTGACGACCAGGGGATAACCGGGGTACTCTTCGCCGAGGCTAGGCGCCGGCGGCTGCGTGCCCGCGAGCGCATATAGTAGCGGCAGTATCTCCCGCGGACTGGTGGAACGGCTTACGTCGGTTCGATCACCGTAGACATATTCGATCTGGCCATAGGCGTCTGATCGATTGGGAACGTTCGACCGCTCGCTCGCGAGAACGACGGTGACATCAGGCAGGACGCGCTCGAGCTTCGCTAGAACGTTCCGCCGGAGATCGACGTAGCGGGGGTCTTCTGCCGCGAGATTGACCTTGATGAGTAAGGGACGCCGAAGCGATGCGAGCAAACGTTCATCTGCAGAAGTAAACGAGTTGCGACGATCTTCGCTGAGATCCCCGGATGCCCTGATCTGCGCCGCGACGGTGAGCGCAACGGCAATCACAAGCACACAAGACACAGAGCGAATGACTTTCGTCCGCACCGGTGTACCGGGAGGGAGCCAGACAACTGTCAGCGCAGCGAGCCCGCCAATGACGGCCGCTATGCCTAGCACGAGGCCGGCCGAAAGAAGCCCCTGCTCAAAGGGACGCAGCGTTTGGGTTAGCGACAATTGCAAAAGCCAGGCCGACGGACCAGAGCGGCCCGCGAGCGTGAAATCCAGCACCCATGATCCTATCGTGACGGCGAGCGCGATGATGGCTGCAGTAGCCGAATTGTCGGCGATAACCGCGGCGAGCAGCCCAATGACGCCGGCCAGAAGACCGTAGAGCAAATGACCCAACATAAGATTCAGGGTCTCGGGCGCAGCCAGATGGCCACCCAACATAGCCCACACGGCCAGCGCGGAAAGCGCAGGAATGCTCACCATGAACCAGGCTGCCAGCACGGCGCAGAATTTTGCAGCGATCAGCGTCGAGGGTCGGTACGGCAATTGGACCAGCAGGCGCAAAGCGCCACTTTCCTTCTCTTGGCCCAGCACGCGGATCGCCACGAAAGGAAACAATAGCGTGACCGCCACATAGAATGAGCCGAATGTCGGAACGAGGATCCCATCGAGGGGAGACAGGCTCCTGGCCAGGACTGGCGACTGGAGGGCCGCGGCGCTTGACTCGCTGTAGAGCGAGACTGCCTGGACGAAAGAGTATCCGACGAGCGGACAGACCAGCAGCAACATGGTCCAAAGTGCCCGCCCGGCCGTAACCTCGCGGAGCTCCTTTGCGAGCAGCGGAACGATCGGTGCGGTCGGCCGCAGGTATGCCTCACGTGAGTGCAAGGAAGATATCCTCCAGTGAGCCGTTCGGCAGTCCGGTCTGCGCACGCAATTCGGCAAGTCCTCCAGATCCGCGCACCTGCCCTGCCGAGAGTAGGATGAAACGGTCACAGACCCGTTCCGCGTCCGGCAATTGATGGATGGAGAGGATCAGCGTGCGTCCGCGCGCCGTCTGGTCACGCAATAGACCCATCACCTCGCGCGTTTGCCGCAGGTCAAATCCGTCAAATGGTTCGTCCATCAGTAACAGGTCATGCGGCGCAAGCAGCCCGATGGTCAGCATCAGGCGTCGGGCATAACCTTTTGACAGGGCGTGCACGCGCTTTCGAAGCACCGGCTGTAACCCGAGCGCTTCGATGGTCGACTTGATGTCTGCTTCTGACCGTCGAAAGACGCTGCCGACAAACCACACGACCTGCAGGGCCGATTGGTCCTGGTACGGACGGACGCCATCAGGCAGGTAGAACAGGACGTTCCGCCGGCGGCTTGCGTGCAACGGCTCTCCGCGCCAAAAGACGTCGCCCGAATTCACCGGGAGAAGTCCGGCAACGGCTTCCAGCAACGTCGTCTTGCCGGCGCCATTTGGACCGATGATGCCGAGGATTTCGCCCGCGACAGCAGAGAACGTCACACCGTCGATCGCGGTGCCATCGCTTCCATAGCGCTTGGTCAGGTTTCTCACGCCCAGCAAAGGCGCTGAACGGTCTGGCGAAAACCCGTCGTTGACGGTTGACATGCAGCGTCCTTCTCAGGAATCCGGACGCGATGCTTGGGCATGTCGCCTCATGGGGAGATCGCCGTCCCCATAGCGGCGACCTTGCCAAAGCGGAATTGCTTGTCAATTAGGAACCAGCGGAAGCGAGGCTCGCCAACTTGCCGGTTTGTTCACTTCAGCTTGATCGGGTTCCCGCTCACAGCTCTCTGTAGCGGCAACATGCGGCCAATCACGTTTCGCTCTCACAGCCTGATTTCAGCGCGCGCGCATAAGTTCCATCGCGATCAGGAACGGCCGGCGCGGCAGATGGCTTGCCAGGCTACCGGCGATTGGCGCGATGCCGACACATATGATCTTGATCGCAAGTGCAGTGCCAAGCACGGCCCCGCCTTGTCACCGGCGATCTTGAACGCCAGCAAGCCGAGCGAGACGGTCATCAAACCCGTGCCAATCAGGGCGATCACCTGAGCAGCAAACAGGTGGCGTTAGGTTCGGTTGGCAAGGACTGAAAGCACGATAGGCCCTCTGGTCTATTCGGCTGCGCGTCGCGAGAGGAACTGATCGGATCTCTTCAATCGCAATGACCGTCGCGCGAAATAGGCATAGAGCGCCGGCAGAACGATGAGCGTCAACAGCGTCGCCGTGAGCAATCCACCAATCACCACAGTGGCCAGCGGCCGCTGCACCTCGGCGCCCGTTCCCGTGGCGAGCGCCATGGGGACGAAGCCGAGCGAAGCGACCAAAGCAGTCATGATCACCGGTCGGAAGCGTATTAACGCCCCCTCTTCGATCGCTGACCGAAGTTCGGCACCGTCCTCGACCAGTTTGCGGATCTGGCTCAACATCACGAGCCCGTTCAGGACGGCGACACCCGACAACGCGATGAAGCCAACCGCAGCCGAGATCGAGAACGGCATGCCACGCAGCCATAGCGTGACAATACCGCCGGTCAGAGCGAGCGGAACGGCGCTGAAGACCAGAAGCGCATCGCGCGCGGAACCCAAGGCGCCGAACAGCAACAGGAAGATGAGAAGGAAGCAGCCGGGCACCACGACCATCAGCCGCTGCCGCGCGACGGAGAAGTTCTCGAACTGTCCTCCCCAGGCCAGATAAGTCCCAGGGGGAAGCTGGACCTGTTCTGCGACCTTGGCCTGTGCTTCGGCGACAAGCGAACCGATGTCCCGGCCGCGAACCTCAGCCGTCGTCACCACCCGGCGCTTGCCGTTTTCGCGGCTGATCTGGTTGGGCCCCTCGGTCTGCTCGAAAGATGCCAGTGTGCGCAGCGGAACGGATGCGGCAGGCGCATTCGGATCGGCGTGCGGCAACGGCACCGGAAGAGCCTCCAGAGCGGCAATGTCAGAACGCAGCTTGTCGTCGAGCCGAACCACGATCTGGAAGCGGCGGTCACCTTCGAAGACAAGCCCGGCCACCCGGCCTCCAACAGCCGTCTCGATCAAGTCCTGGATGGTCGCGAGGTTAAGGCCGCGGCGGGCGATCTCGGCCTTGTCGATGCGGATTTCAAGGAATGGAAGGCCGGTCGTTTCCTCGACCTTGACACTTTCGGCGCCCTCGATGCGACGCAGCACATTGGCGATCTCCTGCGCGGTCCGCTGCATTTCGCTGAAATCGTCGCCGAACACCTTGACGGCAAGATCTTCCCGGACACCCGCGATCAGCTCGTTGAACCGCATTTCGATGGGTTGGGAGAAGCCGACCTTGTTGCCCGGCAACTTGGTAGCTTCTGCCTCGATCTGCCTTATCAGGTCGTCCTTCGACAGTGACGGATCCGGCCATTCGCTCTGCGGCTTGACGATGATGTAGGTGTCGGAGGCGCTCGGGGGCATCGGATCGGCGGCGAGATCGGGCGTTCCTGTGCGCGAGAACACGAAGGAGACCTGCGGAAATTTGCTGATCGTCCGCTCGATCAGGAGCTGCATCGCTTGAGCCTGCGACAGCGCCGTGCTGGGCACGCGCTTGACCTCCATGACGATGTTCTTTTCGTCGAGCGTCGGTGTGAACTCTTGACCAAGTCGACCAAAGAGAATCACCGCACCGACGAAGAGAACCACCGCCGTGGCCATGATCGGCCGCGGCGACACCACTGCCCTCGCCAGGACTGGCGCATAGAGTTGCTTAAGCCAATGGACAATTGCGTTTTCCTGTTCGCGCACCGGCTTGGTCATCGCGATCGCAATCGCCGCAGGCACGAAGGTCAGTGACAGAACGAAGGCCGCAACAAGCGCGATCATCACAGTCAACGCCATCGGCTCGAACGTCTTGCCTTCGACGCCGGTGAAGGTCAGCAGCGGCACATAGACCAGGATGATGATGAGCTGGCCGTAGACCGTGGGTCTGATCATCTCGATCGCTGATACCGTCACGGTGTTGAGCCGCTCGGCAGGCCTAAGGGTCCGGCCGAGCTCGCGCTGGCGTTCTGCCAGATGGCGCAGGCTGTTCTCCGTGATGATGACGGCACCATCGACGATCAGGCCGAAGTCGAGCGCGCCAAGGCTCATCAGGTTCGCGCTGAGCTTGGTCCCCAGCATGCCAGTTACCGTCAACAGCATCGCGACTGGGATGACGCCAGCGGTAATCAGCGCCGCACGGAAATTGCCGAGCATCAGGAAGAGCACTGCGATCACCAGCAGCGCACCTTCGGCGAGGTTGGTTGCAACAGTCCGAATGGTGGCGTCAACCAACTGCGTGCGATTAAGCACGGTCCGCGCCTTGATGCCCGGCGGCAGCGTGCGGCTAATCTGCTTGATCTTGGCGTCGGCAGCGGCTGCCACCGTGCGGCTATTGCCGCCGATCAGCATAAGAGCGGTTCCGAGCACGACTTCTTGCCCATCGACGCTGGCACTGCCGGTCCGCAGCTCGCGCCCGATCTCGACATCGGCGACGTCCTGGATGCGCACGGGAATTCCTCCCCGCGTCGTCACGACAATCTGCCTGATGTCCTCGAGGTTCTCGACCCGACCGCTGGCGCGGACCACGACGCCCTCGCCGTTCTGCTCGATGAAGTTGGCGCCGCGGCTGACGTTGTTGGCCTCGATCGCGGCGATCATCTGGCTGAACGATAGCCCATAGGCGTTCAGCCTGAGCGGATCGGGGTGCACCTGAAACTGTTTAACGAACCCGCCGATCGCATCCGCTCCGGCCACGCCGGGCACTGTCTTCATTTGCGGGCGGATGGTCCAGTCCTGCACGGTACGGAGATAGACGGTACGCTGAAAGTCATCCGTCAACCGCTCGCCTTCGGGCGTGAGATAGCTGCCATCGCTCTGCCACCCGGGCTTGCCGTCCTCGGTCGGTCCCATCTCGCCCGGCTTGGCGTATTCGACAGCCCACCAATAGATCTCACCGAGGCCGGTGGAGATCGGCCCCATGCGAACGTCGACAGCGGGAGGAAGATTGCTTTTCGCTTCGTTCAGCCGTTCGGAAACCTGCTGACGCGCGAAGTAGATGTCGGTGCGATCAGCGAATACAGCCGTGATCTGCGCAAAGCCGTTACGCGAGAAGGATCGCGTCGATTCCAGGCCGGGCGTACCCGCCAGCGCCGTCTCCAGCGCGACTGTTACCTGCTTTTCGATTTCAGTTGGCGTCAACGCCGGGGCGGTCGCGTTGACCTGCACCTGTACGTTCGTGACGTCGGGAACGGCATCGATCGGTAGTTTCGTCATCGACCAAAAGCCGGCTCCAGCGGTAACCAGCGTCACCAGCACCACGAGCCAGCGCCGACGAACTGAGAAGTCGACGATCCAGGCAATCATTACTCAGTCCTCGTCGCGGGGCTTCGAGAGCTCTGCCTTCAGCGAGAACGTATTTGACGCGGCGATGGTCTCACCAGCAGCAAGACCAGAGGCGATCTCAATGACCTCACCGTCGCGCTCGCCGGGCATCACGCCGCGCACTTCGAACCCATCCTTGCTGCGAATGAAGACCACCCTCCGTCCATCCACGGTCTGAAGCGCGCCGATCGGCACCACGACATCTGCCCGGTGCTCATTCAGTGCAATCGCCGCAGTAACGAAGGACCCTGGCCGCCAGCGGCCGTCCGGATTGTCCATCGCTGCGACGACGCGCGCGCTGCGGGTCTCCTTTTCAAGCAGCGGCGACACGAACACGATTTTGCCAAAAGCGGTTTCCGGCATTCCCCGCCCCGTGATCCGGACAGTTTGGCCCTCTTTTATCAAAGGCAGGTCGCTGGACGAGACAGCCAATTCCACCCATACGCGGCTCAGATCGACGATGACAAAGAGCTCGGTTTCAAGATTGTCGCGGCCGACTGCCGTTCCGAGTTCGACTCTGCGTGCGGCAACCCGGCCCGAGATCGGCGCGCGAACGTTTTGGCTCCGCAGCGAGATCTCTGGCGCCTGCGGTAGACCGGCGATTTCATTTTCCTGCACGCCCAACGCCAGCAGCTTTTGGCGGGCGATGTCCAGGCGCATGGCGGTCTGCGCTGCCGCATTGCGGGAACGAATATATTGCAGCTCCGGCGCTGCGCGGCCTTCCCACAATAGCTTGTCTCGTCCTGCGAGATCTTGTTGCAGTTCGTTCGCAAGTCGAGCGGCCAGATATTCGCTCTTGGCGTCCGCAACTTCGCGGCTCTCAAGCGAAGCCAGGATTTCGCCCTGTGCGACGACATCGCCGATGTTCTTGCGAAGCTCGGCAACGGTGCCGGACAGCTTCACTGAGACGTGCGCAACCCGGTCCGCGTCTGGAGCAACGGTTCCGGGCACCAAAAGTCGCCTAGCGATGCTGCCCGGTCCAACCTGCACTTGCTCGATTTTGGCGAGACCAATTCGCTCGTCATCCATCCGAACGACCGGCGGACGTTGGGCCTCGGGTGTTTTGGCCTCCTGCCGCGGCTGCTCGGCGGCAACTCCCACGGCCTTCCGCAGGGCCGGCACGCCTGGTGCCCAAAGGGCAGATGCGACGCCCGCTGCGAACACCGCGACCAGGATAATCGGTCGGAAGGACATACGTTTCTCTTCAATATCGGCGCAGTGCGCCGCCGCTCAGAGGTAACGCGAGATCGCCTTGAATTCGGCGAGCACGGTCTTCGTGGATTTCGACGAGCCCCCGTTCGCTGCCGCGTCGAGGCAATTGTCCACGTGATCGTGGATGAGCGCCCTCTTCGCCTCGCCGATGGCCTTCTCGACCGCATGAAGCTGCTGAGCGAGATCGAGACAGCCGCGCCCCTCGCCGAACATCTCGATGACCCTGTGGAGGTGCCCCTCGGCGCGCTTCAGCCGCTTGACGATCTCCGGATGACTTTCGTGAACGTGTTCTTTCGCCATGCCGTATCCTATCCCCCCCGAAGGGATATGTCGAGACGTGAACTCTGGTGCTATCTTGTAGGTAGATCAAGCAATTGACCCTTCAGACAAAAAAGTCGCTCACCGCATACAACGTCAATTGAGCTTTCTCGGCGTTCGGACTAGTGTGTCTCTGGGGATGTAGCAGCCTCCCCGTCAAGTGGGTCATCCCATGCAAGAGCTGTTCGCTTTGTTTTGGAGCGAACACATGGATGGGATGTCTTTTGAACTTCCGCTTTTCATCGTTGCGACCTTCGCCGGTGCGCTCGTTGCCGGCATGTCCGGGTTTGCATTTGGCCTGATCGCCGCCTCGATCTGGCTCTACATCCTTACTCCCGTGCAAACCGCCAGCTTGATCATCGCCTTTGGGCTGATCGTGCAGGGGTACTCCGTATGGAAATTGCGTGGCGCTCTGGACTGGAGACGGCTCTGGCCGTTCATCTTTGGCGCGGCACTCGGCGTACCGGTTGGGGTAACAATGTTGACCTGGGGCGATCCTGGCCACGTCCGCGCGGGTGTCGGCGTGTTTCTCGTTCTCTATAGCCTTTATGCCCTGTTTCGTCCTGCGATCGAGCCCTTGAAATCACAGGGCACCGCAGTCGATGCCGTTGTCGGATTCCTCAACGGGGCGCTGGGCGGCATTACTGGGCTCGCCGGAATCCTCGTCACGATCTGGTGCGGACTGCGCGGGTGGCCCAAGGATGTGCAGCGTGCAGTGTTTCAACCCGTTGCGGTGGCGACGTTCCTGGTGAGTGCGCTTTGGATCGGCGCCAAAGGTGCGTTGAGCGCGGAGACGATCAAGCTCTTTCTGATCGGATTGCCGGCCCTGTTCGCCGGCACTTGGCTTGGTCTCAAGTTGTTCGGCCGTGTCAGCGAGGCCGCATTCCGCAAGATTGTATTGGTGCTGCTGTTGGCTTCGGGCGCGGTCCTGATCGTCTAGCGTTGCGCTGGCCTGGCCCTTGTTCTGTGCAGAACCAAAACACCATCATATGGATCAATGAATCAGGAGCCGCTTTCCATGCTTGAACCCACAGCTCGCCTCGGCCGCATCGCTATCCTGTGGCGCGGAGATGAAGCAGCGCGCCACAGCGCCTCACCAGAGACCAGCCGGTTCAGTGCCGTATTCGCGGCGCTCGCCGATGTCGGCGTTGATGCGGAACCGGTGGTCTATGAGGACGATGTCCTCGACGCCGTCCGAACGCAGCTCGCCACGTTCGATGGCGTGCTCGTCTGGGTCAATCCGATTCACGAGGGGCGCAACCGCGCCAATCTTGACGCGCTGCTGCGCGAGGTCGCGGCGCGCGGCGTCTGGGTGAGCGCCCATCCCGATGTGATCCTCAAAATGGGCACCAAAGAGGTGCTCCATCGCACCCGCATGATGAGCTGGGGCTGTGACACGGCCCTCTATCGAACGCTCGGGCAAATGAGTGCGGAATTGCCCTTGCGACTCGCCGCCGGTCCGCGCGTGATCAAGCGCAACCGCGGTAATGGCGGCCAGGGTGTCTGGAAAGTCGAGGCGCTGGCAAGCCCACCCGACGGGCTGATGGTACGCGTGCTTGATGCCACCAAGGAAGGATCGGAGGACATCGCATTGGACGAGTTTCTTAAGCGGTGCATCGAGTATTTCGAAGACGGTTCTGTGATCGATCAGCCGTTCCAGCCACGCCTGAGCGAAGGGGTGGTCCGCTGTTATATGGCAGGCGATCGCTGCGCCGGCTTCGGCTATCATAAGGTCAAGGCGCTGGTTGACGAACCGACCGCGCGCGCGAAAGCCGGACCGCGGCTCTATGCCAACAAGGCCGACCCGCGCTTCCAGGGCCTGCGCCGGTTGATGGAAGACGAGTGGACGCCGCAGCTGACTTCCTTGCTGGACATCCCGATGAGCGATCTCCCGATGATCTGGGATGCAGACTTCATGCTCGGCCCGCCTTGTTCCGACGGGAGCGACAGTTACGTGCTCGGCGAGATCAACGTCAGTTCAGTCTTCCCGATCCCGGATGACGCGCCGGCAGAGATCGCCCGCCGCGTCGCGGATAGACTGCAGGCGAAGCTCTGAAGAGCCGACTATTTATAGTTTGGGAAGCTGACCACATCACGCTGCTCGGCTCCGGCGTGCAGCCAGCGCAGGCGCTGAGTGTCTCTTTGTTCGCTCGCGCTGACGATGCGATCGAGCGGCAATGCATTTCGGTCTGGCTCTCGGTTGACCGGCGGCTCACTCACAAGGCCGCTATGCGCCCAAGCGGCCCTCCCGGCCAAGTCGCAGCTTCACCCGCAGACGACTGGCAGCATTTCTGTCGTTCTGGCGCTTAGGTCTGCTTCTGTGGAGCAGCTCACTGCAACCGCCGCGAAGTCTATCAGCCCTGCGAGATCACCCGCGGGGTCACGGAGCTGAAATCGCACTCATGTGTGAACCGGCTCACCAATCGTGTCGGCAATTTGTCGTATCATTTCTCCCCGATCGCGCTCCAAGCGTGTGGCAGGTCTTCGTCGCGTGTCTCGCTTGACCCCTGAGGCGCCTCCTCTGCCTTGCTGCGGAGGCGCGGCCTAACGATCGAAAGCGACACGGCCGGACCAAACCGTCTCGCGCACCGCGGCGATCTCAACGCTTCGAAAGGAACTCTCCATGCTCACCTTTCTGCGGCAAGACCCTTCCATTCCGGTCGATATCCAAGACACCGAGCTCACGCGGGATCTGCTCGGCCGATACGTGTGCAGCACCTATGACGAAGCAGCGAATAACGGCGGCAAGCCGTTTGATGTAGTTGTCATCGGCGCAGGCATGTTCGGCGCCTATGTCGCCGACAAGATCTATCGCGGCAGCGCCGACCAGAACCTCCGGGTGCTCCTGCTCGACGCGGGAGGCTATTTTGCTTCAACGCACGTGCAGAACATGCCGCATCTCGGGCTGAATGCGCCGGATACCGCGCTGGTCACACGTAACGATCAAGATCCGGGTGGGCGCAATGGCGTCTGGGGCATTCCTTGGCACAGCAACGAGCCGTTCACCGGGCTGGCCTACTGCCCGGGAGGCCGATCGCTGTTCTGGGGAGGCTGGTCGCCGCGGCTCACGCCGGCTGATCTGGCTGCGTGGCCCAAAGGCGCGCGCGACTTTCTGACAGCGAACTACCCGGACGTCGAGTTCGAAATTGGCGTTCAGGACAAGGCGGACTACCTCTCGGGTCCGCTCAATGCGGCGGTCAATGCAGCGCTCCAAAGCGTGGCGGGCGGCGCGAACATTCCCAATGTGACCGTCGATGTCGTCGAAGAGGCCCCGATCGCGGTGCAGGCAGGCTCACCGGGGCCCGGCCTCTTTTCCTTCGACAAATTCAGCAGCGGACCCATGCTGCTGGAGAGCATCCGCGACGATATCGCGAAACGTTGGACGTTGAACGATAATTCGCGGCGGCGATTCTTCCTCGTTCCGCGGTGCCACGTGATCCGGTTGCAGAACAGCGGGGGCAAGGTCACGGGCATCGATCTCACCTACAATGGTCAGTTTCGATCGCTCTCCGTTCCGACAAACCTCAGTCCCGATTGCCAGGTCATTCTGGCGGCGGGGACGATCGAGTCGACACGGCTGGCGATCGAGTCGTTCCCGATCAATCGTGGTGCGTACAACATGGGCGCCAACTTCATGGCGCATCTGCGCACGAATCTGACCGTGCGCGTCAAGCGCAGCGCGCTCGGGCTCGGAGCGGTCACCACACTTGAGCAGGGCGGAGCCATCGTGCGCGGCGAGATCACGAATCCGGACGGCAGCAAACGCCGCTATCATTTCCAGGTGCTCGCATCGGCCGAGAAAGGACAGAACCCGGAAGCAACGATGTGGACCATGGTGCCCGACATCGACCTGTTGCGGAACCTGCTTTCGAACGAGGACCCGGATTGGGTGGCGATCGTTTTTCGCGGTCTCGGTGAAATGGACGGCGACAAGAGCGCAGGCCCGGGCGGCGTCACGAGCTTCGTGAATCTCACCAATGCGGCCGATCCGCTTCAAAACGACGGCATGAGCGCGCGCGCGTGGGTCAATTTCACGCCGACGCCAAATGACTACGCGGCCTGGAGCAAACTCGCCAGCGCGGCGGTCAGCCTGGCCGGACGCCTCGGCAAGAACGCCGGCGACGTTCAGTACCTGTACAATGGCGGCTGGCAAAGCACCCCACCCGCCGATCCGTTTGGTGCCACCAAGGACAAGTTGGGCAATACGCATCACGAAGCGGGCACGTTGTGGATGGGCGAGGATCCGGCCACATCGATCACCGACTCCAACGGACGATTCCATCACATCTCCAACGCCTATGTTGCTGGCCCTGCTGTGTTCCCCACCGTCGGCTCGGCGAATCCGTCTTTGACCGGCCTTACGCTCGCGCGTCGGACGAGCGCGGCCGTCGTTGCGGCATCGACGCCGACGCCTTTGGCGCGTTTCAAGCCGCTCTACGCAGGAAGCTTGGCAGACTGGCAGATGTCGGGGTCCGGAAGCTTCCTGCAGGTGTTCGACATTCTCGAGTCCGTCGGCGGGCCCGGATTGCTCTGGTACACGCGCGAGAGCTTCTCCGACTTCGTGCTCGAGCTGGAATGGCAATACGCCAACCGCACGGACAACTCCGGCGTTTTCATCCGCGTGCCCAACCTGAACAGTTCGAATCCGAACGATTGGACGGCCGCAATCGACCAAAGCTACGAGATCCAAATCGATCCCCGTGGATACAACTCCGAAAAGAATATGGAGAACGATCCGCTGCGAAGCACGGGCGCCATTTACAACATCAGTGCCGCGACCCGCAGCGATGTTGCGAAAGGCCCGTGGCAATGGAACAGGTTCCTGATCGAGGCGGTCGGAAACCGCATCAAAGTGACGCTTAACGATGTGCTCGTGAACGACTTCACGGATCCCACGTCCCGGTCTCTTCGCGGCCACATCGCGCTACAAAACCATCACGATGGATCGAAGGTGCAATTCCGCAACATCCGCATCAAGACGGTGTTGCCGGGAGTCACCGAGCTGCCTGTCCCAAGGGTCGCCTAGTCTTCGCCGTTCTGCACAAGATGGGGCGCTCCGCTGGAGCGCCCTTGGCAGTTGCGCGATCTGCGTCGGAGGGCGGTCGCATTTGCTGTGATTTCAATGGCTTATCGAAATGGGCAAACGCGTAAGTGCATTTTCGGGCCTATAGGCGCTTTTCAGGCACAGCTCCAAAGCTCTGAACTAGGTCGGGGTTTCGGGATGCCACGCCTCGCCATCGACCCGCCGACACACCGCTGGACTCTGCCCGTTATTTGGACAGATGCCACGGCGAAGCCACGTGTTCACGCCACCCGCCACTGAGATTTCGGCCAATAACCGCCGTCAAACTGGCGGGGCTGGCACGGCGTTCTGTGGGCGTCTGCGGAGAAGCCGTATGATCGGAGCCTGCGGCTGCGCGGTCAGAGCTCCGTTCCCCGTCCCCGTGGCCGAGCAACTCTTTGCGTTCGCCGGTCAGTTGCTGCAGCGCTGACCGACTTTCGTCATCCTGGTCACTGCCACCGCCAGGCCTCATCCTATGCGACCTTTCGACGATTGAGGCCGAAGCCTATCGCCAGAGCCGCAATCATGAGTAGCTGGGCCGCGACCGTTTGCGTGGTTGGGAACAGACCAACCAACGAGATGCGTGGCACCAAGCGTAACGGCGCGATGCTAACGATGCCGGCCTCTTGCAGGGCTGCGATGCCCTTGCCAGCCAGCACGACCGTCAAAACCGCCATGAGCCATGAACTATAGGTGAAGAACTTGCCGATTGGCAGCCGGCGGCTATAGCGCAGCATCGCCCACGCGATAAGCGCCAGCGCCGCGCACGCGCTCAGCGCGCCCGCGAGTATCGTGCCGCCGTTTCCCTGGGTCCATAGCGCCGCATAGAAGAGGATCGTCTCGAATACCTCGCGGTAAACCACGATGAAAGCGAGCCCGAACAGAAACCAGGCCGAACCACCGGACAATGCCTTCGCCATCTTTTCGCGAATGTAGCGCTGCCATTGATCGGCGTGCGCCTTGCCGTGCATCCAGATGCCAACCGAGAGCAGGACAACGGCGGCGATCACCGACCCGAATCCCTCCGTCAGCTCCCGGCTCGCGCCGCTGATTCCGATCACCCAGGTCGCGATGACCCAGGTTGCGAAGCCGGCGACGAGCGCGCCCACCCAACCCGCATGGACGTAGGGCATGACCTCTATCCGCTCAGCCTTGCGGAGGAAGGCGATCATCGCAACGACGATCAGCAGCGCTTCCAGTCCTTCGCGCAGTAGGATCGTTGCCGCTCCGAGAAACGTTGAGAGGCCGCTTGCCGCATTGGGGGAAAGCGACGCCTCTGCATCGTCAAAAAGATCGTCGAGGACCTGTACGCGATCGGCGAGCGCATCGGCATTTTCTCCGCTCTGGATGGCGGCACGGTAGTCGCCCATCGCGCCCTCGATCCGCTCCAGAAGCGCACGATTGCGCGCCCCCAGCGCCGGTTCGACCGGCTCAAACCCATCGAGATAGGCAGACAAAGCCAGTTCGCCCGCATGCTGGCGGTCCCCCGCACGATAGGCGGCAAGGCTCGCGGTCAAGCGGCCGCGCACCAGCGACAGGGATCCGGTCTGCTGCTGCGTGACGGTTTCTGGATGGCGACGCAAATAAGCCATGAGAGCGTCGGCCTTGTCCTGTCCGATCTTGCTCGCGAGCGCTGCGGGCGTCGTCCCGACGAGCGTCTTCAGATCGGGAACGAGCCTATGAAGCGAGGCGTCCTGCTTCCACAGCCGCTCGCCTTCGGCCGCAGCGACATCGTGGAAGGCGAAATGACCGGCGTAGAGGGCCAAAGCCCAACGATCATCAGTCGGAAGACCCTCGAAGCTCGGCATCGCCGTACCATCAAGACCCTGGGTGATCACCTGGTAGAGCGCGAACACGCTGCGCTGGCGAGCGCGCTCGGCGTCCGTGAACGCGATGGGCGGCGTATCAAGCTTGACGGCATCTGGTCCATGGCCGTCGCCCGCGTCTCCATGGCAGGCGGCGCAGTTCTGACCGAACAACGCTGCGCCGCGTGCGAAGTCCGGAACCTTGTTCGGCGCCAGCGGCACGGGGTAGGCCGCCAGCAACGCAGCCGCCAGGCCATGCGCTATAGCTGCTACTTGCTCGGCGTCAGACTTGTCTGCGATGGCGCCCTGCAGGCGGGCAGCTTCCGTCGCAAGCGCTTGCCGTTCCGGCTTAGGTGGGAGTGCAGCGATCTTTGCGGCAACGGTCGCCGCGAACTCATTCTGCTCGGCATATTCGGAAGGGCTTAAGACCGAGCCATGTGATACGGCGCCGGCGTAATCCACCGCAATGTAATCCAGCAGTCGCCACGTGGTTTCGACATCGCTCGTCTCGGCCCTCGCTGCGCCGCAGAATACCAGAGCGACCAGCGTGGCAAGCACTGCGAGACGCGGCGGTAAAGATAGCATGCTCACCGGGATGCCAAATTGAAGGTTGGGTCCGAGGACGGTCGTACCGCCGGTTTCGGATCGGTGCAATTTGAGACGTTCTAATTCAGCTCCAGGTCAACTTCTTTTGAGGCATGTGCGCCGGCCTTCTCGCCGCGGTAAGCGCTCCGGCTAACCGCGCCGGGCGAGTAGCGGCGACGACAGCAAGCGTCGCCTTTGCGCCATCGGCTCCGCCCTTCTCCGGGGCGCCAGCAAGTAACGCGATACGGCGTCCGAAAGACTGCTAGACTTAAGTTTTGGAGTTCGTGAGATCGTGCTTCGGCGCAAGGCCCACCCTACGTGGAGAAGGCCATGAGATTTGCGGTCGCTTCATTGTTGCTGGCAATTGCGCTCGGATTGGGTGCGGCCGTGGGAATTATGCCTGCTGCTGCCCAGACCTTCACTGAATTCATGCTGCCTACCGCCAGCCGTCCGTCCGCAATCACCACTGGGCCAGACGGTGCGCTCTGGTTCACCGAGGCAGCGGGCAAGATCGGGCGAATGACCATCGATGGCAGCATCACCGAATTCCCGATCAAGGGCGGCGGCGTTTTGCATTCCATCACGACGGGGCCTGACGGCGCGCTGTGGCTCACCGAGTTCACGGCGAAGAAGATCGGGCGCATTCCGACGACCGCCACCGTCGAAAACCTAAAGCTGACCGAATTCGCAATCCCTGGATCGACGGGACCACTTGGCATCACGACCGGGCCAGATGGTGCCTTGTGGTTCACCGGGCGACAGATTGCCGGTTCGGCTGGAGGCCGCATCATCAGGCTCAAGCTCAACCAACCTCATTCCTTCATCGTGTCGTCGTGATGATGCATCATGGGAGCCATGTCACTGGGCCGCATGGCGCCGACCTTCGCAACCGGAACCGTGACGTCGACTTTGCCCGCCTTGGCAAACGTCAAACTTAGAGAGAAAGTCTGACCTTCTTTGAGCGGCTGCTTCAAGTCGACGAGCATAATGTGCATGCCGCCCGGATCGAATGTGGTCTTTGCATGAGGTACCAGATCGACGACGGGCATTTCGCGCATACGGGACATGCAATTCTCTTCTGTGGTGCTGTGAAATTGAATCTTGTCCGCGACGGGTGTTGTCGCCCCCAACAACTGGTCTGGAGATTCGCCGTTATTGATCAATGTAAGGTATGTTGCGCCGGTCTTGGCTCCACCGGGCGTCGCTCGCGCCCAAGGTCGCTCGACTACGATTGAGCTCGAACCTGACATTTGCGCGTTAACCTGAACGCTGGCTGCCAAAACGAGTGCGATGCTCAAGATCAGCTTGAATGGTCGTTTCATCAATCGTCCTATCCGTTCTTGTGGGTCATTTGCTTGCGCAGCCAAGCAGCAATCTCTTCGCCGCCTTCGCTGCTCTGGATCACATTCGCGAATCGCCCCTGTGGATCCATCAGATAGAGGTACGCGCTGTGCGAGACCGGATAATCGGCGTTATCCACTTCGGATTTCTGCGCTTCGGCGTACACGCGATATGCCCTCAGCACGCCGTCGATCTGCGCCTGGTTTCCAGTCAGGCCGACAATGCGAGAATCAAAGGACTTCAGGTAATCAGTCATGACGACAGGGGTGTCGCGCTGGGGGTCGACCGTGACAAAGAGCGGTTGGAGCTCGCTGGCATTTGGGCCAAGCTTTTCCAAGGCCGCGCTCATGTTGGTGAGCGCGGTCGGACACGCATCCGGGCAGAAGGTGTAGCCGAAGTAGATCAGAAGCCACTTGCCGCGGTAGGTCTCATCGCTCACTGTCTTGCCGTCGGTCGTTACCAGCGTGAACGGCCCGCCAATCGCTGCCGTGCCAGACGTGACGACCTTCGGATGCGGAGTCACCACAAACCATGCCTCTGCCAGAGCGATCGCACCGGCCGCCGCGAGCACAAGAGCGATAATGGTGAGGCGCCTGGTTCGTGTCTTCATCGGCAGCTACTTCCGGCCATCGGCATCTGGCGATCGAGGAGCGCGCCACTGGTCGTTGGGTCGGCCGCTGGCGCCGTCGCTGCGCATCATCGCGCCGCAATGGCCCATCATGTGCATCCGCTCCATCAATCCGCTCATATTCCCGCGACTCATCATTCCTACCATCGTGGAGCTGGACGGCAGGTAATCGTCGCCGGCAAAGAGAGCCGAAGCCGTGACCACAGGGGCGACCGAGAACACGGCGAATGCAAGCAGGATTCTAGTCGTTGATTGCATGTTCCGTCTCCCTTCCTGGCTTTGTGATTTGCGCGATCTCGTCTTGCGGCCTTTCGGTGGCGTCCCCAGGATTGCTGTCCGTGGGCCGAGCCTGAGCGACCTCGGCCATTGTCTGATCGAGGACCGGAAAACTTGTTGCCTGGGAGCTGGGATTCACTGCGTGTTGGGAGGACGTGCTTCCGCAAGAGCGGCCGATCAGGCGGTTCATGCACAGACCGAGCCCGCACATCACCAAGCATGGCAGTACGCTCAGCAGGACGGGCGCAATACCGGCAGCCACGAGCCAGTTCCATCCGAACGCGGTGCCGGCGATCACGGCGATAACCGCGAGGATAACCAGTGCGCGCCGCTGTCCAAGATAACGCCAGGGCCGCCACGCGCGTACAGCAGAGATATCATCTGCTCTTATTTTCGTCTGAGGAGTCATCAGCTGTTTCTCTATTGAGGATCACTTCGTTGATGGGCGACATCAGCCAATCGAACACACGCCGGAGCAGGCCGGGCGACGCTTGCAATCGATCGAGGTCTTGCCGCTGAGCGAAGCGATCACCAGTATTGGTCATGACGGCTCGGAGCGTGTCAGCGATTTCTGGAGAATCCCACTCGGCTGGGCCAAGCGCGCGCCCGACCTCCTGGCCCGCACGATCGATGATGAGCGTGGTCGGCAAGCCGATCGCGCCTACTGCACGCAAGGCCTGCCCGGAGGGGTCGGTGTAAACGGCAAGATTGCGAATGTTGATCTCGGAGTAGAACTTGCGGACGGTTTCGAGCCCGCCGCGATCGACCGAGAGGGGCACGACTTCGAGCTCGGCGCCGCCCAAGGCCGCTTGCAGCCGATCGAGCGCGGGCATTTCCTTTCGGCAGGGCACGCACCAGGTGGCCCAGATATTGAGGACCACGACCTTTCCTTTGAAGTCAGCCACACTTCGCGGTCGGCCTTCCTCATCAGCTAACTGAACAGCGGCGACAGGTTTTGGGCTGTTATGCAGGATCACCTTTTTCGTTGGGTCTTGAGCCACGGCGAATTGAGTGGCCGCCACGAGTGCGATTGCGGCAGCGATCGCGGTCTGGATCCGGCCGATACAGGGGACAAGCATCATTGCTGCTCACCTTTCTGATCAATGGCAGGATCGCATCCACAAGCCCTTGGTCAACGATGGCGGGCCAACGTGCTTGTGTGCGATGCGGGCCGACCCGCCCGCTAACGACTGGCTACACGGTGGCGTAGACGGTCGGTGCCTTGCCATCCTTGGTCACGGCGTAGATGACGAATTTCTGCGTCTTGGGGCCGGTCATGCCGGGGGAGCCGGTCGGCATGCCAGGAAGCGTGACCCCCGCGATCGGCGGGCGCTCGGACAGGAGTTTACGGACCACATCGACCGGGACATGCCCATCGACCACGTAGCCGCCAACGAACATCGTGTGACAGCCCTGATATTTCGTCGGCACGCCAGCGTCTTGGCTGATCTCGGCGAGGTCGTTAGTGGGCTTCACATCAACGGTAAAGCCGCTCTGCCGAAGATACGCGGCATAGTCCTCGCAGCAGCTGCATTGCGGATTCTTGTACAAGGTCGCCTGGGTCGGAGCGGCAAACACTGGCAGCGGCAGCACGAGCGTCGTTAGCGCAGTGCCAAGGCAGAATGTCCGTCTATTCATCTCGTTTCTCCTTTGCAAAGATCGGGTTGCTCATGCAACGCGTAGCACCGTCATCATTCCTGACACTTGGTGGTCGGTGACATGGCAATGCAGCATCCAGTCGCCGGGATTGTCGGCGACAAAAGCGATCTCGACCGTCTCTTTCGGCCGTACGAGAACGGTATCGGCCCACTGCCGGTGCGGCACCGGTGCGCCGTTGCGGCTCAGGACGCGGAAGCTATGGCCGTGGAGATGCATAGGATGCCACCAGGCGGTCTCGTTGCGCATCGACAGCACGCAGCTTCGTCCGCGCCGGAGCGTAAACAGCGGCGGCATCCCGGCGTGACCGTCGCCTGTCATGGAATGACCGTTGATGGCCCAGCTGGCTTGGTTGCCCATGCCCATCATTCCGCCCATCCCCATCATGCCGCCGCCACCCATCATGCCGCCCTGCAGCCGGAGTTCGCGCCGTTCGGCGGCGGTCAAGTCCGGCTCTGGCAAAGGATTGCGTGGCAAACACAGCGGTGAATCGAGAGGATGCGCGCGGAGCGGCGGCTCATCTTTGTAGGCGAGTTGAGTGAGCCAATAAGACAGGTTGTCGTAGAAGTCGTCCATCACGCGGTATCGCCGTCCCGGTTCACCCTGCATATCGAGGATGAGGTCGACGCGCATTGCGGGAGCAAGAAGCAGACGCCCATTGTCCGGCTCATGCGGTTCGCAGGGCTGGCCGTCGATCGCGACGATTGTCGGACGGTGGCCCTCGAACCGCAGGGACATGATGCGAGCGAGCGAGGTGTTGATGAGACGCAGGCGAATGCGCTCCCCTGCCCGTACTGACTCCTCTTCGGACACCACACCGTTCACCGTGACGGTGTTGCCGACGCGGCCGGACATGGCGGCTTCCATGCCGTTGCCGAATCCGGGCGCGATCTGCGCGTTGGATCTAAGCCGCCAGTCGCTCAACACCCAAACAAGGTCGCGGTCGACCGGAACGGGTTCCGGCTCTTCAATAATCAGAGCACCGGCCAGGCCACGGCCGAGTTGCTGCAGACTGTCGGCATGCGGATGGTACCAGAACGTGCCGGCGTCGGGCGGCGTGAATTCGTAGGTGAAGGCTTCGCCAGGCTTGATCGGCGGCTGCGTGAGGCCGGGAACGCCGTCCATGGCATTCGGCAGACGTATGCCGTGCCAGTGGACGGTCGTATCTTCCGGCAACTGGTTTCGCACGACCAACCGAACGGGCTCGCCTTGTCGGAGCCGGATGTCGGGACCAGGGATGCGATTCCCGTAACACCAGACATTTGTTTCCGTGTCAGGCGAGCCAACGAGGGACACGCGACCGGGCGCCGCGGAGAGCTCAATAACCTTGGGTTCTACCGGTACGGCTCGCGGTATTCCCGGGAACAGGGCGGAGGCCGCAACTGCGGTACCGCCTAGCAGCAGTGCGCGGCGACTGATCGTCGGACTCAAATCGGAATGCATGAAAGCCGATCCTGGACGTTGATCTGATGCCCGTGGCCAAGAGCCCACGTGCGTCATCACGATGCGCTGTCGATGCGGTGGGCATCGTTGCGCGCCAAAGGTCACATCGCGACCAGCGATGCGCCTTTAGTTCAGGACGGCAGGTCTGGGAGGATACGGGTCAGGCGGGATCGTATGCCCCGCAAGAATTGGGCTGAAGCAATCTCGCGCCGTCTCGACCGAGGACAGCTCAAACAGCGGTCCAAAGACGGGCAAGGCCACGAAACTTCCGCAAAAGGCGGAGCATGCCGCGGCCGTCATGGCCTTCTGATCGTCGCCGCAGCCGTGACATTTGCCTTTCATCGGCATGTCGGTCGCGGCAGCCATGACCATGCTCACGTCAGCATGCGCAGCACGTATGCCATGCGGAACCAGCCCCACGATGAATGTGAGGGCAAGCGCCAGTCTCATGACGCGGCCAAGCTTCTCCGACATGCAACTAAGATAACGACCAGCGCCGAGAATAGCTAGGCCATTGGCAGGAGCCGCAAGATCAACCGGCGCTGCGGTTCACGGGTTTGTGAGCCCGATATCCTGCCAGCAACAGGCTGGCTTTCAATCTCCATCTGCGCGCGATCCTTGGAGCAACAACGTCTCCCAGCGAAAGGTACAAACGCAGACGATAGCGTGAGGTGTCCGCTCAACGCGTCGCGCAGCGAATTCAGACCGTGTCTCCGCTCTCGCCATGCACCGCTGAGGCTGGAAGCTGACTACGCGGATCGCCACCTTGGTCTCGGCTTCGCGGATGAGGCGTTTCAGGCGCTGGCTACAGCCAGTTGCCCCGACAGACAGAGCGCAGCGAAGTGAACCCGCGCACGCCGATGGAGTTGCGGACGCGGATACTGTGGAGTTACTGTGCACTGCTCCGGAGCATGCGCCTATGCCCACAAATCCCTTCATCGATATCGGTCATTTCCTGAGTGCGATGACGGGCGACTATCTCAGTCTCGGAAACTGGCGCTATCTGATCCTGGCGCTGTTCTGGGCGCTGCTGTTCGCCAGCATTGCAGTGGCCTTGCGGAATTGGCAGGAGGATTCGGAGCAACGTACCGGCCGACATCTCGGAATCTGGCTGGTTCGGGTGCTGGTCGGCTGTATGTGGTTTCAGGGCATGTTATGGAAGCTGCCGCTACCTCTGTCGGGCGGTCTGCAATACTGGACCGAACAGGAATCGACCAACGCGGCGTTCGAGTTTCACCGCAGCTTCATGAAGGATGTCGTGCTCCCGAACATGTCCATCTTTGGGCCAATCGTCTTTGTTGCCGAGCTGGCATTCGCTGGGTCGATGATGCTCGGGCTTGCGGTGCGATTGCTGGGCGTGCTGGCCATCGCCTATGTGCTGCAGCTCTGGCTCGGCCTGTATGGCAATTCGTCCGAGTGGCCGTGGACGTACATGTTTTTGGCCATGCTGATGTTCCTGTTCACACTCGATGGCGCCGGCCGCAGTCTTGGCCTTGATGCCTGGTTGCGCCGCCAAATCCCTGCGGTTCGCGACGGGAAGGGATTAATCGGCGGGTTTTTCCACATGGCGGGCTAGTTGCGATCGTGTGAGTGAGAGAGTGACGACGTTGAGCCAACCTCGTGAACTCACAAGAGCCGAATGGCCGCACGAGATGCTTGGCGGGCATTTGATCGCTCTATTTCGCGCAGCCTCGCTTCTTGCGGTGCTGGGCCCAACTTGCGCGTACGCGGCCGATATCGGTTATCTGGCCCCATCAGGCGTCTCGGCATCGGAGTTCCCCTCGCCCCAGCGCCCGGTTGCGCCGATTGTCAGCCCAGGCCGCTCCGACGAGAGGCACCGTGACTCCCTGGATGAGACCGGCGAGATTGCTCGGCGTCTTGTGTTGAAGCCCGGCATGACGGTCGGTGATATCGGCGCCGGCCGTGGCTACCACACGGTTCGGCTCTCGCCCCTCCTCGCCTCCAAAGGCTCCGTCATTGCTGAGGACGTCACCCGAGATTACCTCATCGAGCTCGCCAAGCGCATCGAACGTCTTCGACTGACAAACGTCACATTAGCGCTGGGCGAACCGCACGACCCACGCCTGCCCGCCTCCTCGCTGGATGCCGCCATCCTCGTGCACATGTATCACGAGATCGCCCAACCCTACGCCTTTCTCTATAATCTCGCGCCTGCCTTGAAACCGGGCGCGCGGATCGGAATTGTCGACCTTGAGCGTCCGACCTCCGAACATGGCACGCCAATTGAGCAGTTGCGTTGCGAAGCGAGCGCCGTCGGTTATCGCGAGATCGCCACATATCAGCTCGCAGGCGATGGCGGATACCTCGCTGTCTTTTCCCCGCCGAATAAGGAAAATCGAAAGTCTCCCCGGGATATCGTTGCCTGTGAAGATCCTGCCGGCACGCGCTGACTAGCTCCTCTTGCCGTGGTCTCGCAGCTCGAACGCGAGACGAACAAACGTCGCCGAAATCGACCAGGCCGCCTTGATGCCGGCGATGAGATTGCCGGAGACCTTCGACACTCCGCCGATTCGGCGCCGCTGTCCGACAGCGATCTCAAGCATCGGTACACGCGCCGCGGCGACCCGCATCAACATCTCCAGATTCCAGCCAAATGTCTCTTCCTTCATATCGAGACGTATGAGCGCATCCCGCCGGATAGCGCGAAACGGCGACAGATCCGTGAAGTTTGCGCCATAGACGAAGCGCAGCAGAAGCCTGCCGACGTGGGCAGCGATGACCTGCTGTGGTGCCAGGCTGCCGGGCTCACGTGGGCCGCGAACACGCGAGCCGAGTACGAAGTCGGCTTGCCCAGCAATGATCGGCGACACCAGATCAGGAATGAATTCCGCAGGATCGCTGCCGTCGCCGTCGAGGAAAACCAGAATGTCGGCGTTATCACGCACAGCGGCGATGCCAGCCTGGATGGCGCGCCCGTAGCCGCGTCGCGGCTCGACAATTACGCGCGCTCCGGCGGCCTCAGCGCGCTCGACCGTACGATCTCGCGAGACCCCGTCGACCACGATGACCTCGCTTACATTCTGGCCGAGCACCGCCGTCACGACCCAGCCGATGGCCGCTTCCTCATCAATGCAGGGAATGATCGCCGAAACCACCGGCCGGCGCTCGCTCTGTTCGCTCTCCTTGATCACCTGGCTCACAGGCTCCAGCGCAGGCCGCAATTGGCGCAGCACTTGGGTGGCTCGTCTGACAAGAGCGCTGCCCGAAAGTTCTGGTAGGCGGGCCCATTCCAGATGTCCCGCAGGGCCTGCTGCCGGGCATGACCAAGGGTGTAGTTATCATAGCCATGCTGCGAAAACGGCGCGATACAGCATGGCAGCGCACGGCCATTGGCCGTAAAGTACATCAACGACCATGGCCGCCGGCAGAGCGACCATGGCGAAAGGTCTCCGCCACCCTTGAGGCTTAAGCTGGGCTCGCTCGTTGCGCCCGATGCGCTGAAGGTCATGCCAAGGGAGCGCGCGAGCTCCTCAGCCTGCTTCAGGTACGCCGCTTCCTCCTCCGTCAGGCGCTCGAACAGCGCCTGATCCGGCCGCGCCTTGCCAATGGCGGATTCATCGAAGAATACGAGCCGTTGCAGATAGACTTCCTTGACGCTGATCTCCGCCGCAATTTGCACAAAGGCCGGAAGCTGCTCGACAGTCTCTCTCAGACCGGTCAGCCAGAAGGATACCAGCGGCTTAGAGTGGCCCTCCCGCTCCTGCAGTTCGCGAAATGCTCGCACGTTGCGGATGATGCGGCCGAAATAATCTCTGCCGCGGATCGCCTTGAAGCTCTCGCGATTTGACGCGTCGAGAGAGACGCGCAGTTCATCAAGGCAGGCGTCGATCAGCGCACGGCCGTTGCGCTCACTGAGAACCGTTCCATTTGTGTTGAAGACGACATAAACGCCACGATCCTTCAGGTATCCGACCATGCGGGGCAGATCAGCGACCAGCATCGGCTCGCCGACGCCGTGCAGAACCGCCCGCGCAAGACCGGGGACCTGATCGACAATCGATACGAACAAGTCCCAGCTCATGTCCGCCGGCGGCTCGAGCTGCTCGTAGGTGCGCGGGCAAGTGGTGCACAAAAGATTGCAGCGGTTGGTGACCTCCAGATAAAGGCAGACTGGCGGGCGCTGGGCAACCTCGGTGCGCTCGCCCGCGACCGACTCGTGGTAGCGGCGCGGGTCGAACGGCGCGTGAGGGTTTTGCGCTTCGCGGGAAAGGCTCATTGCAACAGCCTTGCCTCTATGGTCCGCGGCATGCGGGTCCTCCAGACGACGAAGGCCCAAGCCAGCAAAAGACCTCCAAACAGGATTGATTTGCTTACCACCCTTGGAATGTAGAAGTCCCAGTCGAGTTGTTCGGACAGCAGCAGCGCTCCGATCGAAACGACCCAGGTGGGCGCGGAGCCGCACAAGGCGGCAAACGGCGCAACAATCAGAAAATACCAGGGGTAGTTCGGCGACCACAACAGGAAAGCAAGAAGCAACAGCATGTTAATGTCGGCAACACGCGACGCGATGCTGTGATCAGAGCTGCGGGCAACCGTGAGCCCCTTGAGCATGAGGACCAGCCCGGCCAGTGCCACGTAGACGGCAACGTCGTGCTCATGCTCGCCGAACACAAGCCGCCAGAGCGACAACAGCCAGATATCGTTGCCGGCAACGATCCCCTCTTGGTTGAAATAGCCCTTGGTCAGGAACCCGAGAACGCCCCAGCCGACCGACAGATAAGGAAGGTAACAAAGCGCGATGACGGCGATCACAACGAACGGCATTTTAGGGTCCCACGGCCGCCAGATCCCGGCGAGCACCGGCGCCGCATACGGTTTCACCAGCGTCGATAACGCGATCACGGCGGCCCCGCGCAGAGCGGAGCCGGTCAGGGCAATCCATAGGCCCAGCAGCACCAGCGCGACCATGAGCGCGTCGACGTGGCCGCTGTTGGCGATCTCCCACAGCGGCAGCGGATGCCAGAGATAGGCGATCACGCGCGTCACCGGGCGGTGCATGCGCCGCAGCAGCAGCATGATCATCGTGACGGTGACGGCCTCGCACCCCAACAGTGCGAGGCGCATCGTCGTCACGCTTTCACCAATCCGCGTGACAACGAGGAAGAAAAACTGCGCCACGGGAGGATAGATGGTGACGGCAGAGTCGGCCCGGTTGATGTGCGGCAAGATCGCCCCGTCGCGCAGAGATGCCAATGCCTCATGAGCCGGGAAATAGCGGTACGGATTGATACCTGCGGCCTGAACCCTGCCATCCCAGACATAGCGATAGATGTCATTGGACAGAAGGGGATCGAACGCCAGCACATAGGCTCTCAGAACGATCGCCAAGCCAAAAATGAGCCATAGCGCGCGATCGGGTGGAGCCTGTTCGGCCATACTTGTCGCTAAGATCGTCAGCAGACCTGCAAGAATGGTCAGAGCAATGAAGGCATTATCACCGGCTGCCTCGAAGGCAAAGGGGGTCACCAGAGTGAGACCAAGCAGGACAACGCCAATACCGGCCAGCCGATGAAGCGGAGGCATTGTGGTGACCGAGCGCGCCAGTCCGCCGAATTGACTCGCAATGGTTCCCGCAATCGGCTTCATGGGTCTATCCGCTGCGCAGCCTTGAGAAAAACTCGGCTCGCCCGCGCCAGACCACCGCCGAGAAAGCGCGCCGAATTGCCGGCCAATTCGTCCTTAAGCCAAGTTAGCCCTTCAATGTCGTCGATATCGTACCATTCCGGCAGCAGTATCGTGGCAAGTCCGATCTCGGCGGCGCGATCGCATGTGCTGCGAGCTACGGTCTCCGTCCCCCATGCGATGCGCGTGAATAGCTGCCGATGTGGGCGCTTTAACCCAATGAGGTAATAACCGCCATCGCTTGCTGGCCCGAGCACCATTCTGTCGCCGGGCTCGCGAAGAGCTTCGATAGCCCGGACCAGGAAACGGGCAGGAAGGGTTGGGCTGTCGCCATTGACGAGCAAAACGCAGTCGTGTCCGTCGAGGAGGTCGCGCGCGGCACCGAACAGCACATCTCCGAGATCGTCACCGACTTGCAGCAGAAGCCCGAACGTTGCGGGAAGCAGCTCCCGCATGATGTGCTCGACCCCCGCGGGCGCATAGACACCATAGCCGCGCCTGCCGAGGCTCTCCGGGACCGTCTCGATGGCGTCGGCGACGTCACGCAGAAAGCAGGCCGAGAGCTCCGAGGCGGCAACCGCGCCAATAGCCGTCGCAAGCCTGGTCTTTGCGCGGCCCGGCTGCGGCGCCTTACAGATGATCCCGATCGCCGCAACGCTCATAGCAGGAGCCGGAGCCGCGGGCGATCGGCCGCGATCGCGATCAATGGCCGCCACGCCAGGCAAACCTCCTTACGCAATCGCCGGTCGCTCGCAGCGCTTTTCGCGACAGCGGACCAGCGCCCGCCCCCCTGCTGCGATGATTGTCTCCGCCGGCCGCAGCCGGAACAAGCAAAAGGTGCGACCGACGTCTAAAAAAATATCCTCCGGGTGACGTAACCAGATCGCTTTGAGCGGCGTATTAATTTGGGGGTAGTTTGGCGTGGAGAAACCAACAGCGAGTATACGGAAGCGGTTGTGCCGCACGCTGGGCGTTCAGACCCGACAACATCCGCTGCAGTGCAATACAGCCGCCTGCACCTAGTTCAATTCGACCGAGCACGACGGAGGGCTGTTATGGACCACGAGACTGCAGTTTCGCAGGCCAGGGAGATCGCCGACCGCATACTGGCGCCGGCGGCACGGCAAAACGACAAGGATTCTCGATTTTCATCCGAGGCAGTCGCGGCGCTCGGCTCGGCCGGACTGCTGGGGATGATGCTGCCCACCGGAGTCGGCGGCTCGGCTCTCGGACCAAGGACCCTCGCTGCCATCATTGCGACGCTTGCGGAAGCGGACGCGTCGGCCGCGATGGTCTATTTGATGCACATGTGCGCCACCGCGACGATCGCCGCGGCCCGTCCCGTTGCAGCCGTCGTGCAGACGTTGAAAGATATTGCAGCCGGTCAGCACCTCACCACGCTGGCATTCAGCGAAGCCGGATCCCGCAGCCATTTCTGGGCGCCTGTGTCGCGAGCGATCCGTAGTGGCACCAATGTGCGCATCACGGCCAAGAAATCGTGGGTGACGAGCGCCGGTCACGCGCAAAGCTATGTTGTCTCGGCGCTGGCTCCTGAAGGGAAGAGTCCAACCGATTCAACCCTTTACCTTTTCGCCGCTGGTGCGCCTGGACTGTCGGTCGCCGGCCCTTGGGATGGTCTCGGGATGCGCGCCAACGCTTCCGCGCCGATGATCCTTGAGGACGCCGAGGTCGGATCGAGTCTTCAGCTGACCGACGACGGAGCGGGCTTCAAAGCCATGCTGGAAATCGTGCTTCCGCTGTTCAACCTCGGGACATCGGCGGTCGCGCTAGGCCTTTGCCGGGCCGCCGTGGCGGGGACCGCAGCTCACCTCAAGAGCGCTCGTTTCGAGCATCTGGGCCAGACCCTCGGCGAGAGCCTGCCGACGCTTCGCGCGCAACTTGCGACAATGCAAATCGACACTGATGGGCTCGCCGCGCGCGTCGACGATCTCGTCGATCACCTCGAGCGCCCCCGAGATACCACCATGCTGCGCGTGCTCGAGTGCAAAGCGTCGGCGGGTGATGTTGCTATCGCCGTCACTTCAGCGGCGATGCGGGTGTGCGGAGGTGCTGCGTTTTCCAAGCATCTGGCCATCGAGCGATTGTTCCGCGATGCCCATGCGGGCGCGGTCATGGCGCCGACGGGCGATGTTCTGCGTGAATTCATCGGCAAGGCTGTGTTGGGAATACCGCTGTTCTGAGCGCGGCAGGGTTGCCCTGCTGGCCGCGCTCGGATCGCGATTGATCGCATTTGAAATCAGGCGTGACAGGCGAGGAGTAATCATGAGCCAGACGATCTGGGTAGGTGCCGTCGCATACGATCCGAAGGTGGTCAGTATCTGGGAGGGCATGCGACGCTACTTTCACGAGGAGGCGCATCTCGCCGTCGAGGTCGTATTGTTTCAGAGCTACGAGGCCCAGGTCGCAGCGCTGCTGGCTTTGCCGGGCGAGCGGCTGCCGCGGATCGACATCGCATGGAACACGAACCTCGCCTATATCCAGGCCGATGCCTGGAGCGACAAGCGCTGCCGCCCGATCGCGATGCGCGACACCGACGTCGGCTGGATGACCAAGATCGTTGCGGTCACCGGTGGGCCGGTCGCTACGCTTGGCGATCTCAAGAACCGGACCCTGGCGCTCGGCAGCCGCGACAGCGGCCATGCGGCAATCCTCCCGGTTTATTTTCTAGAGCGCGAGGGACTGATTGAGGGGGAAGACTACCGAACGCTGCGCTTCAACACGGACCTCGGTAAGCACGGTGACACGGGGACGAGCGAGTCCGACGTCGTTCGCGCGGTGCTCGACGGCCGCGCCGATGCCGGCGCAATCGGCAGCCCATTCTGGAACGCGGTGCGAACGGAGCGTCTGGTGCCGGAAGGTGCGCTGACCGAAATCTGGACCTCGCCGCCATATAATCACTGCATGTTCACTGCCCGATCCGATCTGGACCCCGCGTTGGAGCAGCACTTTGCCAAAGCACTATTCGCCATGAGCTACGACAACCCGACGCATCGTGCTGTGCTCGAGGCCGAAGGGCTGCGCCAGTGGATAGCGCCGCAGCTTGCAGCCTACGCCGAATTGCGGGAAGCATCGGCGCAACAAGGCTTCTTAACGCGCCCCTCGGCTTAGCGATAGAGAGCTCCGCCCCTATCAGGCGCAATTGAAGATCATTGCCAACCGGCGCTGATGCTCATTTTCGCGATCAAAGGCACGGCGCACGGCTGCAAAGGATTCGGCGAGCGGAAAGATGTCGTGGCTGACCAGCAGGTCATTATCCTCTGCTCCGACCGGATGCCAAAACACGCCTTCGGCGGTAATCGTTACTTCCGGGACCAAATCCGCCCTAGCCAACGCAATGCCCTGTGTGGCGGAGCCTCGCAGGACAATTCGCCGGATCACCCGGTTCTCCTCGCTGACGTGACGAGCATCCAGGAAGCTGCGGAATTCCTCGGCTTCCGCGTCACTTGATACCGTCGCCGCCAATCGCACCCGGAATCCTTCGGCGCGCGCCAGCTCAACTCCTCTCCAGGCGCGTGCCCAGGTTCCCTTTCCACGGTGGCCGTCGTGGCGCTCCGGCGTCGGACTATCCAGGCTGATCTGAAATGTTACGCGCTCACGCGGCAATGAGCGCAGCGTTGCGAGCCGACGTCCGGCAAACAGCATGCCGTTGGTGAGGACCGTGGTCGGCGCCGCCGCTGCGCATGCGGCAAGGATCTCGCCGATATCTGGCAACATGAATGGCTCGCCGCCGGTCACAAAGATTTCCCCCACACTGAGCTCGGCCGCCTCGACAGCGATACGTCGCACGCGCTCGATACCAAGAGCCCGCCGTGGAGCTTTGGGTGAGGAGCGCACGCAGCAATAATCGCAGCTTAGGTTGCAGTCGAAGTTCGTATAAAGCCATAGACGAGAGCCGACTGGCCGATCTTCGACGCTTTCAGGAGCCTCTCCGTACCGAACTACCCAGCGGGTGCGACCTTGTTCGACCGCCACGTCAACCAAACTGTTACGGGTGAAGCGACACCATGCCTCAAGGTCGGGGCCGATGCTTGGATCGCCGCTGATCAAGGCCACCAGATCGCCCTTACGGCTGCGGCGCAGCGCGTCTATCAAATCAGCCAGGAGGCCCGAGGCAAATGTCTTGGTGCCGGCATCGAATTCGAGCTTAGCGGCCATTCTCATAAGGCGATACTATAGGTTTTGCCCCTTGAAAATCCAAGACGGTCTTGGGTGGTCCCCCCAGACGTTCGCGTCTACAGCGCTAATTTCGCACCAGAACCGATCTCATCAGAAGGCAAATGAACAGCCTCAATCTCCAACGAAAATCCAAGAGGATCAACGGAAGCCCCCGCTCATAACGGTCTGGTTGCAGGTCGAGCGCTTCTGGATCGACTAAATCAATCGTGTTTCGGCTCCGAACATTGACCCCACAGATGCGAGGTCCATCAAGCATTTAGGATGCCGATCGGCCCCGGACCCACGCCGATTCACAGTTGCTAGTCAACCTCTCGGCAAAGGAGTGCGATTCGTCCGATTTGTACGCCACAGCTACCCAGCAGCCATATCTGCGCTCTCGATTTCTCCGAAGGCAGAGATCACACGTTCGAATCGTGTCGGGCGCGCCATTTCAACTAGTACGAAATCCTTGCCGGATGCGCGCCCAAAAGCTCACCCGTCTAAGAAGACTGAAATCGCCGAGAGCGACCGCGTCTAGCAGCGTTAACGCCCACCAAAGCATCACTATTCTTGGCTCATCTTGCGAATTTGGAACGAGACCGCGCCATATGTGCAAACAGCATACGGCACGAAGTAAGTCAGAATTATCTTGATCCAATTGATTGGCGCTGCGCCAAAGAGGGCGTCCCCCTGATTGATGACGTTCAATACCGTTCCAACAACAAGGGCGACGAGAAATGAACGGCGAGGCACGCCATCAGAGAACGCACAACGACAGGCGAGCCTCAGCATCAACTTTCTATCTCCAAGGCTCTGGCCATGGTCCATCCTGGAGACGTACTAACGACTCACGGGACTTGCTGCCGGGGTTGAGGCCGGCAGCAAGAGATCTTACCCCACCATCTTCACCGATGCCCATGAGGCGGCGCTAGCGGTGCCTGAAGTGCCGCTTCGCGTAGCTCTTGCCGGGCGGCAGATATGCCAGTGCGCCCAGACTGTACGTCGGGCTGTGCACGCCTGCATTTGGATGCGTCGACGCGAATGCTGCCGGCTCCTGTTGGGCATATTGTGCAGATTGTGCGAACACCGGAATCGCCGCCATCGTCGAAAGAATGGCCGTCGCACCGAGAATTGTAAGTTTAGTCATGGCTTTCCTCCAGTGTATCGATCAATGACGAAGTTGACAAATCCTGAGAACAGCGCGCGCAAATTCGTCCGAGCGTCAATGATGCGCGGCCTTTTTTTGGCTGCGTGCCTCAACGCTCCCTGGCGAGAATGATTCGAAAATCGCCTGAAGCGCGTGATGCACTTCTAATGATAAGTTCGGGGAGACCTCTACGAAGGTTACGCTCTCACAGCGACGTGAAGCCGCCTGTACCATCTCTTGCCTCCACGATAGCCGCGGCCCAACCGGGCCCATGCAAAGCGTGGCTCCGTGTGGTGCGCCGCCGCCGGCCCTCGCTTTCGTCAGTCTGGTGTGGAATCTCTCAGGTGATCTGGTAACCTTTTCTATCTTGCGAGCGAACTGCTGCGGCGGGAGTGCCCAAGACGGTCTCGGCGGAACGCGTGCATCGCGCCGTCGGTTCGCGCCTCACGGAATGTGACGGCGAACATACTTTGCCCAGCGCGGGCGAGAGTCACGACGTCCATCGAGCCGGCTCGAGTCCGTTGCTGACATGACTTGCCGAGCGCCTACGCAATTGTCCCGTCAGGATGGGCCGCGGATTATATGCTGAGGGCGGCCAATTGGAGTTCTGAAACGGCTGATTGAGGTCTTTGGTTACACATCGTTTTAGGCAATAGGGCGTACCACAATCATGACCACTCATTGGCATGCAATTGGTGACTATGGCCTCATCGGCGACTGCCGAATTGCTGCGCTTGTCAACCGGAATGGCTCGATCGACTGGCTGTGTCTTCCGCACTACGCGGGCCCTGCCTTCTTCGCGGCGATTCTCGACCGGTCCAAAGGTGGACGTTTCAGTGTCAAGCCGGCTGTCCCATACCAGATTGAGCGTCATTACGTCGGCAACAGCAACGTCCTCCAGACCACATTCAAGGTTGATGGCGGTGAGCTGCGGCTGACGGACGCTATTTGCATCCCCGGCTTGCTGGAGGGACAACAACTTCAGCCACAGCGGGAGCTTCTCCGCGAGATCGAGGCGGTGGGTACTGGAATTCCTGTCGAGGTTGTCTATGAGCCGCGTCCCAATTACGGGCGCGCCAACGCCAATCTCATCACACTTGGCAAGCTCGGCTGGCGCTGTGCCTGGCGCGATCACTTGCTCCTCTTGCAAAGCGATCTTCCGCTCGGGCTTGCGACCGATGGTACGAGCATTGGCGCGGAGGTGCGCCTCAGTCCCGGCGAACGTCACTTCCTGTCGGCGACCTATGTGCGCAACGATATCGGCGTCATCCTGCCGCTGGGCAGCGCTGCGGCGGCCCGTATCGATGCAACCGCACGCTGGTGGCAACGCTGGCTCGGTCTCTGCACCTACGAGGGGCCCTATTCTGGCCCGGTACGGCGCAGCGCTCTTGTCTTGAAGTTGATGACGTTCAGTCTTTCGGGCGCGGTGATCGCGGCGCCGACTACGTCTTTGCCGGAGGTGATTGGGGGCGTTCGCAACTGGGATTATCGCTATTGCTGGCTGCGCGATGCGTCGCTAACACTGGAAGCCTTCAACGGGCTCGGCTTCGAATCGGAAGGCGCGGCCTTCCTAAACTGGCTGCTTCACGCCACCCGGCTTACGTGGCCGAGGCTGCAGGTCCTGTATGACGTCTATGGGGAAGCGCGAATAAACGAGGAGACGCTCGATCATTTGGAAGGCTACCACGGTTCCCGCCCCGTGCGCATTGGCAACGGCGCCTGGGATCAATTGCAACTTGACGTATACGGCTCCGTGATCATGGCCGCGGCAATGCACGTCAGTCGTGGCGGTCAGCTCGGCCGGGGCGAGCGTCGACTGCTGGTAGGACTCGGACGCCGCGTTTGTCAGGTTTGGCGCTACACCGACCACGGGATCTGGGAGATCAGAGGTGAGCGGCGCCAGCATACCTACTCCAAAGTGACCTGCTGGGCTGCGCTTGACTGCCTCATCGAGCTTGCGAAACAGGGTGTTCTGTCCGCGCCAGCAGACGATTTCCGGCGAGAGCGCGATGCGATTCGCGCAGCTATCGAAGAGCAGGGCTACAGTCGAGTTTGCAGCAGCTACACTGCCGCTTTCGATTCCGTCGAACCCGACGCCAGCCTGCTGCTTTTGCCCCGATATCGCTATTGCAAGGCAAACGATCCGCGGATGGTCAGCACCTTCGCGTTTGTCGATTCTGAGCTCGGTGTAGGCCCGCTCCTCTACCGCTACCGTGCAAACTGCGATGGCCTGGAAGGGAAGGAATCCACGTTTGCCGCGTGCAGCTTCTGGGCCGTCGACTATCTCGCTCGGGTCGGAAGAGTGGCCGAGGCGCGGGACCGATTCGAGCGGCTGCTCGATTATGCCAATGATTTGGGGCTTTACGGTGAGGAAATTGATGCCGAAACGGGCGCGGCCGTCGGAAATTTCCCACAGGCCTTTACACATATCGGCCTCATCAACGCAGCCTTGTCGCTGGCCGAAGCTGAAAGGCGCGACGACGGAAATCGAAGGTCATCGGCGTGAGGTGGATCGCCGACTTGCCGAACGTGCTCTCGCTGCTTCTGTGGGGCTTCGCGGCAACGGTCGTCATGACCACGATCATGTATGGCAGCCAGGTCGCGGGTCTATCACGGCTGAGCCTGCCCTTCCTTGTCGGGACTTGCCTGACGGCGAACCGCGACAGGGCGAATGTCCTCGGATTCGTAGTATATCTTATAGGCGGCTGGGTTTTTGCCGTCGTCTATGCGGCCCTCTTCGCAGCTCTTGGCGACGCTAACGGATGGGAAGGGGCGCTTATCGGCCTGATCCACGGCCTATTCCTACTGGTTGTGGTGCTCCCGGTCATGCCGCACTTTCATCCGCGCATGGCCTCCGAATACGAGGGGCCCGACGATGATAAGCGATTGGAACCACCGGGCTTCCTAGGCCTGAACTACGGCTACCGCACTCCGTTCACGACCTTGTTGGCGCAAACCGCATACGGATTCATTCTTGGTGCTTTTTTGCCGAGGTGAGCGGCTCGTCCGCCGTATGCGAAGACTGAAGGCCGCAGCAGTACGTTGATCTGGCGACTGGAGTGCCTGCACCGGGAGGAGTTAGCCATGTATCGCGTTCTTGCTGTTATCGCTTTGTCAATCGCAATGCTCACGGCGAACGCAGGCACGATCAACACTGTCCGTCGCGTGGTAAAGGATGTGCACGATGCTCATCGTGGTGACGCATCGTAGTCGGGCGAGTTCCCGGAGATGGGGCAGGAATTGGCCGCCAGCGCACCGGACTGATCGAGTCACTACTGCCCGAGAATGGCGAGAAGCCGGTGCTAATCGAGTTCGCCGAGAGCCTCAGGGCGGCTCGCGCGGCAAACATCGTCGGCGTTGAGGTACTCACCGGCAAACTGGTGCGCGGCCGGGTCCTACCGATGAACAAGAAGGCGTGGGCCGCTAAATTCAAGAAATATGCCGTCTTGGCCGGCATCAACGAGCCGAAGAAAAGCTGCCACGGCGTGCGCAAGGCCCGTGCAGAAGTGGCCGCCTACGCCGACTGCACCGAGAGCCAGATGATGGCCATGTTAGGCTGGACCAACCCAAAAATGCCCGCGCACTACATCGCGCAGGCGAATCGAGAAAGGCTCGGGATCCGCGGGATGGAGAAGATCGTCACGTTCGATCAGAGCCAATCACTCGAAGACTTTGTGCCGGCGGCAGAGGCGAACAACGCGCGAACACAGCGCAGGAACGGAGTGGTAATTATTCCCGGGCAACACCCGAAAAAAAAGTCTAGCGATTTCAATGCTAAACGTGGGTTTATGGTGCGCTCGGAGGGACTCGAACCCCCACGGTGTTACCCACTGCCACCTCAAGGCAGCGCGTCTACCAGTTCCGCCACGAGCGCTAGGAGATGCCGGCCTGAGGTCGTTAGGCTGGCCGGATCAGCGGCCGCCGATCTAACAAATCCATCAGGGGGATACAAGCCTGCAAGGGCCCCGAATTCCACAAGCTTGGCAGGAAAGTTTCCGGCCCCTTCCCCTGGGATCGGCCTATCGGGCGCCCAGGGCGCTACCGCGTCCCCGGCGTGCGCGGCAGCATCTGCTTGACCTCGACCGCGATCCGGTTGCGGTCGACCAGCACGACGCCGGAGGCGACCGGCAAATTGTTGGCCAAGACCTTGACCTCGTCGGCCTCGGTTGCGTCCAGCTCGATGATGGCGCCGCGCGAAAGGCGTAATACCTGATGAATCGGCATGGTAGTCGTGCCGAGGACGACCATGAGATCCACGGTGACTTTATCGAGTGTGGGCACTGTCAGGACCGCCGCAACTTGGGACTTCGAACCAAAGGACTTGGTATTTGCTCCCGTGATGATCACCACGTTATGGTTAGCCAATGGTTAATTCGCCTGAAAGCCCCCGCCAAAACCAGCGTCAAGAGCTGGATTTGACGTCATTTTCCGCCGCCAGCGGCGAGCCCGTCGCGTGGCTCATCTCGGACGCTCCGGTGCCCTATCCGGACGCGGTGGCCGCCATGGAGGCCCGCGTCGCGGCGATCGCCGCGGGCGAGGCTCCCGAGCTGGTCTGGCTGCTCGAACATCCCCCGCTCTACACCTCCGGCACCTCGGGCAAGGAATCCGACCTGCTCGATCCCCGATTCCCGACCTTTGCGACCGGACGCGGCGGCCAGCTCACCTACCACGGCCCCGGCCAGCGGGTGGCCTATGTCATGCTCGATCTCAAGCGCCGCCGACCGGACGTCCGGGCCTATGTCGCGAGCCTGGAGGAGCTGATTCTGCGCACGCTCGCCGCCTTCAACGTCCGCGGCGAGCGGCGCGAGGACCGGGTCGGCGTCTGGGTGAAGCGGCCCGACAAGGGGCCGGAGCACGAGGACAAGATTGCGGCGATCGGCGTCCGGCTGAAGCGCTGGGTGTCATTCCATGGCATTGCAATCAACGTCGAGCCGGAGCTGTCGCACTTCGACGGCATCGTGCCCTGCGGCGTCGCCGATCCCCGCTACGGTGTCACCTCGCTGGTCGATCTCGGCCAGCTCGTGACCATGGCCGATGTCGATATCGCGCTCCGGCAGGCGTTCGAGGAGCTGTTCGGGCCGACCCGCGCGCTGCTGCCGGAAGCGGCGGTCTAACATTTTTGTTCGAGGCCGATCGCGCGTGTTCTCCGCTCGCCGCGGAATCGGCTATGTTTATTTCCGGTGCCGCCCACGCCTCCCCCCTCCGCCGGGAAAGCAGACGTCATGCCGGGCGATTTGATCATCGGACCGACTGTTCGAGCGCCAGGCATAAGGAGGGATTGCGCTTTCTGCTCGCAATGGGAGGTTCTCTCGGTGAAGTTGTCTGCACCCATCTATCGTCTGAAGCGAAACGCAAGACGCCTGTCGCACGAGGAAGGCATTCCGCTCCACGCCGCGCTTGATCGCGTTGCTGCAGCGGAAGGCTTTTCCGCCTGGAGCATGCTGGCGGCGAAAGCTGCCGCGGTGACGCCGGCCAACAGGCTGTTTCCGCAATTCCGGCCGGGCGACCTCGTGCTGGTCGGCGCGCGCCCCGGGCAAGGTAAGACACTGATGAGCCTCGAGCTTGCCGTCGTAGCCATGCGGTCGGGCCATCGCGCTGCGTTCTTCTCGCTCGAATATACCGAGAAAGACGTTCTGGACCGCCTCCGCGCGATCGGCGTGGACCCCGTGCAGTTCGACAAACTGTTCGAAATCGATTGCTCGGACGCCATCAGCGCCGACTACGTCGTGAAGCAAATGGCCGCAGCTCCCCGCGGCACAGTCGTGGTGATCGACTATCTGCAACTGCTCGACCAGAGGCGGGACAACCCCGACCTCTCCGTTCAGGTGCGCGCGCTGAAATCGTTCGCACGCGACGGGGGATTGATCGTCGTCTTCATCGCACAGATCGATCGATCCTATGATCCCTCAGTCAAGCGCTGCCCCGATCTCAGCGATGTCAGGCTGCCGAATCCGCTGGACCTGAAACTGTTCGACAAGACGTGCTTCCTGAACAATTCAGAGGTTCAGTTCCGCGCCGCGAGCTGAAATTCAGGCCGCGGGTGAGATCATCACCCGCGGCTTCCTGTCTCACGCCGCCTTGAGCGAAACCGCGAGCTTGCCGGCGATGTAGCGCCGCTCCTGAGTCAGGCCGCCAAAGCCATAAGCATCGCCCTTGACCTCGTCGACGTGCAGATAGGTCTCGGGATGCAGCGGGCCCAAAAGCTCGGCCATGCGCTTGAACATGGCAGCGAGATAGGCCGCCTTCTCGTCCTTGGTGTTGGTGCCTTCGCTGACGTGGATGTCGATCCAGTAGCTCGCAAGCTTCTGCTCGGCGAGCGACTTGCCGCCGGCGAACCAGTCGCTTGCATCGACCGATTTCACGATGATGGCGGTCACCTCGGGATCTTTGTGCAGGATCTTTGCGGTGAGCTCGGACACGGCGTTCGCGATGTCGGCCTTCAGCGACGGCGACTGACGGGACGTGGTGTAGGATACGGTGATCAGAGGCATGATGGTTCTCCCCAAAATGTCGCGCGATTTGCGCGGCGTCGGTCCGGAAGCTAGACCTCCCCTCGTCATTTTGATGTCTTATCTCTATTGATACCAGTGATAAAGATTGATAATGGCATCCACACTCGACATCGCGACCGTCCAGGCCTTCCTGCTGGTTGCCGACCTCCAGAGCTTTACCCGTGCCGCCGAAGTGCTCGGCACGACCCAGGCTGCGGTCAGCCTCAAGCTGCAACGGCTGGAGACATTGCTGGCAAAACGTCTTGTCGAGCGTTCACCGCGCGCGGTCCGGCTCACCGCCGACGGCGCCGCGTTCCTCGATCGCGCCCGCGCGCTGATCGCAGCGCATGACCGCGCGCTCTCGGGCGAGGCATCGGTCGCGCAGTCGCTTTCGCTCGGCATCTCCGACCACGCAGCGGGCCCTGAGCTGGTGCCGCTGCTCGAACGGCTGCATGCGATGTCTGCTAATCTCACCCTCGCCGTCACCATCGGCTTCTCGCGCGAAATGCAGGATGCTTACGACGCGGGAGAACTCGATGCCGTGATCGTCCGCCAGGAAGGCAGCCGCCGCGGCGGCGAAAAGCTGACCGAGGACGAGTTCGGCTGGTTCGCCGCGCGCCGCCTCACGCTGCCGAAGGGCGAGCCGCTGCCGCTCGCAACGCTCTCCCCGCCCTGCGGCGTCCGCGCCATCGCCGTGCGTGCGCTGGACAAAGCCGGCATCGCCTGGCGCGAACGCTTTGTCGGCGGCGGCGTCACGGCGGTGGTCGCAGCTGCGCTTGCCAGACTTGCCATCGCGCCGCTGGCGCGGCGGATCGCACCTCCCGGATTGGTCGACATCGGGCCGGCGCACAAGCTGCCGAAACTCGGCAGCTCGAAGGTGATGCTGCATTCGAAGGTCAGCGATCCCGCCAAGCTGGCGGCGCTGCGCGCGGTGGCCGCGACCTTCCGGAGCGTACCGGCTTGAGACCGCGAGCGCTCACAGGATCGCCTCGAACGCGCTGCGCAGCGTCTCATGGGGGTGGCCGATCTGCATACGGCCCCCTGATGTTTGCCTAAAAATGTCCCAGATCCCAGGAACCAATCCGGCGCCCCCAGCGTTTGTCCCCGTCGAGGCGGGGTCCGGAATGGTAAAAAAGTCTAATCAACAGAGAGACTTGTTCGAGAGCGAACGCAGTTTCCGGCTGTTGGTCGAAGGCGTTGCGGACTACGCCCTCTATATGCTCGATCCCGCCGGGATCATCACGAGCTGGAACATCGGCGGCGAGCGCATCAAGGGCTACGCGCCCGAAGAGATCCTCGGCCAGCATTTTTCCCGCTTCTACACCGAGACCGACCGTGCCAACGGCAAGCCCGCGCGCGCTCTGGGCCTCGCGCGGGAAAAGGGTCGCTTCGAGGAGGAAGGCTGGCGCGTCCGCAAGGACGGCACGTTCTTCTGGGCCAGCGTCGTGATCGATCCGATCTACGAGGACGGCGAGCTGGTCGGCTTCGCCAAGATCACGCGCGACATCACCGAACGCCGCAATACGCAGATCAAGCTCGAGGCGATGCAGAAGCAGCTCGCCGAATCCCAGAAGTTCGATGCGCTCGGCCAGCTCACCGGCGGGGTCGCCCACGACTTCAACAATCTCCTGATGATCATCAGCGGCAGCCTCCATATGCTGAAGAGAGGGGCCAAGGACGAGGCAAAGCTTCAGCGCGCGATCTCGGCCATCGAGACCGCCGCCAAGCGCGGCGCGGCGCTGACCAACCAGCTGCTCACCTTCGCGCGGCGGCAGAGCGTCAATCCGCAGGCGATCGACTTCGCCGAGCGTATCGCCGCGATCCGCGAGGTGCTCGATGCCGGCGTCGGCAGCTCGGTGCGCCTCGCCTTCGACATCAGCCCCGATCTCTGGCCGATCAAGACCGACGTCTCCGAACTCGAGACCGCGCTGCTCAACCTCGTCATCAATGCCCGCGATGCGCTGCCCGACGGGGGCACGGTGACGATCGGTGCGCACAACGTCGTGCTGCATGAGGACCCCTTCGCCGGCAGGTTCGTCGCGATCAACGTCACCGATACCGGGCTTGGCATTCCCGATGACGTCCTCGACAAGATCTTCGAGCCGTTCTTCACGACCAAGCCGATCGGAAAAGGCACTGGCCTTGGCCTCTCCCAGGTGCACGGCTTTGCTCATCAGGCGGGGGGAACGATCAAAGTCGCAAGCGAGCTCGGCAAAGGGACCACCTTCACCATCCTCCTGCCGCGCGCAGACGACGCGCCATCGCGTCAGACGGCGGGAGCATCACCGTTCCGCGGCAGCGGCACGGTGCTGCTGGTCGAGGACAATCCCGAGGTCGCATCCGTCAGCGTCGGCCTGCTGGAACAGCTCGGCTACAGCGTGCGCAGGGTCGCGGATGCCGAAGCCGCGTTGCGCGAGATCGAGACGAACGGCGTCGACTTCGTCTTCTCGGACATCGTCATGCCCGGCAAGATGGACGGGCTCAGCCTCGCCCAGCATCTGCGCCAGATCCGCCCCGGCCTGCCGATCCTGCTCGCCACCGGCTATAGCGAGGTCGCCGCCGGCGTGCGCGGCGATTTCCCGATCCTGCGCAAGCCCTATGAGATCCACGAGCTGAGCGAGGCGATTGCCAAGCTGCCGCGGTGATTGTTCTGTTCGAGAGCTTGAGGCACCGAAGCCTCCTCGCCGTCATGGCCGGGCTTGTCCCGGCCATCCACGTCTAGCCCCGTCGCACGAAGAACGTGGATGCCCGGGACTAGCCCGGGCATGACGACCTGTTGCGAGCGTTCACACCGTCGGCAACACCGAAAACGCCTCCCCTGCCCGGCGCAGGTTTAGTTCATCCGCACCGGCGGTCTCGCTGGTGACACTGTCGACGCGTGAGGACGGCGGGCCGTGGCGGCACAGTGCCACCATGTCGGCGACGTGCTTGGGCGCGCCCGCGAACAGTGCCTCGACGCTGCCGTCGCGGCGGTTACGGACCCACCCTTCGAGACCGCTGGTGGTCGCCTGGTACTCGACCCAGGCGCGGTAGCCGACGCCCTGGACGCGACCGCGGATCATGACCTGGAGGATCGCCCTGCTCATTTTTTCAGCCCAAGAAAGTTGGCGCTGCGCGCCCTCACGTCGGCCTCGCGCATGACGCGGTTGGTCAGTTCCGCTGCGGGCAATCCCTTCAGCGCTTTCGGCGCTGTGCCGTCACGCAACGCTTTCTGAACCTCGTACACGGCCTGCGTTGCGGCCGCGATCGGGGCATGCCCCTGGAGGGCGATGCGCACGCGTTGGCTCTCGAGATAGTCGGTCGCGTTCAATTCCTCCGGCGCGCCGCCGAGCACGAGCGGCAGGTGCGTGGCGGATGCGATGGCCGCAAGCTCCGCGCGCGACTTGATCCCGGTGAAGAACAGCGCGTCCACACCGGCGGCCTCATAGGCCACGGCGCGCCGGATCGCATCTTCGATCGAAGTGATCGAGGCAGCTCCAGTGCGGCCCATGATCACGAGCGAGGGATCGCTGCGGCCATCGAGCGCCGCCTTCATCTTGCCGACGCCTTCCTCGAGCGGGATCAGCTGCGTCTTCGCCTCGGCGAACGCCGCCGGCAGCAGCGTGTCCTCGATGGTGAGCCCGGCAGCCCCCGCTGTCTCCACCTCCTGCACCGTTCGGCGCACGTTCAGAGCATTGCCATAGCCGTGATCGGCATCGACGAGGACGGGGAGCGCGGAGGCGCGCGACATCCGCCGTATCTGCTCGGCAAGCTCGGTGAGCGTGATCAGCGTGACGTCGGGATCGCCGAGCACGGCGAGCGCGGCCACCGAACCGCCGAACATGCCGAGCGGAAAGCCGAGGTCCTCGGCAATGCGGATCGAGATGGCGTCGTAGACCGAGCCGGGACGGACGCAAGTCCCGCCCGACAGGATCGATCGCAGTTTCTCGCGGCGGGAACGAAAGGCCATGGTGCTGTCTCGGTTGGATCACGGAGGCCGCAGCATACTCCGTCATTGCGAGCGAAGCGAAGCAATCCAGAATGGGCCCGCGGGGACAGACTGGATTGCTTCGTCGCTTCAGCGCAAAATTGCTTCGCAATTTTGTCGCCCGCTCCTCGCAATGACGGTGGTTGCGGCAGACCGCCCGCCTGACTCACACTCTTTACGCAAACTCCAAGATCAGCGCGTCCACCGCGAGCGTCGCGCCGGCGCTGGCGTGGATCTTCTTCACGGTGCCGTCCTGCTCGGCGCGCAGCACGTTCTGCATCTTCATGGCTTCGACCACCGCGAGCGTCTCGCCGGCCTTGACCTCCTGCCCTTCGTTCACGGCGATCGAGACCACGAGGCCCGGCATCGGACAGAGCAGCTTCTTGCCGGTATCGGAGGCCGTCGTCACCGGCATCAAGCGTGCCGAGGCCGCTTCCGCCTCGGTCCAGACATAGACCGGTACCTCGACGCCCTGATGCGCGAGGCGGATGCCATTGGCAATCGGCCGCGCCTGCACCGCGATGAACTGGCCGTCGATGGTGCCCTGCCAGACGGGATCGCCGGGCTTCCACGGTGACTGCAACAGATGCGCATTGCCGGCCTTGCCCTCGGCATCGATGAAGCGCACCGCGATCGCCTCGCTCTCGCGTCCGACCTCGAGCAGGATCTCCTGGTGATCGAGCCAGACCGCGCGACGACGCTCGCGCTGTACGATGCGGCCGCCTAACTGGCCCGAGATCTGCCGCTTGCGCTCGCCAAGTACATGATCGATGGCGGCGCCGACCGCAGCGATCCGCCGCGCGACCTCGCCTTCGGGCACGCGCACCGCAAAGCCCTTCGGGAATTCCTCAGCGATGAAGCCGGTCGAGAGCCGGCCTTCGCGCCAGCGCGGATGATGCATCAGCGCGGACAGGAACGGGATGTTGTGACGGATGCCGTCGACATAGAACGAGTCCAGCGCGGTGGCCTGCGCTTCGATCGCGGCGGCGCGCGAAGGCGCATGCGTGACCAGCTTCGCAATCATCGGATCATAATGGATCGAGATCTCGCCGCCCTCCTGCACGCCGGTGTCGTTCCGCACGGTGATGCCATCCTTGCTGGCTTCCGCCGGCGGACGGTATTTCACCAGGCGTCCGATCGAGGGGAGGAAGTTGCGGAACGGATCTTCGGCATAGAGGCGCGATTCCACCGCCCAGCCGGTGAGCGTGACGTCCCTCTGCGCGATCGCGAGCTTCTCGCCGGCGGCAACGCGGATCATCTGCTCGACGAGATCGATGCCGGTGACGAGCTCGGTGACGGGATGCTCGACCTGGAGACGCGTGTTCATCTCCAGGAAGTAGAAGCTCTTGTCTTGCCCCGCGACGAACTCGACGGTGCCGGCGGAATCGTAGTTCACGGCCTTGGCCAGCGCGACGGCCTGCTCGCCCATCTTGCGGCGGGTTTCCTCGTCGAGCAGCGGCGACGGCGCCTCCTCGATGACCTTCTGGTTGCGGCGCTGGATCGAGCATTCGCGCTCGCCGAGATGGATCACGTTGCCGTGCTTGTCGCCCAGCACCTGAATCTCGATGTGGCGGGGATCGACGATGAATTTTTCGACGAAGACGCGGTCGTCGCCGAACGAGGCCTTGGCCTCGGCCTTGGCGAGGTTGAAGCCTTCGGCGACCTCGGCCTTGGAGTGCGCGATGCGCATGCCCTTGCCGCCGCCGCCGGCGGAGGCCTTGATCATCACGGGGTAGCCGATCTCGTCGGCGATCCGCACCGCGTGCTTGTCGTCCTCGATGACGCCGAGATAGCCGGGCACGGTCGAGACCTTGGCCTTGGCGGCCGCCTTCTTGGATTCGATCTTGTCGCCCATCGCCGCGATCGCGCCCGGGTTCGGGCCAATGAAGACGAGGCCGGCCGCCTCCAGCGCGCGCGGAAACGCCTCGCGCTCGGACAGGAAGCCGTAGCCGGGATGCACGGCCTCGGCGCCGGTCTTGCGGCAGGCGTCCACGATCTTCTCGATCACCAGATAGCTCTCGGCCGCAGCCGGCGGGCCGATCAGCACGGCCTCGTCGGCCATCTCGACATGGAGGGCATCGCGGTCGGCCTCGGAATAGACCGCAACCGTCTGAACTCCCATCCGGCGGGCAGTCTTGATGACCCGGCAGGCGATTTCGCCGCGATTGGCGATCAGGATGCGTTTGAACATGCTTTTCTTGAGTCTCGACCTTGGGCGGGGACCCTTTCCTGGCCGTTGGGACCTGTGGGGAAATGGGCCGTGTGGCCCCGTGGTACATCAAAATGGGCCGGAGGCAACGGTCTAAATCCCTCCCCTCTGGCGTACCAGCGCAAGACCGGAACGGGCTTGCGGAGCGGGGCCGGCGGGCCCTGGCACCGCCTACGGCTTCCCGGCCTTGGCTACGTCCCGCACGAGGCTGTGAACAAAGCCCAGTTTGGCGATCACTGCGGGCGACAGGATGAAAGGATAGAGGTCGCGCAGGCCCATGGCGCGGTTGACGCTGTTCATGGCGAAGGTAAAGGGCAGCCATGCGCTGACCAGCGCCTCCACATCCCGGGCCTCGTAGGGGTTGAAACGAATGCGCGTCGTCAGCTCCCCGTCGCGGTCGACCTTGGGGCGTACCTCCATGCCGAACTCGGCGGCCATCTCCAGCGTGTCGACGATGTGGAGATAGTGCGCCCAGGTCTCGGCGAAGTCTTCCCACGGATGCGTCGTCGCGTAGGCCGAGACGTAGTTCTGCTGCCAGTCCGGCGGCGCGCCTTCGGCATAATGGCGCTGCAAGGCCTGGCCGTAATCGGCCGAATCGTCGCCGAACATGGCGCGGCATTGGTCGAGCTTGCCGCCGTCCCGCACCAGCACGTCCCAGAAATAGTGTCCGACCTCGTGGCGGAAATGCCCGAGCAGCGTCCGGTAGGGCTCGCCCATCTCGAGCCTGCGCCGCTCGCGCTCGATGTCGTCGGCCTCGGTGAGCGCGATCGTGATCAGGCCGTTGTCATGACCGGTCATGACCTTCTCCCCGCTGTGCGGATCGTCGGCAAGGAAATTGAAGATCAGCCCATGCTTAGGGTTGTCCTGCCGGGTCTGGAGCGGCAGCTTCCAACGGATCAGGGAATAAAACAGGCGGTGCTTTGCCACCTCCAGCCCGCGCCAGCCGGCGAGCTGCGCCGGATCGGACAGATCCGGTACGATGCCGTTGTGACGACAGGCGCGGCAATAGCCCGTGCCGTCGACCGTATCCGTCAGCCAGTTGCAGGAATCGTATTCGGCATTGCGGCACAGCATGCGGATTTCGCCCGTGTCAGCCAGCGTCTTCCAGGCCTCGCCGTCGGGCTCGACGGCCGACATTGTCTCCTTCTCCGGCAGGAAGGCCACGCGGTGACCGCAGCGTTCGCAGGCGCGGTTCTCGAAATAGAGGACGTTGCCGCAGGCCTGGCAGACAAAGAGCTTCAAGATTTGGCCTCTTCGCAAAGGGAGTCTTGTGGAATCAGAGTTGTCGCGCCTCGCAGATACGCGCGCAGAGGGCGCATCGTTCCAACGTCAGGAACAAATAGCCGGTGGAGGCATTCGTTCATACCCGCCGGAATCCGCGCCTTCCCTGCATATTCCCTTCTAAGCGATGGCCATCACGCTCCGTCTGTGTGAATATCGGTCCGGCACGTGCGCACCCGCATGACAACGGCCCATGCCTTGAACAAACCCTTGCCCGAGACAATCGCTGCCGAAAGGCTGCGCCAGCACCTCGAAGACGTCGCGCGCGAGCGTGACAACGCCTATCGCGCGCTTCAGGAGCGCGAGGCCGAGCTCGCGCGCATCCAGCGCATCGGCAAGGTCGGCGGCGTCGAGGTCGACTTCCGTGAGGGCTTCAAGAACCGTCGCTCGCCCGAATATCTGATGATCCATGGGTTGCCCCCGGAGGCCGCGGACGAGACGCACGAGGACTGGGTCAACCGCATCCATCCCGAGGATCGCGACGCGACCGTCAAACATTTCTTCGAGGCTCTCGCCGGAACGAGCGAAGACTACACCGCCGAATACCGCATTATCCGCCCCAATGACGGCGAGATCCGCTGGATTCGGGTCGTTGCCAAGATCGAGCGCGACAAGGACGGCCGCGCCATCCGCCTCGTCGGCGCCCACATCGACATCACCGCCCAGGCGCTCGCGCGCGAGACGCTGCGCGAGAGCGAGGAACGCTTCCGGCTGATCGCCGACAGCGCGCCCGTGCCGATCTGGGTGACCAAGCTCGACCGCAAGCGCTCCTTCGCCAACCAGGCCTATGTCGATTTCGTCGGCCTGCCCTACGATCAGGCCATCGACTTCGACTGGCGCAAGGTCTTGCATCCGGACGACCTGCCGCATGTGCTCCAGCAATCCGTCCAGGGCGAAGCGTCGCTAAAGCCGTTCGTGCTGGAAGCACGTTACAAGAATGCCAAGGGGGAATGGCGCTGGCTGCGCTCGGAGTCGCAGCCGCGCTGGGACCCGACCGGCAAGCATATCGGCTTCATCGGCGTCGCTCACGACATCACCGCGGCCAAGCAGGCCGAGATCGAGCTCCGACAGCTCAACGAGACGCTGGAAGAGCGCATCACCCAGCGCACCGCCGAACTCGAATCCAACGAGGCGCGGCTGCGTGCGATCCTGGAGACCAGCAACCAGTATCAGGGCCTCGTCAATCTCAGGGGCGAGCTGCTTTACGCCAACAAGACTGCGCTTGACGGCATCAAGGCGAACCCTTCGGACGTCATCGGAAAGCCGTTCTGGGAGACTCCCTGGTTCAGCGCAACGGAGGGCATGAGCGCGCTGGTGCGCGATGCCTTCGATGCCGTGCTCAAGGGCGAAGCCGTGCGGCTGGAGATGCGGCTGCGCCTTCCCATCGGCGAGCGCGATTTCGACTTCGGCATGCGCCCCGTGCTCGACCGCCACGGCAACATCACCGGCGCCGTGCCCGAGGCCGTCGACATCACCGAGCGCCGGCGCGGCGAGGAAGCGCTGCGACAGTCGCAGAAGATGGAGGCGATCGGCCAGCTCACCGGCGGCGTCGCGCACGACTTCAACAATCTCCTCACCATCATCCGTTCGGCGACCGACTTCCTGCGCCGCCGTGAGCTGCCGGAGGAGCGCCGCCGCCGCTATGTCGACGCCATCTCCGAGACGGTCGAGCGGGCCTCCAAGCTGACTGCACAGCTGCTGGCGTTCGCGCGGCGGCAGCCGCTCAAGCCGCAGATCTTCAATGTCGGCAGCCAGGTCGAGGGCGTCGCGCAACTGATCCGCCCGCTGGTCGGAGGCCGCATCGAGATCGCGGTCGAGATCGAGGATGCCGGCTGCTTCACCGTGGCCGACATCGCGCAGTTCGAAAGCGCGCTGATCAATCTCGCCGTCAACGCCCGTGACGCCATGAACGGCGAAGGCGGCCTCACCATCGCCGTCCGCAAGGTCTTTGGGATTCCGAGCCTGCGCGCACAATCGGCGCGCGGCGGCGACTATGTCGCCATCTCGGTCACCGACACCGGCTGCGGCATCGCGCAGGAGCATCTCGACCTGATCTTTGAGCCTTTCTTCACCACCAAGGAGGTCGGCAAGGGCACCGGGCTCGGCCTCAGCCAGGCCTTCGGCTTCGCAAAACAGTCCGAGGGCGACATTGCGGTGACGAGCAGGCAAGGCAAAGGCGCGACCTTCACCATCTATCTGCCGCGGGCGCAAAGCCCTGCGACGGACAAGGAAGCCGCGGCACTGACCCATGAGGCCGCGGCCACCGGGCGCGGCTACCGCGTGCTCGTGGTCGAGGACAATGACGAGGTCGGCCGCTTCTCCACCGAGCTGCTGGAGGATCTCGGCTATGTCGTCCGCCGCGTCGCCAGCGCCGATGCGGCGCTCGCGATCCTCGGCGAGAACGAATTCGCCGTCGATCTCGTCTTCTCCGACGTCATCATGCCCGGCATGAACGGCGTCGAGCTCGCCGGCATCATCCGCGAGCGCTATCCGGGCCTGCCCGTCGTGCTCACCTCTGGCTACAGCAACGTGCTCGCCGAGAATGCGCATCGCGGTTTCGAGCTGATCCAGAAGCCCTATTCGGTGGAATCGCTCTCGCGCATCCTGCGCAAGGCGATCACGGAGAAGCTGTCGGTGGTAAGGTGAACGTGATTGGGCGTTGTGAGCGTTCTGACAACAGGAATTTGCCACAAACTCCGTCATTGCGAGCGCAGCGAAGCAATCCAGACTGTCGCAGCGGAAAGATTCTGGATTGCTTCGTCGCTTCGCTCCTCGCAATGACGGCGCTACGCGCCGTCATAAAGCAACGGATATCGATGACATGAAATCCGCCTTCCTCTCCGCCTGGCAGACCTGGGCGACCCTCTCCGCCTGCTTTGCGGCGCTAACCGCCCACTTATTCCGGAGAGACGAGTCGTAAGTGCATGCGTTCGCTCCGTTCTCGATTGCTGGCCCTGTGGATCATGCTGGTCGTCTCCGGCGTCGCCACCGGCTATCTGCTGTTCGAGTCGTTTCGGCAGACGGCAAACGCCCGCCTGGCCCGGTCCGAAGAGCTGGTCGCGCGCGGCTGCCGTGATCTCGCGGACCGCTATCAGTTCTTCGTCGCGGGCCGGAGCGGCGGACCGATCGACGGTCAACTGAAGCAGCAGCTGACGGCAGTCACCCAGACGGCGCTGGCGACCGCGCCCGGCGTCGAAGGCGGCATCTGGTGGGCCGACGAAGGCTCGCTCGCCTATGCGTTCCCGACTTATGAAGGCACCGGACCGAAGACGGACCTTCCGGCCGCCGAGCTCAATACCATCCGCGAGGTCAATGCCGAGGCGCTGCGATCGGGGCGGCCTGCTTCGATCCGGCAACCCGGCCGGTCGCAGGTGCTCATCGTGCACGCCTGCCCGTTGCGCGGCCCGTTGCCGGGAGTGACCGGATGGACCATGATACGGGCCTTCACGGCGGAAGGCCCCGCCTACAATCAGCTTCTTGCCGGCCTCGTCGTGCTTGCACTGACGATTTTCGGTTCGGCAGCATGGCTCGCACGCGTGCTCTATGTCTGGTCTCGCAAGATCAATCAGATCGAGAAAGCCCTGGGCTACCGTCGCGAAGGCACGGTTGATCTGCCGAAGCTGTCGCAGACCGGAGCGCCGGAGCTCGATCGGCTGGTCGATGCCCTCAACAGCACCGGCGAACGTCTGTCGCTGGAGCGGCGTCGTGCCACTGCTGCCGAACGGCTGGCAGCACTCGGCCGCATGTCGGCGGGCCTTGCCCACGAAATCCGCAACCCCATCGCTGCAATGCGCCTGAAGGGCGAGAACGCACTGGCCGTTGCCGACGGCTCACGCCATGAAGCGGCCCTGCACGCGATCCTTCGTCAGGTCGATCGGCTCGACGTCCTGCTGCGCGATCTCCTGGAGATGACCCACGCCCGCGACCCGAAGCTCGTGCAGGTCGATCTGTCGGCTTTTCTCGCCCGGACCATCGAAAGCCATCGCGACCTGGCCTCTGCAAGAGGCGTGGTCCTGGTCGCGGGAACCGCGCCCACAGCTTCGCCGTTACCCCAGCTGGATCCCTCCCAGATGCAGCGGGCTCTGGACAATTTGATCATCAACGCCATTCAGAACACGCCGGCCGGCGGCACCATCACGGTCGACGCGGACCGGCGCGACGGCATGTTGCTGTTACGGGTGACGGATACCGGCCCGGGCGTCGCCGATGATATCCGCGAGCGCCTGTTCGAGCCGTTCGTCACGGGGCGTGCCGAAGGCACTGGTCTTGGGCTGGCCATCGTGCGTGAGATCGCGCGAAATCATCATGGCCATGTTCGCCTGATTCAGAATCCCGGAGGCGCCATTTTCGAGATCGAGGTGCCATGGCAACCGTCCTGATCGTCGATGACGATGCGGCTCTGCGTGAGGGTCTCGCCGAGGCACTGACTGATCTCGGGCACACGCCGCGCCTTGCCGCCTCCGGCCGCGAAGGTCTCGCCGCGCTGGATGGCGATGTCGATGTCGTGCTGCTCGACCTGCGCATGCCCGGCGGCATGGACGGCATCGAGGTGCTTCGCCGGATGCGGGCGAACGATGCAGCTCCACCGGTGGTCGTGCTGACGGCGTTCGCCAGCGCCGCGAACACTATCGAGGCGATGCGGCTCGGCGCGTTCGACCACCTCACCAAGCCGATCGGGCGCGAGGAGCTGAAAGCCCTGCTGCACCGCTTGCCCCAGCGCGCCTGCATCGCCACAAGCCCCAATGAGGATGCCGAGGACACGCTGATCGGCTCGAGTGAACCCATGCGCCACGTGCAGAAGGCGATCGGGCTTGCGGCCGACAGCGACGCCATCGTGCTGATCCTGGGTGAGACCGGGACCGGCAAGGAGCTGGTCGCTCGCGCGCTCCACGTCCACGGTAAGCGGAGCAAGGGCCCCTTCATCGCCGTGAATTGTGCGGCGATCCCCGAGGACCTGCTCGAGAGCGAACTGTTCGGCCACGTCAAGGGATCCTTCACCGGCGCGACCGGCGACCGCGCCGGCGCCTTTCGCGACGCCGCCGACGGCACGCTTTTCCTCGACGAGATCGGCGACATGCCGCTCGCCATGCAGGCGAAAATCCTGCGCGCCCTGCAAGAGCAAGTCGTCACGCCGGTCGGCGGCAAGCGGGTCCGCAGCAATGCCCGCGTCATCGCCGCGACCCATCGCGATCTCGCCAAGCTGGTCGCGGCGGGTGAATTCCGCGAGGACCTCTATTACCGCCTCAATGTGGTGCAGATCGCGATTCCGCCGTTGCGCGATCGTGTCGCCGACATCGTTCCGCTCGCCCGGCACTTCCTCGCGCGTGCCGCTGCGACAGGCGGCAGGGCCAAGCATCTCAACGAGGCCGGGATCGCCAAATTGCAGCGTCATCCCTGGCCGGGCAACGTCCGCGAGTTGCGCAATGCGATCGAGCGCGCCTGCGTCATGACGCGCGGGGAAATCATCGGATCCGACGACATCGATACCAGCGGGAACGAGACGCGGGCGCACGCAGCGCCGCCGGATCAAGACCTTCCTGCGGCCGTGGCGCGGCTGGAGGCGACGATGATCAAGCGTGCGCTGGAAGCCTGCGGCGGCAATCGCACCGAGGCCGCACGACGTCTCAACATCAACCGCCAGCTTCTCTATACCAAGATGCAGCGCTACGGCCTCGCCGAACCGTCGGAAAATCTGACGGCCCGTGTCGCGAAAGACGACGGCTGATCTCCGCACGGCAGATTAATCCCTTTCGAATCAACGATTCCGCGGCTGGCACATCGCTTGCTGAACCGGATGCAAGCGACGATGTCGCGAAATCGAAGGGAGTTATTCCATGGAGATCACACGCATGCGCGTGCTGTTCTGCGCGCTGCTCGCAACGACCACGATCGGCGGCAGTGCGGCGGCCTATTCCCAGGCGATGGGGACGATATGGGATTCATCGCAGCTTCCGGAATGGCGCGGCACGGTCAAGCAGTACACGCTGACGCCGCGCGGGGATGTCGATGGCATCATTCTCACCGACGGCATCGAAGTGAAGCTGCCGCCGCATCTGTCGGCACAGACCGTGTTCGCGATCCGCCCCGGCGACCAGGTTTCGGTGCGCGGCTTGCGCGCCAGGGCATTACCGTTGGTCGATGCGGCCTCCATCACCAACGTCGTGACCGGCAAAAGCATTATCGACAATGGGCCGTCGGACCCGCGGCGAACAGGCGATCAGGTCGTAAGCGGCAGAATCTCGGTGCAGCTGCACGGCAAGCGCGGCGAGGTCAATGGTGCGCTGCTCGATGACGGCACGACCCTTCGCCTTCCGCCGCCCGAAGCCGAGCGCCTTCAGGACTTGCTGCGCCCCGGACAAACCGTGTCGGTGCGGGGCGACGTGCTCGACACCGCGCTTGGCAGGATCGTCGACGTGCGCGCCATCGGCGCTTCACCGGAGCAGATGACAGAGCTTCGTGGCCCCCGTCCGCCGGGGCCGAAGGACGGCCCTGACCGCCGCGGTCCGCCGCCGCCTCCCGGCATTGCTCCGCCCCCGCCGCCACGCGGCTGATCCCCTGGTTGCAACAGACAATAGGACAACACCATGCACTGGATCGATCCCGACAGCCTGCCGGAAGTTGCCGGCATCATCGAGCGCTTCGTGCTCAATCCGCACGGCGAGGTCGACGGCTTCGTCATGAGGGACGGGCACAACGCCATTCTGGTTCACACGCCGCCGCAGATGGATGGCGAGCTGACCCGCCACCTCAAGCCGGGCGACAAGGTCGGCGTGCACGGCGTGCGCCCGCGGGGCGCGAAGCTGCTGGCCGCAATCTCGGTCAGCACAGCTGGTGGACGAGAGATTGTCGATCAAGGTCCGGACCACGACCGCAAGCATCCGAAGGTGACGCGCGCAGCGATGTCGGCCGACGGCGTCGTTGCACTTTCGTTGTTCGGCCCGAAGGGCGAGCTGCGGGGCGCCCTGCTCTCCGACGGCACCGTCCTGCGCGTCGGCCCGAAGGAGGCCAAGCACGTCGCAGCTCTGCTTGCGCCCGGCGCGAAGGTGGCCGCCCGCGGCGATGGCCTTGAAACCAGGCTCGGCCGCGTGATCCAGGTGCGCGAGATTGGCTCCGGTCCCGAAAGGCTGAAGGCCGTGAAAACGCCAAAGCCCAGGGAAGGCGCTCGCGCGGCCTGAGGCGCCGCAGGCGCGAAAGAAAGCAGCTCACGCCCGGAGGCCATTCATGTCTGACAAGGATGACAGGGTGCACGCCGGCCGCGCGCTGGATGCGGCCAACTTCTTCCTCGCAGATGTCCGCGATGGGCTGGGGCCCTATCTCGCGGTCTATCTGCTCACCGAGCAGCGCTGGGATGAGGCGCGCATCGGCCTCGTGATGTCGATCGCGACGATCGCCGGCATCGCGGCGCAGACGCCGGCCGGCGCGCTGGTCGACGCCACGCGGGCGAAGCGGCTCGCGATGGTGGTTGCCGCCATTTTGGTGACGCTTGCCTCGCTATCGCTGCCGTTGTTTCCGACCTTCGGGCCGGTCGCGATCTCGCAGGGGATCGCCCAGGCGGCCGCTGGCATCTTCCCGCCCGCAATCGCCGCCGTCTCGCTTGGCATCTTCGGTCATGCCGCCTTCACCCGGCGGATCGGACGCAACGAGACCTTCAACCATGCCGGCAACGCTGTCGCGGCGGGTCTGGCAGGCGTCTTCGCCTATTGGTTCGGCCCGACCGTCGTGTTCTACCTGCTCGGCGCCATGGCGATTGCGAGCCTCGCCAGCATTGTCGCGATCCCCGAACGGGCCATCGACCACGATCTCGCTCGCGGTCTGCACGACAGCGACGCCAGCACGGAGCTCGAACAGCCCACGGGCCTCAGCGTGCTCCTGACCTGCCGCCCCCTGCTCGTCTTCGCAATTTGCGTGATCCTGTTTCACCTCTCCAACGCGGCCATGCTGCCGCTGGTCGGGCAGAAGCTCGCGCTGCAGGACAAGAACATCGGCACCAGCCTGATGTCGGCCTGCATCGTCGCCGCGCAAGTCGTGATGGTGCCGTTCGCAATGCTGGTAGGCGCCAAGGCCGACCGCTGGGGCCACAAGCGCTTCTTCCTCGCCGCGCTGCTGATCCTTCCGATCCGCGGCGTCCTCTATACTCTCTCGGACAATCCGTTCTGGCTGGTCGGCGTGCAGCTTCTGGACGGCGTCGGCGCCGGCATTTTCGGCGCAATCTTTCCCGTCATCGTCGCCGACCTCATGCGCAATACCGGCCGCTTCAACGTCGCGCAGGGCGCGGTCATCACCGCCCAGAGCATCGGCGCGGCGCTATCGACGACGCTTGCCGGCCTGGTCGCGGTCGGCGTCGGTTACAGCGCAGCGTTCATCTCGCTCGGCATCGTGGCGGCGATCGGGGCCGTGGTCTGCTTCTTCGCTCTACCGGAGACGCGGCAAGGCGCAGATGGCGATCTGTGCCTGCGGGGGAAGACAGCGGCGTCCGCATCAGCTATCGCTGCCGAATAGATCTGGTTCACCTTGAGGACTGACCGTGCCGTCTGACGCCATCTGGGCCTGGAGCACCATCGCCGCCGCGACCGCAGGCGTCATCATCCGGCCCTTTCGCCTGCCGGAGGCGATCTGGGCCCTGATCGGCGCCGTTGCACTGGTGCTGCTCGGCTTCCTGCCTTGGCAGGATGCGCTCACCGGTATCGAGAAGGGTGTCGACGTCTATCTCTTCCTGATCGGCATGATGCTGATCGCCGAACTCGCCCGCCTCGAAGGCCTGTTCGACTATCTGGCCGCCTTTGCGGTCGAGCATGCGCGCGGCTCTCCGCAGCGGTTGTTCCTGCTGATCTACCTCGTCGGCACGCTGGTGACGGTGCTGCTCTCCAACGACGCCACCGCGATCGTGCTGACGCCCGCCGTCTACGCCGCCACCCGCGCGGCCGGCGCCAAGCCGCTGCCTTATCTGTTCGTCTGCGCCTTCATCGCCAATGCCGCGAGCTTCGTGCTGCCGATCTCCAATCCGGCCAATCTCGTGGTGTTCGGCAAGCACATGCCGCATCTCGGAACGTGGCTGCGTCAGTTCGCGCTGCCGTCACTTGCCTCGATCGGATTCACCTATGTCGCCTTGCGCCTTGCGCTGCACCGCGAGCTGAAGGACGAAACGATCGAAAAGAGTGTCCCTCACCCGAAACTCGGTCGCGGCGGCCGTTTGACTGCCTATGGCATCGGCGCCATCGGCATCGTGCTGATCTGGGCCTCTGCGCTCGATCTGCAATTGGGCTTGCCGACATTCGTCTGCGGGACCGCGACGGCGGCCGCCGTGCTGCTGATCAACCGTCAATCGCCTATGCCTGTGCTGCGCGGCGTGTCCTGGAGCGTGCTGCCGCTGGTCGGCGGGCTCTTTGTCATGGTGGAAGCGCTGGTGAAGACCGGCGTGATCGCGCAGCTCAGCGGGCTGCTGCACCAAGCGGTGGCACAATCCGTCCCGCAGGCCGCCTGGAGCGTCGGCATTGCTACCGCGCTCGCCGACAACATCGCCAACAACCTTCCGGTCGGCCTTGTCGCCGGCTCGGTCGCCGCCAGCGATCATCTGCCCGTGCCTGTTGTCAGCGCCATCCTGATCGGCGTCGACCTCGGCCCCAATCTGTCGGTGACCGGCTCGCTCGCCACCATCCTCTGGCTGGTCGCGCTCCGGCGCGAGAAGATCGAGGTCGGCGCCTGGCTGTTCCTCAAGCTCGGCCTGCTGGTGACGCCACCCGCACTGATCGCGGCGTTGGCGGCGGCAATCTGGTAAGGGATACCGAACCCAGCTTTCGAAATCGAGTGCGAGCTATTTGCGGTGTATCAATGCCGGCGGCGACGCCGTGGCTAGAATTCCATTGTCGCGCAGATCAGATGGATATGGCGCGGCAAGGAAGGTTCATCATGCAGATTCGATCGAAAGCATTGCCGCAGAGTTCCTCCCTGCGTCGCCCGATTCGCGGCGACGAGAGCCGGGCCGAGACGGCCCATCCGCTGCTGGTCTTCTCCGCAGTGGTGTTGTTTACCCTGTTCGCCATCGTGGAAATCGACCTCCACTCCGCCCAGCTTCAGGCGATCGGCCTGCTCGGCCATGGAGTCGGGATCGACCCGGTCTTCTTGAGCCCGTAGCCGCCGGCGCGCGACATCCCGAAATAGGCCCCGATCGCGGCGATGACGCCGCGACCAGGTCGCGCTTCGTCAGTCGTTCTCGTAGCCGTAGACCTCCGGCAGGATGACGGTTGCAGCGAGCAATCCGATCACCGGGAAGATCGCCACGAACAGGGTGGCGTTGGCTTGTCCGATCGCCGCGAACAGCGTCGGGAACAGGAAGATCGCCAGGAAGGACGGCAGCTTCACGAACATGTAGGCGAAGCCGCTGGCTGTGCCGCGGTATCGCGGCCGCGCGACCATCGTCGGGATGGTCATGCAGTTCGACGCGTCCCAATAATGGCCCCAGAGCATGCCAGCCGCGGCGAACGGCAGCAGCATCTTGTTGTCCGTGTATAGCGCAAACGCAGCGACCAGCAGTGACACCAGCACGATGGAGAAGCCCGCGATCGCGATGCCGCGATGGCCGATCTTCGGCGTCAGCAGTGGCCCGACCCACCCCGACAGGGCTGCGAAGGCAAACAGCGCCATCGTCACCAGATTGTTGCCGAGGATCGACGACACGCCGACCATTGCAAACAGCACCGGCAGGTAGAACGCAAAGGTCGAGAATTCGCTCGCCTGCGCGAAACATGCGATCCAGCCATACAGCGTGGCACGCCAGCGGATCGGATCCTTCTTGAGATCGGCGAGGAACGCGCGGGTCGAGACCTTCGGCATCTCGACGTCCCGGTCCGGCAGCATGTCGAGATTGTCGTTGAACATCTCGCGCGCGACCTGCTTGGCCTCGCGGTAGCGTCCCTTCTGCACCAGCCACACCGCCGTCTCTGGCACGTCGTGGCGCATGATCAGGATGATCAGCGCCGGCACCGCGCCGAGGCCGAGCGTCACGCGCCACAGCATCTCGTGGTTCATGTCGGTCAAGAGGAAGATCACGATGACGCCGATGGTCATGACCTCGCCGACCGCGAACATGAACTGCCAGCGGTTGCCCATGACCTCGCGCTTACCCTTGGCCATGGATTCCATGATGTAGGTGTAGCCGGTCGAGATGTCCGAGCCGAGCGGAATGCCGAGCAGGAAGCGGATCACCACGAGCCAGGTAACGTTGGGCACGAAGGCCTGCGCCAGCGCCAGCACGATGAACATCACCATCGTCACCAGGAACATGACGCGGCGGCCGATCTTGTCGGACAGCCAGCCGCCGAGCAGCGCGCCGATCAGGGCTCCTCCTTGCGTGCCGGCCGCGGCAAGGCCCAGCATCAGCGGATCGGGATTGTATTGCTCCTTGATGAAGATCAGCACGAAGGCGATCGAATAGAGATCCCAGGCTTCGACCAGGATCGAGGCCATCATCAGCCAGCCGACCTTGTTGCCTTTGGGACTGTAGTTCGTGATGAGGTAGCGGACCGCGGCTTCGCTCGCGGTCGGATGTGGCATCGCCATCGTTGACATGCTTGGTCCTCTCTTCAAAACTCTCTACGTGCCGAGCAGCGGCTCGATGCTGCAATCGAGCAGGCGCGGATCGATGCCCGCCTCCATGCCGGTGAATATCGCGTCCATGTAGTCGATCAGTGCATCGCTCGCCTTCACGGCATCCTCGACGCGGCGATTGGCGACCGCAGCGAGAATGGCGAGATGGCAATCGATCGTGCCCGACAGTTCGGTCTGTCCCGGCATGAAACGATGGTGGATGAAGCCGATGCGGCGATACAGGGTGTGCAGGGGCCGCAGCGTGTGGGCGAGGAAAGGCTCGCCGGCGGCTTCCAGCACCAGCGCGTCGATGCGGCGATCGATGCTGTTGAATTCGTCGAGGGTCAGGCTGGCGCGACGCTCGCGCAGCAGGCGCTCGATGTGCAGCGCCTGATTGCGATGCGACAGGCTGGCGCGATCGGCCGCAAGGCGGATCACGAAGCGCTCCATGTCGCGGCGCAAGCCCAGCAGCATGCGCTCACGCGCCAGATCAATCGGCGCGATGTGCAGGCCGTGCCGCGGGCGAATGATGATGAGCGTGTCGGCCGAGAGACGATTGACGGCATGATGCACCGGCGTGCGGCCGAAGCCGGTGATCTGCTGCAATTCCAGCATGGTCATGAACTGGCCGGGCTTGAGCTCGCAGTGAACGAGGAGTTCTTCGATCTTCTGATAGGCCAGCTCGAAGAAGTTGAGGCGATTGCGCCGGGAGGGCCTGCCCTCGCCGTCATCGTCATTTCTCACCACCTCGAGCGCGCGCTTGCGCCGTGCCATGTCGTCCTCCCGTCAGCCCGCGCCCGCGTTGCGAAGCGGCGCCTTGTTTGTGATATCCTTAAAACATGTTGTGATATATTACAAGCGAGAGTAAGACTGGCACCGGCCCGCCGGCAATGGTGGCGCAGAAATGACAAACAAAACGGGCGCTATGGGCCCGACGGGAGGATTGTTGCCGTGAAGATCACGTCGATCGAGACCCTGCGCACCGAGGAGTTCTCCAATGTCATCTGGGTGCGCATCCACACCGATACGGGCATGATCGGGCTCGGCGAGACCTTCTACGGCGCGGGCGCGGTCGAAGCACAGATCCACGATACCTTTGCCGGCCGGCTGCTCGGCCGCAATCCCCTGCACATCGAAGCCATCCACCGCGACATGCTGAACCTGCCGATGGCGCAGTCATCCACCGGCGTCGAATATCGCGCAGCCTCCGCGATCGACATCGCGCTGTGGGACCTGTTCGGCAAGGTCTGCGGCCAGCCGGTGCACCAGATGCTCGGCGGTCTCTGCCGCGACAAGCAGCGCATCTACAACACCTGCGCCGGCACGCAATATGTCCGCTCGACCAATATCAGCCCGGTCGCCAACTGGAATCTCGGCGCCTCCAAGGGGCCTTACGAGGATCTCGACGGCTTCATGCATCGCGCCGATGCGCTCGCCGAAAGCCTTCTGGAAAGCGGCATCTCCGCGATGAAGATCTGGCCGTTCGATCCAGCGGCCCAGGAAAACAAGGGTCTCTACATCACCGCCGCCCAGATGAAGCAGGCGATCGAACCGTTCGAGAAGATCCGCAAAGCGGTCGGCGACAAGATGGAGATCATGGTCGAGCTCCACTCGCTGTGGAATCTGCCGACAGCCAAGCAGATCGCGCGCGCGCTCGAACCTTACAAGCCGACCTGGTACGAAGACCCGATCCGCATGAACTCGCCGCAGGCGCTGGCCGAATATGCGCGCTCGACCGACGTCTGGGTCTGCGCCAGCGAGACGCTCGGCTCGCGCTTCCCCTACAAGGACATGCTCGACCGCGATGCCATGCACGTGGTGATGGCGGATTTGTGCTGGACCGGCGGCCTCACCGAAGGTCGCAAGATCGCCGCGATGGCCGAGACCTATCACCGGCCCTTTGCACCGCATGACTGCATCGGCCCGATCGGCTTCGTCGCCGCCATCCACATGTCGTTCAGCCAGCCCAACACGCTGATCCAGGAATCGGTGCGCGCCTTCTACAAGGGCTGGTACAATGAGCTCGTCACCACCATGCCCACGATCAAGGACGGTTTTGTCTATCCGATGGAAGGCCCCGGCCTCGGCGTCGATCTTCTGCCCGCCGTATTCGACCGCTCCGATCTGATCGTACGCCGCTCCAACGTCTAAGGATTCCTAAGATGAGCACCGCCCTCTTCGACCTTTCCGGCCGCACCGCGCTGGTGACCGGCTCCTCCCGCGGCCTCGGCCGCGCCATTGCCGAAGGCATGGCCAACGCCGGCGCCAAAATCATCGTCAACGGCGTCGATCCCAAGCGTGTCGAGCAGGCCGTCGCCGAGTTTCGCGCCGCCGGTCACCAGGCTGAAGGCGCGGCGTTCAACGTCACCGACGAGCCCGCGATCGTCGCCGCGTTCAACGACTTCGACAAAAAGGGCCTCGCCGTCGACATCGTCGTCAACAATGCCGGCATCCAGCACCGCAAGCCGCTGGTCGAATTCACCACCGACGAATGGCGCAAGGTGATCGAGACCAACCTCACCAGCGCCTTCGTGATCGGCCGCGAGGCGGCCAAGCGCATGATCCCGCGCAAGCACGGCAAGATCATCAATATCGGCTCGCTCGGCAGCGAGCTCGCGCGCCCGACCATCGCGCCCTACACCGCCGCCAAGGGCGGCATCAAGAATCTAACCCGCTCGATGGCGGTGGAATGGGCCCAGCACGGCATTCAGGCCAACGCGATCGGCCCCGGCTACATGCTGACCGACATGAACGAGGCGCTGGTCAACAACACCGATTTCAACACTTGGCTGATGGGCCGCATCCCGTCGAAACGTTGGGGCAAGCCGGATGAGCTGGTCGGCGCGGCGATCTTCCTGGCCTCCGACGCTTCGACTTACGTCAATGGCCAGATCATCTATGTCGACGGCGGCATGATCGCCGCGATGTGATCCGCGAACCGCCGAAGGAACAAGCCCATGCGCGCCGTCGTCATCCACGCCCCGAAAGACCTGCGGATCGATAGCTATCCGGATGCGGAGCCCGGCCCGGGCGAGGTCCGCATCAAGATCGCCAATGGCGGCATCTGCGGCTCCGATCTGCACTACTACCATCACGGTGGCTTCGGCGTGGTCCGCATCCAGCAGCCGATGGCGCTCGGGCATGAGATCGCCGGCCTGGTCGCGTCCGTCGGTGACGGCGTCACCAGCGTCAAGCCGGGCTCGCGCGTCGCGGTCAATCCGAGCAAGCCGTGCGGCCAGTGCCTGCATTGCCAAGAAGGCATGCGCAACCAGTGCCTCGACATGCGCTTCCTCGGCAGCGCGATGCGCTTTCCCCATGTGCAAGGCGGCTTTCGCGAATTCATCACGGTCGATGCCACGCAGGCCGTGCCGATCGCCGACAAGCTGTCGCTGGCGGAAGCTGCAGTGGCCGAACCGCTCGCGGTGTGCCTGCACGCCGGCAAGCAGGCCGGCCCCCTGCTCGGCAAGCGCGCGCTGATCACCGGCTGCGGCCCGATCGGCGCGCTGATGATCCTGGTCGCGCGCTTCGGCGGTGCCGCCGAGATCGTGGTGACCGATGTCGCGGACGCGCCGCTCGCGGTCGCAAAGAAGCTCGGCGCCACCCACGCCATCAATGTCGCGACCAACGCCACAGCGCTCGATCCGTGGCGCGCCGGCAAGGGCGTGTTCGATACGCTGTTCGAAGCCTCGGGCAACCAGGCTGCACTCCGCACCGCGCTCGACGTGCTGCGGCCAGGCGCAACGCTGGTGCAGCTCGGCCTCGGCGGTGAGATGACACTGCCGATCAACAGCATCGTGGCCAAGGAACTGCAGCTCCGCGGCACCTTCCGCTTCGATCCCGAGTTCGAGCTCGCGGTGCGGCTGATGGGTGAAGGCCTGATCGACGTCAAGCCGCTGATCACGGCCACCATGCCGTTCGAGAACGCGGTCGCCGCCTTCGAGCTCGCCAGCGACCGCGCACAGTCGATGAAGGTGCAGCTGACGTTCTGAAGCGCGATGAGGCTTAAGTGAATCAAGGCGGGCCCCAGAGCTCAGATCACCTCTCCCGTAGGGAGAGGTCGGATCGCATCGTCAGATGCGATCCGGGTGAGGGGTTACAACCTCACTGAACGCTGCGGCCCCTCACCCGGATTGCTCTGGACGATGCTTCGCATCGCCAGGCGCAATCCGACCTCTCCCCGTTGGGGAGAGGTGAAGCAAGCACCGCCGATCGACTACAACGAGCGCGCTAGTGGCTCTCGATCAGTTGGTCGCTGACCAGCCGCACGGCGCCGCGCTTCCAGGAATAGTCCGCGCCGAGGCGCAAGCCGCTGTCACCGCGCGCTAGCACCGCGCCGGTCCTGGCATCGCGAACCTGGAAGCCGAGCGTGTATTCGGTGCGGCTGACACGCCGCACCACGCCGATCAGAGACTGATCCGCGCCGAGCCCTTGGGCGATCGCCGCCTCGCAGCCGCCGCAGTCGCGCAAGGCGCGCGCCTTCGCCGCCTCGCCGCCGACATCGACGATGCGATAGCGACCGGATTGGCCGAGCGCCTCTCGCACACCGCCGGTGACCTCGGCGAGGTACGACGCGTCCGACGCAGCTGACGCGCCGACCGAGGCTGCGGTCGTGTCCTCGAGCTCGAACTCGAACACCGCCAGCGCGACCGGCGCAGGTGTTGCGAGCGCAGCCATGACCTCGCGGGACACGAAGATCTCGGCGCGCTGCCATGATTCATCATTGTCGCCGCGGAAGGTGTAGAGCTTGTCCATCACGAGCTTCTTGGCGCCGACATCGATCACGGCGACCTTGGCCCATTGCACCAGCGTGCTGGTCTTCTGGATGCCGCCGATGACCTTGAGCGCCGCATCATCCTGGGCGGACGGCACCAGCCGATAGCGCCGGTCCGCGCCGATATCCCGTCTGAGCGCGGCCATGAACGCCGATAGCCGCCGCTCGTGGGCGGCGGTCTGGTTGGCCGGCTCAGCCGACGTATCGGTATAGCTGAAATCGTCCATGGCAACGCCAATGGCGGGCTCGGCATCGGCCCGCGAAGAAAGGACGAAGAGGAGAAAAGCGGACAGAATCAACCGGGAGCGGTGCATGAACGGGCCTCGTGGGATGGAGCGGCCCCGCAAATCTGGACGGGTCGCCTGAGACCATGCAGCCGTGGCTGTCCCGACGAGCGCCGGGAAAATTTCACGACGTTGCACTGCGGCAGAGCGGGAACGCTTCCCGCCGCTTGCGTTCTGCCGTTTAATGCGGGGGCGACAAACCCGTTCGCACCAGGTACCCGCCGATGTGGAATCGCCCGAGGTTCGATCTCAAGGTCCGTCTGACGTTGCGCGTGGCCGCCGTATCGGCCGCCTGCTTCGCCGCGATCTCCGCCTATTTCCTTGTTACCGCCGACAGCGCCGCGCATGCACGCATCGACGGTATTGCCGCCATCGTGGCGAAGACATTGGAGCTGCAACAGGGCAAGATCCAGTGGGTGGCCAGTCCGCGCTCCGACTTTCCGAACCTTGACCCGGTTTCGGCCCATGTGATGACGCCCGGCCTGTGTCTTGGATTCCGCAGCGCGAGCGGCGACATGCTTCAGCGTTTCTGTAGTGGCGCGCCTGCTCCGGCGAGCCCGCCGCCGCAAGCCTTCGCCGCCTTCTATCGCAGCCTGTTTGACCCCGGCCGCGAGGCGGCGCGGCCCGTGATCGTGCGCGGAACGAAGCTTGGCGAGACCGTGGTTTCGGTCGACCCGGCCGTGCAGACGGCAGAGGCCTGGCACGAGGCCGGCCGCCTGATGATCGCGCTTGCGATCGCGCTGCCGCTGCTCTGCGCGTTGGTCTATGCCGCACTCGCCCGCGCCCTGCGTCCCACCCGCATGATCGGCAACGGCCTCGAGCGGATTGCCGCTGGCGACCTCACCACACGGCTGCCGCCGTTCGACCTCGCCGAGCTCTCCGCCATCCGCGACGTCTTCAACCATCTCGCCGAAAGCCTCGACATCGCGCTCGCCGAGCGCAGCGAGCTGACGCGGAAGCTGATCGCGCTCCAGGACGAGGAGCGGCGCCATCTCGCGCGCGAGCTGCATGACGAGTTCGGCCAGTCGCTCGCCGCAATCCGCGCGCTTGCCGCGTCCGCCCGCCAGACTGCGGCGCAGGACTGCCCCGATTTGCTGGGAGAGTGCGACAGCATCGCCCGCACCGCGACCGGCATGATGGAGACGCTGCGCGGCGCACTTTTCCGGTTGCGGCCGCCCGATGTCGACGAGCTCGGCCTTGTCGCGAGCCTCGAAGGCTTGGTGTCGGGGTGGAACGGCCGCAGCCGCGGCCAGACCCGCTTCGATATCCGGTTCGAGGGCACCTTCGAGAGCGTGCCCGCCTTCGTCAGTGCCAATCTCTATCGCATCGTGCAGGAGGCGCTCACCAACGCGGCCAAGCACGCCGGCGCAACGAAGGTCAGCCTGCATCTGACGATGGCCGAAGGTGAGATCGCGCTCGCGATCGAGGACGACGGCCGGCCGAACGAGGCGGCCGTCAAATCGGGCATGGGCCTGCTCGGAATGCGCGAGCGCGTCGCCGCGCTTCGCGGCCGGCTGAGCTTTGAGACCGGTCCCCATGGCTCGGCATTGCGCGTGTTCATTCCGCTCGCGGCCGCCGAGCGGCAGGCGCTGGGGCACGCGGCATGAGCGCGGCTGACGCGACCATCTTGCTGGTCGACGACCATTCCGTCGTCCGCGAGGGCTATCGCTCCGTGCTCCAGAAGCAGCCGGGCTTGCGCGTCGTCGCCGAGGCGGCCGACGGTGCGGAAGCCTACCGGCTGTACAAATCCGAGGCGCCCGACCTCGTCATCATGGACCTCAGCATGCCCGGCATCGGCGGCATCGAGGCCGTCAGGCGGATCAGGCAATGGGACAAGGGCGCACGGATCCTGGTCTTTACCATGCACGAGAATGCCGGCTTTGCCGTGCAGGCGATCCGCGCCGGTGCGAGGGGTTACGTCACCAAGACCAATCCGCCCGAGACGCTGGTGCGCGCGGTGAAGGACGTGCTCGCCGGCAAGATCGCGATCAGCCCCGACATCGACCACGAACTTGCTCTCAGCCGTATCAGCGGCGAGAGTTCGGCCGCCGATGTGCTCACACCGCGCGAATTCGAGGTGCTGCGGCTGCTGCTCGCCGAGAACACGACGGAGGAGATCGCCGAGACGCTGCATGTCAGCCCGAAGACGGTGGCGAACCTGCATTCGCTGATCAAGGACAAGCTCGGCGTCGGCTCCGACATCGAGCTGGTCCGGCTGGCACTCCGCCAGGGACTCTTGACGGAGGTCGATCTCGGCGAGGCCTGAGCGCCCTACCCGTTACGGATCGAGTTTCGCGCCATCCGGCCCATAGGCTTCGACGCTGTCGCCGATCCTGAACGACATCATGTCACGGCCGACGAGCAACGGCCCCTTGTAAGCCGTGCGGGTGCGCAGGATCAGCGTCTCCTCCGGAATATCGGGCACCGGCTTTACTGTGCCGAACACGATATGGGAGTAGACGGCAAGCTTCGGCTTGGCCGAGGCAAAGATGCGGCCGGCCTCTTCGGGCGAGGTGTGGTGCGCTTGGATGTCTTTATAGACGGGATTCTTGAACAGCACCTCCGGCTCAATCACCGCGACCTCGTGGATCAGGAGGTCGGCGCCATCGGCCGCCGTCGCGATGCGCTCGTCATATTTCGTATCGCCCGACAGCACGATCTTGTGGCCACCGTATTCGACGACATAGCCGAACGATGGCTTGATCTTCTCGCCGTGATTGACCTCGATCGCGGTGACCTTGACGCCGTTGTTGTCGTAGATGACTCCGGCCTCGATGTCCTTTGCGGCAAATGTGACCGCCACGGGATCGAGGTGCTCGTCATCGATGCGAATGCGGATGTCGTCGGCGAATGCCTTTGTCAGGTTCTCCGTCATCGCGACGGTGCCCTTGGGCCCGTAGAGCTTCATCGGTCCTTTGCGGGACGCCCAGGGCGTGGCGAGCCAGCCGGTCAACCACATGTCGGGAAGGCCGACGAGGTGGTCGGAATGCAGATGGGTGATGAAGTTCGCGGAGACCGCGCCGAGCGGAATCTTCAGCTTGTAGAGCTGCATGGTCGAGCCGCGGCCGAGATCGAACAGCAGTTTTTCGTTCCCTGCCTCCACCAGCGTCGACGCGCTGAAACTGGTCGGTCGCGGCGTCGGCACGCCGGTGCCGAGCAGCGTGACCTTCATCGGTTCGGCCGGGGCAGAAATGCTGAGCGCCAGCAGCACAAGGCCAGCCCTCACGAGGGTCTTGATCATAGTTTGGTTTCCTTGGGTGTTAGATTGCTGCGTGGCCGCGGATCATTCGCGTGCGATCACCGAATCCAGCCACACGCAGTTGAGCGGCGGCACGCGCGGGTCGGCGACGCGCACGCCGCGCGCCGCCGCATCGAGTCGCATGTCGCGCAGCCGCTTGCGCTGCTCTTCCGGCATATGGAGCCGCTCGTGACCCCACAGCGACGGGCCGTCAAAGGTCTCGTGCGGCTGCCAGGTCTCGGGATCGATCACGCGCCCGCCCCAGCCATATTCGATGAAGAAGCCGGACGGGGTGTTCACATAAAACGAGGTCATGTGGTCGTTGGTGTGCCGTCCCAGCGTATAGGCGATGCGGCCGTCGTCCATCTGCGCGAGGTCATAGCCTTGCCCGACATCGTCGAGACTGCCGAGCTCGACCATGAAATGGTGCAGCGCGTTGCGCCCGGAGCCGACCATCGCAAAGGAGTGGTGGCGGCCGTTGACGTGGAAGAAATAGAGCCCGTAGGGCTTGAGGCCGAAGTCCGAGACATGGAAGCCGAGCACGTCGCGATAGAACGGCAACAGCGGCTCGACGTCCTCGACATTGAGCACGACGTGTCCCATGCCGAGCGCGCCGGTGCGGAAACCCGAGATCGGTCGGCCCGGCCTGAACGGTTCGGTCGCAAGCTCCGGCTTGTAGAACGCCTCCAACCGGTTGCCGGCGGGATCGGCGAACGTGATCAGCTCGGTGACATGACGTTCGTCAGCCAGTGCGCGCGACCCGCGGACGACCTTGACGCCCTGTCCTTCAAGCCTGCCAGCGAGCTGGTCCAGTTCGGCGGCCGAGTGAACTTCCCAGCCCATCACCGCAAGTCCGGCATCGCTGCTGCCATCGACGATCAGGCGCTGCTTGCGGTCGTCCATGCGGAAGGCGCGCATCTTGCCGCCGCGGTCGACCTGCTGCATGCCGAGCAGCCTGGTCGCCATCCGGCTCCACGAGTCGAGTTGGGATGAATTGATCCCGATATAGCCGAGCGCGGTGATTTCCATCGACGTCCTCCCGAAGGCATCGCATGTGCCGCAGTGCGGCAAACTTGATACCGGCCGCGCGCGATCCTACGGTGGAGTCCCGCAATCGCTTCGCGTTCGCAACGACGATAATCGCGAGACCGTGCGCCACAAGGGAGGAAATACGAAGTGTCCAAGGAGCGGACGCGGAACGGCCAGCCCCGTCAGTCGGAAGGCGTTCGTGCCTTCAAGCGCGGACTGGACGTGCTGCAGGAGGTCAACCGCTCCGGCGGCATCCGCGCCGGCGACGTTGCGCGCGCGCTCGACCTGCCCCGCCCCACCGTCTATCGCCTGCTCGAAACGCTGGAGGAACTCGGCTACGTCGCGCGCAGCGCCAGCGACGACCGTTTTCGTGTGACCCGGCGGGCGCTGAGCCTCGGCGACGGCTATGATCCCGGCGTGGTGATCTGCCAGGCGGCAGCGCCTTATCTCGCCGAACTCAGCAAGACGCTGGTCTGGCCGGTCGATCTCTCCACCTACGAGAACGCCGCGATGGTGGTGCAGGAAACGACCCATTCGCGCAGTCCCCTCTCGATCGACCGCGGCATGATCGGTAAGCGCCTGCCGATGCTGCGCACCTCAGCCGGCCGCGCCTATCTCGCCGCCTGCGCGTCGCGCGAACGTGATCTGATCGTCAGTCATCTCCGCCGCATCGACGAAGCCGACGACCGCCCGTTCCTCGATGAGTGTCGCTTCACCCGCATGATCGCGGAGACTGCAAAGCGCGGCTATGCCGTTCGCAACGAGGGCGAGTTCAAACCCAAGACCGCCTCGATTGCGGTGCCGATCGTCCGCGGCGACATCGTGTTCGGCTGCATCTCGATCATCTGGATCCGGTCAGCGCTTTCACTCGACGAAGCCATCGCAAGATTTGTTGCGCCCCTTCGCGAAGCGGCGGCGGCCATTCCGGTCGAATCCTAGCGCGGCCGGGATCCGACGTGCCTTTGCGGAGCCGAAGCCTCAGCGGATGCATCAAAGACGGCGCGGCATTGCGGGCTGAGCTGACCTCGCTGAGCAGCCATGCAATCCCTGATCTGGGCGCGGTCGGGAACATAGGCGGCGCAAAGCCGAAGGGCGTCCCCCATGCAAGCTTGCCGCTGGACGGCCTCGCTCGGTCCGGACTGGGCAAGGGCCGGCGTGATCGTTGCACTCAGCAAAGCAAGAACAAGACGAAATTGCATGGGGGACTCTCACTCTCAGGTTGGACATTTGGCGAGGCTGGCGATGTCATCCAGCGTCATTGCGGAAGATGAAGAAACGTCGCGATGGTCGTCTCGATCAGCAGATCGCGAGAGGCTACCGGGTCGATCTCGGGCGCAATCCGATTGAGCAGCATCGGAAAAGCAGGCGGCTGGTTCAGCGCAGCATTGAGAAGAGCAAAAAACAACGCCGGATGACGACTGCGAATGATACCTGCTTCAATGCCGGCGGAAAAAAGCTCACGAACCGTCGCATAGGCCGGATGTAGAAGTCGATCCGACACCAGCATGGCCCGCTCCGGCACTTCTGTGGCATGCCGGACAACGAAATCCCTGACGTCTGGATGCGCCGCATAGAAGGCGGCGATCTCACGGATCACCCCGCAAAGCCGTTCACCCAGCGAGCGCGTGGAATCACAAGCAATCTCCCGAACCCCGGCCATGGCAGGCAGTCCGATCGCCACGACTTGATCAAGGCAAGCCTCCCAGAGCGCGGCCTTGTTGCCGAAGTGAACGCGAACCAGGTTGGCACTGACATTGGCAGCCGCAGCGACGCTGCGCAGATCGGCGCCATCGAAACCGTGACGGGCAAAGGCACGTGTGGCAGCGCCCAAGAGCGCTTGGCGGCCATCCGGCATATCCCTGCTCCGCCGCCCCCGCGGGCGGGACAGCGCAGCGGTCTTCTTCCTGGTCTTCGCCATGCCTCACCCTCATATATGTTCAAATGTACATATACGTGATTGCCGCCTGTTGCAAGGGCCTATCCGCGCGCGGTTCACCCCAGTCGTTATGTCGGGACCTGAACGCGTGTGTCCGCTGGATGGACACTCGGCGCGGGGACGTTGAAGCGGTCACCCGCCAGAGGACAAAGATCGCCCCATGCAAAATAACTCCGCCCCCGAAGAGTTTGACGTCGTCATCGTCGGTCGTGGTCCGGTCGGCGCCACGCTCGCCAACCTCCTCGGCCTGTGCGGCCTGCGCACGCTGGTGCTGGAGCGCGAGGCACGAACTTATCATTTGCCGCGCGCGGTACATTTCGACGACGAATGCATGCGCGTGTTCCAGACCATCGGCCTTGCCGAGGCCATCCTGCCGCAAACCATCCTCAGCCCCGGGATGCTCTTCCTCGACGCCGATGGCCGCATGCTGCTGGACTGGTCGCGGCCGCAGACGCTCACCCCAATGGGCTGGAATCTGAGCTATCGCTTCCATCAGCCCGATCTGGAGGACGCGCTGATCGGCGGCCTCGCGCGATGGCCGCACGTGACCTTGCGCAATCGTTGCGATGTATTCGCACTGGACCAGGATCAGCATGGCGTGCGCATCCGCTACGAGGACCTCTCCAACGGGAGGCTCAGCGAGGTCCGCGCCGGCTACGTGATCGGCTGCGACGGCGCCCGCTCCTTGGTGCGACGCTTCATCGGCTCGGGGATGGACGACCTCGGCTTCCACGAGCGCTGGCTGGTGATCGACGTCCTGCTCAAGCGCGAGCGCGACGACCTCGGCGACTACAGCCTCCAGCATTGCGATCCCCGTCGGCCCGCAACTTACGTGCGCGGCACCGGCACGCGGCGGCGCTGGGAGATCACAGTTCTTCCGAACGAGGATTCTCACGAGATCGCGCAACCAGCCAAGGTCTGGGAGCTGCTGTCGCGCTGGATCACGCCGGATGATGCCGCGATCGAGCGCGCCGCGGTCTACACGTTTCATTCCGTCATCGCGCAACGATGGCGCAGCGCTCGACTGCTGCTCGCCGGCGATTCCGCGCACCAGACCCCACCCTTCCTGGGCCAGGGCATGTGCGCCGGAATCCGCGATGCTGCAAACCTTGCCTGGAAGCTCAGCGCGATCATCCGCGGCGGCGCTGCAGCTGATCTCCTCGACACCTATAAGAGCGAACGCCAGCCGCATGTGCGCGAGTTCATCGAGCTCGCCATTCGCCTCGGCGGGGTCATCAACACCAAGGCGATCGAAGCCGGCCTTGCCGCAGGCAAAGCGCGCGAGAATGCGCCGGTCAGGCTGGAGGTGAAGAAGCCCCTGCTCGGCCCCGGCTTTGCGCTCGACGACCTGCCTCTCGCCGGACATCTCGCGCCGCAATTCACCTTGAGCGACGGTGGCCGCAGTGACGACCAGGTCGGCTACAGCCATGTGCTCCTCGTCGCGAGCGCGGCCACGTTGTCGTCATCTCTCAATCCTTCACAGGCGGGGATCAAAATCCTGTCCAGCGACGATGCCGAGGACATCGGACCATGGCTTCGCGAGCACGGCATCACGGCCGCGCTCGTTCGGCCCGACCGTTATGTGCGCGGCACCGCCCGCAACGATGCCGAGCTCAACCGACTTGTCGCCGCCATCACGCCTCCACCCCACGTGCCATCCGCGGCCTGACCGAACTCTTCAAGGACACCTCATGAAGCTGCTTTCATTCTTCGCCAACGGTTGCGCCTCCTTCGGCGCCGTCAAGGACGGCGGCGTCGTCGATCTCGGTGCGCGCATGGCCGGCGACGGCTGCACCACGCTGCGCCGGCTGCTGGAAAAGGGCCATCTCGCCGAGGCCGCGAATCTCGCCGGCTCCGCTACGCCGGATCATGCGCTCGATAAGATCAGCTTCGCACCCGTCATCCCCGATCCCGGCAAGATCATCTGCGTCGGCCTGAACTATCGTGACCACGTCGCCGAGACCGGCCGCACCGTCACCGAGAAGCCGGCACTATTCGTCCGATTTCCCTGCAGCCAGGTCGGCCATCTCCAGCCCATTGTGAAGCCGAAGGTCAGCGACGATTTCGACTATGAAGGTGAGCTCGCGCTCGTCATCGGCAAAAAAGGCCGCCACATCCGGGCGAGCAGCGCGCTCGACCATATCGCGGGCTATTCCTGCTACAACGAAGGCAGCGTGCGCGACTGGCAGCGCCACACCAGCCAGTTCCTTTCTGGCAAGACCTTTGCCGAGAGCGGCAGTTTTGGGCCTTGGCTGGTGACTGCGGACGAGATCCCCGATCCGTCAAAGCTCTCCTTGCAGACGCGGCTGAACGGTAATGTCGTGCAGGACACCACCACCGATCTTCTGATCACCGCCATCCCCGAGCTGATCGCCTACATCTCGACGATCTGCCCACTCGTGCCCGGCGACGTCATCGTCACGGGCACGCCCGGTGGCGTCGGCGCCAAGCGCACGCCGCCACTGTGGATGCGCCCCGGCGACACCGTCGAGGTCGAGATCTCCGGCATCGGAATCTTGCGCAACACGGTCATCGCCGAACCGGCCTGACCGCCAGCACCATCGATCAACGATAAAATCAGGAAACGCCATGACCACAATCCGCACGACGTCCACCGCCATCCTGCTGTCCGCGCTGGCGCTTGCAGGCGCCACCGCGCACGCCGAGATCAAAGGCGATGCGATCCGCATCGGCGTCCTCACCGACATGAACGGCGTCTTCGCAACCGCCATGGGTCCCGGCTCGGTCGAGGCGGCACGGATGGCCGCGGAGGAGTTCGGTGGCAAGATCAACGGCAAACCGATCGAGATCTTGCAGGCCGATCACCAGAACAAGCCGGACCTCGCCGCCTCTCTCGCGCGAAAGTGGTTCAGCGACGGCGTGCAGGCGATCGCCGACGGTGGCAGCTCCGGCGCCGCACTCGCAGTGCAGGAGCTGGTGCGCGGCAACGGCAAGATCTTTCTCGTCTCCGGCGCCGGCGCCAACCAGCTGACCGATGAAGCCTGCGCGCCGACCAGCGTGCAATGGACCCAGGACGCCTATTCCACGGCGACCGCGGTCGTCTCCGGTATCATGCAGACCAGCAAGGAGCCGTGGTTCTTCATCACCGGCGACTACGCTTTTGGCCATTCGATCGAGGCAACCGCGCGCGAGCGCATTGCTGCGCTTGGCGGCAAGGTCGCCGGCAGCGTCAAGGCGCAGCTCGGCACGCCCGACTACAGCTCGTTCCTGCTACAGGCGCAGTCGTCGGGCGCAAAGATTCTCGCGATCAACGTCGCCGGCGACAACGCCACCGCGATCAAGCAGGCCGAGGAATTCGGGCTCGCCAGCCAAGGCATGAAAATCGTGCCGATGTCGTTTCAGAACGTCGACATCGAGGCGGTCGGGCTGAAGGCCACACGCGGCGATCTCATCGTCACCTCCTTCTTCGAGGACGTCTCGCCCGCCGCCCGGAAGTTCTCCGATGCGTTCTATGCGCGCAGGAAAGCAATGCCCTCGCAGATCCAGGCCGGCGTCTATTCTGCCGTACGCCACTATCTGCAAGCCGTGAAAGATACCGGCTCGGACCACAGCGCCGCCGTGATGGCCAAGATGAAGGCGACGCCGGTGTCGGATGCCTACACCCCCAACGGCCGTATCCGCGAGGACCAGCGCATGGTGCACGATCTCTATCTGGTGCAGGTCAAGACGCCGGAGGAATCCAGGGGTCCCTGGGATTTCGTCAAGGTGGTGGCAACGATCCCGCCAGACCAGGCCTTCCGTCCGCTCGACCGCAGCAAGTGCGGCCTGGTCGGCAAGTAACCGTCAGGCGAGATAGCGCGTGAGATAGCCTTCCATGGCGTAGAGCGCGCAAAGCGCGAGGCTCGACCACACCGCGGCGCTGAAATACAGGAACATCCAGGTCAGCTCGCCCTTCCAGTGCGCGATGTCGTGGGTCACGACCCAGCGCGTCGCGACGTCGTGCAGGCCTTCGAGGAAGCCCAAGAACCTGCCGCCCTCGGCGTGCCCTGCCCGCCAGCGGCTGAGATACATCGGCACGTCGACGGTGACGAGGAAGGCGAGGAAGCAGGCGATGCCGACGATTCCCGCGATCAGCGCCCAGCGCACCGGCCCCTGGAATTCCGGCATCAGCCGGCACAGCGCAATGCCGGCGAGGAAGAAGGTCACCGCCCACAGCGAGTTCTCGATCGCATTGTAGAGGAAGTTGGTGGTCACCACTGCGTACCAGGAGAAGCACTCCGCGATGATGATGATCGGCACGATCACGAGCGCGATGTTCACCGCGGTCTCCGCACCGGTCATGTTCCCGAGCTGGTGCAGGATGATCGCCCATTGCGCGGCAAAGCAGACTTCGGCCACGGTCGCGACCGTACGGCCGACGAACACGCTCGACAGCCAGGTATCGAACAGGCAGATGCGCTGCACATCGGCGCGCGGCAGCACCGAGCGGAAGGCGCAGCCGAACACATAGGCCGCGCACAGCAGGAACATCAGGCCGATATCCGAGCCGCCACTGACGCTGCCCGCAACGGTCGGATAGAACTCGCGGTACAGCATGAACCAGACGAGGATGTTGGCAGCGCTGACCAGCGTCAGGGACCCCCACCACCACGCGAGGGGATTTGACCGTGCCTGCCACTGCAACATGAATCGCTCCGCTGTAATCGACCTGACATGTGTTCGTAATAATCTTGTCACGAGACACCAGGGAATCACGACAAAAATCTGTGTGCGGGGTCGCTTTCCGCGCATCTTCGGCCTGGGTCAGGGCGTCCGCATAGTGGACGATACCCGCACATTCTCTAAATTTATTGGACAACAGGCCTCTTCGGGTTCATGAAACCCGAATGGCCCGAGCCGTCTCCAAACCGTCCCTCGCCTCCTCGACCGCCGCCGCGGTGCTGGCTTCGAGCACCGATGACGCCGCGTTCGCGACGACACTCGCGAAAGGCCTCGTGGTGCTCGAGGCCTTCAAGGCCGGGACGACGCTGCTCGGCAACATGGAGCTGTCGACGCTGACCGGGATTCCGCGGCCGACGGTGGCGCGGTTGACGCACACGCTGGCCGAACTCGGCTATCTCCGCTACGACGCCGAGCGCGCGAAATATCGCGTCGGTGCGCGGGCGCTGCGCATGGTGCATCCGCTGCTCGCCGACATGCAATTTCGCCAGGTGGCGCGGCCCATGATGCAGGAGCTCGCGCAGAGTGTCCGCGGCACGGTGTCGATCGGCCTGCTCGATGCGACCTCGATGATCTATGTCGAGACCGCGCGCTCCGGCGACGTCGGCCCGCACGTCCCCGACATCGGCATGCCCATTCCCGTCGTGATGACCGCGATGGGCCGCGCCGCGGCGGCAACCTTGCCGCCGGCGGATGCGGACCGGCTCGAACGGCAGATCGCAGCCGAAGACGCCGCGCTGTGGTCCGCCTTCCGCGACAAATACCGGGCCGGAATCGCGCAATGCGCAAGCCGCGGCTTCTGCACCTGCTGGGGCGAGTACATCGCCTCGATCCACGCGGTCGCCGCGCCGCTGTTTCACGCGCGCGAAGCGAAGCAGTCGTTCTCGATCAATTGCGGCATCCCCGCGTTCCGGCTCCAACCGGGCCAGCTGGAGGGCGAGATCGGACCACGCATCACCGCGCTCGCCGACAGCATCCGCGCCATCGTCAAGGCGGCGGAGCCGGCAACCGAGACACGCAAGCAAAACAAGAAGGGCGCCAGGACATGAACAAGCAAGCTGGCGCCCCACGTCCGGGAGGCCATCATGACCATCACACGCCGAACATTGCTGGGCGCCCTTGCCGCATCCCTGTCGAGCCCGCCATTTTGCGCACGCGCTGAGGAGGCCTGGCCGTCACGCCTGGTGCGGCTGATCTCACCCTATGGACCCGGCGGCTCTAACGACATCTCGCTGCGTCTCCTGGCGGAGGAGTTCGGCCGCAGCCTGCATCAGCAGTTCGTCGTCGAGAACAAGCCGGGCGCCGGCACGCGCATCGCCAACGATATGGTCGCGCATGCGCCGGGCGACGGCTACACACTGCTCTATGTCGCAGCCCCCTATGCCACCGCCGAAGCGCTGTTCGGCAAGCTGACCTACGAGCGAAAGGATCTGCAACCCGTGGCGATGGCGGTGATCGCGCCGCTGTTCTTGATCATCAGCGCGGACGCGCCGTTCAAGACGCTCCCCGAAATGATCGCCTATGGCAAATCGAAGCCCGATGGCCTCACCTTCGCTTCGCCCGGCGCCGGCTCGCAGCCCCACCTTGCCGGCGAGCTCCTGTTCCGGGATGCTGGCGTCGAGGGCCTCAACATCCCGTTCCGCGGTGACGCTGCATCCTACACCGAGCTGCTCGCCGGCCGCGTCGACGGCACGCTCACAGCGCTACCGACGGCCCTGCCCTACGTCCAGAGCGGCAAGTTCATCGTGCTCGGCGTCGCTTCGCCCGAGCGCAGCGCGCTCTACCCGCAGGCGCCGACCTTGCGCGAGCAAGGTTGTCCGAACGTGGCCGCCGCCGGCTGGTACGGCTTCATGGCGCCATCGCCGACACCACGCATGATTGTCGACAAGCTCCAGGCCGAGGTGCTGCGCGCACTCGCCGAACCCGCAATCAAGGACAAGCTGACCGCGCAGGGCCTCGAAGTGCGGCCCGGCACCGCGGCCGAGTTTGGCCAATTCATCGACAACGAAACGCAGAAATGGACCAAGCTGATCCGCGACGCCGGCCTCAAGGGCGAATGACGATCGATGCGGCGCTCAGCGCCCTCCGGCACGGCGGCCGCCGCTGCGGATGAAATCGTCGCGCTCGTTGACGTGATGTTGATATTCGGAGATCGCGCGATTGGCCATGCGGATCCGGTTCGTCTGCCCCTCCTCCACCATCACGGCAATGCGCTGCGCCAGGAACACGCAGGCCTCGAATTCGTCGCGGATGGTGTCCGTGCGCGCGAGAAAGTCCCAGGCAATGTCGTAGGCTTGCTCGGCGGCAGGGTTGCGGTAGTCGCTGAAGATAATGTACGTCATCATCGGCAAAGCCGGAGGGCCATTATCGTTCCTACCGGGCGGGCGCACGACCTGCTCCGGGGCCGGTGTTCCGATTTGCGGACCGGGCGATTCGACGAGATCGCCGCGCCTTCACATCCACGAGCGTAGGAACGGTTGGCGACGCGCATGAGTGCGACCTCGGCGCGTCCTCTGCGCCGGAGCCGCACTCGTTTTTTCAAACGGCTGAGGGATGAACTTAGAACGCGTTCAAGTGGCCGCGAGACATCTTTGCGAACGCGATCTCACCGCTTCATCCCCGCCACATACGCCGCCAGCTTGTCCAGCGTCTGGTAACCGTATTCGACGGCGCCGAATCCGATCATGCCATCGCGCTGCTCGGTGCTCGAGGCCAGTTGCCGCATCATCAACACGGTCTTGCCGTTGCTCTGCTCGGCAAAAGTGACGGTGAAGCGGAACATACCGGGATCCTCGTCCTGGTCGACGCCGTGATCCATTTCCATCAGAGACGGCCGCTCGATGCGGCGGAAGCGCATGCGGTTCGGATAGACCGTGCCGTCGGGGCCGATCATGTTGAAGCGCCAGACGCCGCCGACGCGAACGTCGATCTCGAAGGTCTCGATCTTGAACCCTTTCGGCCCGAACCATTGCGGCAGATGCTTCGGGTCGGACCAGGCCTCGAACACCAGATCGCGCGGCGCGTCGATCACGCGCGACATCACGATCTCGCGGTCGAGGGACCATTGTGACAAGGCAGCATTGGCAGAATTCGTCATCACTCGGAACCTTTCCGTTTGGTTGTTCGGGACGGACGCTTGGCGGCCGCCCTCTCCTTCTCTTTCTTGAGCTTCATCACGTAGGCTTCGAACCGATCGAGCCGCGCCTCCCAGATCGCACGCTGCTGCTGGAACCAGTCTTCCGCGCTGAGAAGCGCATTCGGGCTGAGACGGCAGGTGCGCACGCGGCCGGATTTCTCCGACAGCACGAGCCCGCTCGTCTCCAGCACATGGATGTGTTTCATGAAGCTCGGCAGCGCCATGTCGAAGGGACCGGCGAGATCGCCGACCGACGCCTCGCCCGCGCAAAGCCGCATCACGATCGCCCGCCGCGTGGGATCGGCGAGCGCGGAAAAAACCTGGTCGAGCCGGGACAATTGGTTAGCCATGAAGCTAACTATAGGGCTGCCACCACCCGGCGTCAATCATTGTTAGCTCATAGGCTAAGTGATTTTGTCGCGAGCCCCACACGGGGGAACCCACAACGCGCAATCGTGAATTGGGGCGCGCGCTCGTTCACGTTAAGAGGGGCTCGGGGGCACATCACATCTTGCGTCAGAGCCGTGCCGTCTGTTGTCAACTCATCGCACCTCACCCGGCGAGCGGTTTGCCGGGCAGCGCTCGTTCCGCTCGCACTTGCCTGGCCCCGCCGCGCCTTGGCGGATTCCGACATGATCGCGCAGATGCGCGACATCGTCGCGAACGAGCTGGCGCCGACCGCGACGACGGACTATTCGGGCGGGCTTGCCGCCGCCCTTTATGCCGGCCGCCATGTCGAGTTCTTCACTTACGGTCTTGCCGATGACGCCGCCAAACGGCCGGTGACGCCGGACACGCTGTTCAATCTCGCCTCCTTGCGCAAACCCTTCGAGGCGACCCTCGTGGCGCTCGGCGCGCTACGCGGCGAGCTGCGGCTCGACGACCATTTGCCGAAATACCTGCCGGAGCTGAGCGGCGACTACATCCGCGGCGTCACCGTCGGTGAGCTCGCCACGCACACCTCCGGGCTATTGCTGCCGACCGATCATCCGCCCTGGCCGGACGAGCAGTTTACGCGCGACCAGTTCATCGCCATGCTAAACACCTTCGCGCCGCCGCCCGGCGTCGCACCCGGCCGGCAGCGCATCTACACCCATGCCGGCTACGTGCTGCTTCAGCTCGTGCTCGAGCGCCGCTACGGCGCTCCGATCGCGACCCTGTTCGAACAGCGCATCCTTGCGTCGCTCGGCATGGCCGCCACCTGCGTCCCCGAGCGCGGCGAAGACAACCGCGCCGTCATGGACGAGGCCTGGATGCGGCGCGTGGTCCAGGGCTATTCGGATCAGGGCATGGCGATCGGCCCGATTGGCAGCGAGCAGAGCTATTTTGACTTTTCCGGCACGGGCCAGATGTTCTCCTCGGTGCGGGATCTCGCGAGCTTCGTTGCTGCCTGCGTCGACGGCCGCTCGATCGATCCGCATTTGCGCGAGGCGTTGCGGATGACGCAGCATGAGGCCTTCCGCGTCGATGAGAAGTTCGGACAGGGCATGGCCTGGGAGAGCGTGCATCTTCCCGGAGTCACCGTCGTGGACAAGCCGGGCGGCCTCAACAACGCCTCCGGCTATATCGGCCTCGTGCCGGCGCGGCGGCTCGGCATCGTCCTGCTCGCCAATCGCGGCGAATATCCGCACGAGATCGCGCGCTACAAGATCCTGCCGGAACTGGCGCGGCTCGTCGCCTCACATTGAGGCGCCGCCTTTAGAGCGTTTTCGAGCGAAGTGGATACCGGTTCGCGTGAAGAAAACGCGTCAAAACAAGAATCTAGAGCTTCGGTTCTGATCCAATCAGAACCGATCATGCTCTAGACCGAGCGCGTCAGCCCGCCGTCGACGCGGATGTTCTGGCCGGTGATGTAGGCAGCGCCGTCGGAGGCCAGGAACGAGACCGTCGCGGCGATTTCCTCGACCTTGCCATAGCGCTTCATCGGCACGTTGTCGCGGCGCGCGTCTAGCTGCGGCAGGCTGTCGATCCAGCCCGGCAGCACGTTGTTCATGCGGACATTGTCCGCAGCGTAGGTGTCGGTGAAGATTTTCGTGAAGGCGGCAAGGCCCGCCCGGAACACCGCCGAGGTCGGAAACATCGCGCTCGGCTCGAACGCCCAGGCGGTCGAGATGTTGATGATGGCGCCACCCTTCTGCGCCTGCATCACCGGCGTCACCAGCCGGGTGGGACGGATCACGTTGAGCAGATACGTATCGAGGCCGGCATGCCATTGCTCGTCGGTGATCTCGATGATCGGCGCGCGCGGCCCGTGGCCGGCGCTGTTGACGAGCACGTCGATGCGTCCCCACTTGGCCAGCGCACCGTCGACGAGACGCTTCAGATCGTCATTGGATTTGTTCGAACCGGTGACGCCGAAGCCGCCGAGCTCGGCAGCCAGAGCCTCGCCTTTGCCGGAGGACGACAGGATCGCGACGCGAAACCCGTCCGCTGCCAGCCGCCGCGCGGCCCCTGCCCCCATGCCGCTGCCGCCCGCAGTGACGAGTGCAACCTTCTCCGCCATGAGCGATTCATCCTCTGTGATATCGTTGAGGCGAGCCACAGGCCCAGCCTATCATGAGGCCTTCTACCGCCGGACCCGCTGTCAGGTCCACCGTCGAGAGCATCCGTCATGAGCGATTTGCAGATCCGCAATTTGCGGCCCGAGGAGATCGCCGTCGCCATCGACTGGGCCGCGGCGGAGGGTTGGAATCCGGGCCTGGCCGATGCTGCCTGCTTCGCGATCCCTGACGCGCAAGGTTTCTTAGTCGGCGAGATCGACGGCGAGCCGGTCGCGACCGTCTCCTGCGTGAATTACGATGACCGCTTCGCCTTCCTGGGCTTCTACATCGTGCGCACAGACTTTCGCGGCAGCGGCCACGGCCTGCGCATCTGGAACGCGGCGATCGCGCATGCGGGCGCCCGCGTGATCGGGCTCGATGGCGTGGTCGCACAGCAGGACAATTACAGGAAATCGGGCTTCCAGCTCGCCTACGCCAATATCCGCTATGGCGGCATCGTGACCGCACCACCGAAACCACCTGCCGAAGTCGTCGCCCTCGATAAGATCCCGTTTGCGCGTGTCGAAGCCGATGACGCCACCGTCTTCCCTGCCCCGCGCAGCGCCTTCCTGCGCGCCTGGATCAACGCATCGGGCCATGTCGGCCGCGCGCTGCTGCGCGACGACAAGCTCGCCGCCTGGGGCGTGATCCGGCCGTGCCGGACGGGCCACAAGATCGGCCCGCTCGTCGCCGACGATCGCGCCGCGGCGGAAGCAATCGTGCAAGCTTTGCTGGCGAGCGCAGACGGCGGCGAAGTCTTTCTCGATGTCCCCGCCGTCAATCGCGAGGCCATCGCGCTCGCGGGCGAGCTCGGGCTCAAGCCGGTATTCGAGACGGCGCGGATGTACACCGGGCCGATCCCGCCGCTGCGCATCGATCGCGTCTTCGGCGTGACCAGCTTCGAACTGGGTTAGTTCAGTAACAGCGCATGATGTTGACGGTGTGCTCGCCGCCGCCGCGCCCGGGCACCGTCACCTGCTCGGTCGGGCAGCTCGGCACATAGGGCCGGTCGGAGGGCACGACGTTCGGCGGGAAGCGATGCACCCAATCCCAGGGAACGTCATACGTATAGGTGTAGCGCACGTCACTGGAGAGCGGCTGCGCCGCCTCGCCGAAAGGCTGGCTGTACGTCGCGCCGTCGTAGAAGAATCCGCCCCCGCCTGGCCAGTAGACCCAGGGATTGCTGCGCCGGTGGAACCGGGCTCCCGGCCCGATCGGCGCACGCGCCATTGCGCCTGACGGAGCGGCGGTGACACCATGCGGCGCGGCGCCGCCGGGTCTGGCAAAACTGTCGCTGGGGCTAAGGAGCAGCGCGGCTGCGCTGAGCGAGGCGAATAGCGCCCCTTGTGATCTCGACATCATGATACGCACCAACTCGTTTGGCTTCGCAGGTAGCGGCTCCCCACCGCAGGCTAGGCCGGGCTCTCGCCCGCCCGCAAACCTATAATTAATTATTGGTTAAGACACGGGATTAACGGGGAACATGGTGCGGCAGAACGCCCGGATTCCCGTCCCGTTTGAGCGACTTCGTTCCGCAACACGCGATTCATAACCAGTTGATCGGAGTTGATCGCTCCTGGCCAATACGTCCGGAACGCTCCCGCATTGCAACCGTTGGCCCCCGACACAAGCAAGGAGCACTCGAATGCAGAACAAGTCAAAACTCCTCTGCCTGGTCACGGCATCGCTCGTCGCAGGCGCTACAGCCGCGTCGGCGCAGGGCTACTACGATTGGAACGGACCGCGCGTGGGTTGGGACACGCCCGCCTACGAACCGGTTCAGCCGGGCGCGTACTATCCTGACGTCGCCGGACCGTATGGCGCATACTACCGCACTCGCCATCCGACCCCGAGCTCGACGCAGGGCGATGTCGGCCCCGACGGCAACAACAACGGCACGCTGACCGGCGGCTATCGCTGGTAGCGACCGGGCTTCATTTGCACGACCCGCCGCCTTCATCGAGCGGCGGGTTGTTCTTTTGCGACCTACGTATTGTGAGCTGAATAAGCGCCGTTGCCGCCGGCTGCGCGATAATGGCCGTAGCCCGGATGGAGCGCAGCGCAATCCGGGACCGCTGTGCCCGCACTGATGGAATCCCGGATTACGCTGCGCTCCATCCGGGCTACAAGATGTCGCGTTGCCTGTCGGGCAACACACGCGAGCCATGGGTCAACGCGCGCCATCCAAAATATTCCACTTTACCGAAATTCGGAAATGGCGTATGTGTCGCGCAACCCGGCCCAAGGAAGAGGGGCGTATCGCGATCGTCACGAACGCGGGTCGGGCGGCGGTGGACGTGGACCACACCGGCGCGAAAGGCTTCGCAGGGCGGGGAACCGTGAGCGAAAGCGTCACGCCAACGACAGGTGCGGTTCGCGTACGGCGAAATCGTGTGGTCCTGGCGCCCGGGGTCTGAGCGCCAAGTCTTGCGGTGATGTGAGCGGCCCGACCGGGTCCGCAGCATCAGCGGTCCGCAAGGCGACGGGGGCAATAGTGCATCGCTCCCCGGGGAGAGCACGACATAAGCCGTTCCAACCACTGCGCAGGGAAGGCCGGGATGTCTCCGGTTGCCCTGTTTCCCCGCTATGCATCGAAGCACACGCAATCTGCTCTCGGCATGGCGGTCCATAGGAGCCAACCGGCTCCCGGTCTTCCCTGCGCCCTCTTTCATTGAGGGCAAGGCACCGAAGCAAAGCTCGGGCGAGCAAGCCGCGAGGATGAGAAGGCGCGTCTGCGATTGAAATGGGATTGATGAGCGACCATGCCGCCTCAAACTCCGTCATTGCGAGGAGCTCTTGCGACGAAGCAATCCAGACTGCCTCCGCCGAGGGATTCTGGATTGCTTCGCTGCGCTCGCAATGACGGTGTTGAGGCAGCTGCGCGACAAACTCCGCTCTCGTGCCCCGGACGCAGCGCAGCGCTTCTTCAGCGAAGCACTGCAGAGCCAGGGGCCAAGCAACAGCGAAACGCGCCGTCTTCCTGGGTCCCGGCTCGGCGCCGCAACGCAGATGCGTTGCAGCGCATCCGGGACACGGGAGAGTCGCTCGCCATCGCCACACACTCCGTCATTGCGAGGAGCTCTTGCGACGAAGCAATCCAGGACTGCCTTCGCGGTGGCAGTCTGGATTGCTTCGCTCCGCTCGCAATGACGACGTTGATGCAGCTGTGCGCGCCAAGCCTCGCTTCTCGTGCCCCGGACGCAGCGCAACGCTTCTTCAGCGGTGCGTTGCAGAGCCGGGGCCGCGCAACGGCGAAATGCACCGCCTGGGTCCCGGCTCAGCGCCGCAACGCCAAAGGCGTTGCAGCGCGTCCGGGACACGCCGTTCTTTCCACGCTTCTCCGCTCTTGTAACAAAACGGTCATGCAGCGAAACTAAACGAATCCGGGGCCGCGGCCAGCGGCCGAGCCGCCTCACCGCAGGGAGAGATTCGATGCGCCGTTCACTGGTGTTGCTGTCCGCCGGGCTGACAGTCCTGTCCACCGGACTTGCCTCCGCCCAGAACAACACGCCCCGCAACCTGATCCTGTTCATTCCGGACGGTCTTCGCGCGCTGAAGGTCACACCGGAGACGGCGCCGGCGATGGCCGAGGTCCGCGACAAGGGCGTCAACTTCAAGAACCCGCATTCGCTCTTCCCGACCTTCACCATGGCCAACGGCTCGGCGATGTCGACAGGCCACTATCTCGGCGATACCGGCGTGTTCTCCAACACGATCTGGACCAACTACACCTCCGTCCCCGCCGGCGACACGGTGGTCCCCTTCATCGAGAACGACGCCGTGCTCGGCGACATCGACGAGCATTTCAAGGGCAACTATCTGAACGAAGAGACCATCCTGAAGATGGCCCGCGCCAAGGGCCTCAGCACGGCGGCGATCGGCAAGGTCGGCCCGACCTACCAGTTCGATCACACCGACAAGCCCGAGAAGGCCGGTCTGCATTCGATCGTGTTCGACGACGCCACCGGCGGCAAGAACGGCGTGGCGCTCTCGGACGAGGTGAAGGACGCGCTGACCAAGGCCGGCTTGCCCACCGCCACGCCGCCGCGCGGTGACAATTCCAAGGCGGGCGATGCCAAGACGCCGGGCACCACGGTCGCCAACGTCGCGCAGCAGGCCTATTTCGCCGATGTCGCCACCAAGGTGGTGCTGCCGATGTTCAAGGCACGCAACAAGCCATTCGTGCTCGTGTTCTGGTCGCGCGACCCCGACGGCAGCCAGCACAATACCGGCGACAGCCTCAACCAGATCAAGCCCGGCATCAACGGCCCCACCTCGATGGCCGGCATCAAGAACGCCGACACCAACCTCGCCCAGCTCCGCAAGGCGCTCGACGAGCTCGGGCTTGCCGCCTCGACCAACATCATCGTTTCCGCCGACCACGGCTTCTCGACCATCTCCAAGGAGAGCAAGACCAGCCCCTCGGCCAAGGTCAGCTATGACGACACGCCGAAGGACTTTTTGCCGATGGGCTTCCTGGCGCTCGACCTTGCGAAAGCGCTCGACCTGCCCCTGTTCGACCCCAACGACAAGAATGCGAAGGTCGAGGGCAACAAGCATCCCAAGGCCGGCAACGGCGTGCTCGGCAAGGATCCGACCAAGCCCGATCTCGTGGTCGCCACCAATGGCGGCTCCGACCTGATCTATCTGCCGAGCAAGGACAAGAAGCTGGCGGCGAAGACGATCAAGGCGCTGCTCGAGCAGGACTACGTCTCGGGCCTGTTCGTCGAGGACTCGCTCGGCCGCTTCCCCGGCACCCTGCCGCTGTCGAGCATCAATCTGCGCGGCAAGTCGGCGACCCCGACGCCTTCGATCGTCGTCAACTTCCGCTCCTATGCCAGCGATTGCGGCGAGGCGCCGACCAACTGCTCGGTCCAGATCGCCGATACCGTGCTGCGCCAGGGCCAGGGCATGCATGGCAGCTTCAGCCGCGGCGACACCATGAACTTCATGGCCGCCATCGGTCCGGACTTCAAAGCCGGCTATGTCGACGAGATCCCGGTCAGCAATGCCGACGTCGGCATGACCGCTGCCCGGCTCATGGACCTGCGCGGCGCGCAGAATGGCGATCTCGTCGGCCGCGTGATGTCGGAGGCCATGCCCAACGGCATGGTGCCGAAGGCCTATGCCGGCACGCTGAAGTCCAAACCGGCCGAAGGTGGCCTGATGACCGTGCTGAACTTCCAGCGCGTCGGCAGCCAGCGCTATTTCGATGCAGCCGGCTTCTCCGGCCGCACGCTCGGGCTCGAGGTAGAGGGTGGCAAACAAAAAACGGCGGGGAAATAACCCCGCCGTTCAAATGCGTCCCGGTGAGAGGCGCAGAATCTTACACTCCAATGTCGAACACGTTCGGCAATTGGCCCGCCAGAGGCAGCGCGGTGGCGCCCAGGAAGGTCGCCACCATCGCCATCAGGCGACGGTTGTTCTGGCGCTTGCCGCGCATCTGCCCGGCGATCCACTCCAGCATCTCGCTGTTGACCTTGGCGGCATAAGACGGCGCCCAGCTCTCGATCTCGGTATCGGCCGACAGCGCGACGCTGCGCGGCGGCACCTTCAGACCCGAGGCGCTGGCGGCATAATGGGCGACCGCCTTGGCGAGCAGGTCATCGAACCGGCCACCGTCGGTGCGCTCGGTCGCGGCCTCGTTGATCTCGAACAGCACTTCGGCCTCGGTGCGGCTGATCGGCTGGTCGTTGACGGCGGTGGCGGTCAGGATGCGCACGCACCAGGCGGTGTCATCGGCATCGAGCGAACGGGAGAAATGCACCCTTCCCTTGGTGGTCGGGCCTTCCCCCGTGATCACGCCGTCGCGCACGATGCTCAGTGCATGGGCCGCGGTATCGCGGCAGGACGGTTCGAGGGACGACGACTCGGTAGGCTTAGGCGCAGCGGCAGACATAGTTCACTTCCAGATTCTTCTGATCGGCCAGCATTTTCATGCCGACGTAAAGGGGTGGTTAACGATTCGATACGGGGATCGCGACTTTTCTAGATGGTTGCCAATTGGTCGCTGTTAGGACCATTCTGGTTCTAGGAAGCGCCGGGCGAGCGTGATGAAAGTCATAAAAGGCATTATCGGGGCAATCGCGACCGTGTGACCCCGGATGGAGATGTTTCGCCGCAGGCGCCGCTGTAACAGAAAGGTGCTAGGAAATCGGCTCTTCAAAGAAGGAATTCACATTTTACTTGAGCCGGTTCACTTGACCTCTCCGGCATTCTATACTGAAGACGACGGCAAAAGATGAATTCTAAAGTAAATTCAACGAGATGAGGTAGAACCATGACACTTCCGATCGGCGCCACCGCGCCCGACTTCGAAGCCGAGACCACCGAAGGGAAGATCAAGTTCCACGACTGGATCGGCAACAGCTGGGCCCTGCTGTTCTCGCACCCGAAGGACTTCACGCCGGTTTGTACGACCGAGCTCGGCGCTCTCGCCAAGTTGAAGCCGGAGTTCGACAAGCGCGGCGTCAAGCTGATGGGCCTCTCGGTCGATCCGGTCGACCGCCATTCCAAATGGTCGGAGGACATCAAGGAGACGCAAGGCGCTGCGCCGAACTATCCGATGATCGGCGACACCGATTTCAACGTCTCCAAGCTCTACGAGATGCTGCCGGCCTCGACCTCGGGCGATCCCCTCACCCGCACGCCGGCCGACAATCAGACCGTCCGCAACGTCTTCGTCATCGGGCCGGACAAGAAGATCAAGCTGGTGCTGGTCTATCCGATGACCACGGGGCGGAACTTCCAGGAGATCCTGCGCGCCATCGACTCGCTCCAGCTCACCGCCAAGCATCGCGTCGCGACGCCGGCCGATTGGACCCAGGGCGAGGACGTCATCATCGCGGGCTCGGTCTCCAATGACGAGGCCAAGACGATCTACCCGCAGGGCTGGAAGGAGCCGAAGCCCTACATCCGCATCGTGCCGCAGCCGAAGTGACTTTTGGCAGTCGCCGATAGCGACTGCAAAATGGTCCGAAGGACCAGACCTCAGGTGCGCAATTGCGCACCGGGGTTCGGTGCTAGCGCACCGCCCCGGAACGGCTGCGTTGGATCACGCCGCGTGGACGCGGTCGAGGAAGCCGTCGACCTCGGCCTTCAGATGCAGGCTCTCGCCCGACAGCGCCTGGGCGGAGGCAAACATCCGGCTCGAGGTCTCGCCGGTCTCGCTCGCACCCTTGGCGGCGTGACGGACATTGACGGCGACATCGGCCGTGCCCGATACCGCCGCGCGAACGCTGGCCACGATGTTGTGGGTCGCGCTTTTCTGCTGCTCGACCGCAGCCGAGATCGAGCCGGCGATGCCGCTGATGCGCTCGATGGTCTGGCTGATCGCCTTGATGGCGGCTACCGATTCCTCGGTCGCAAGCTGCATGCTTTCGATCTGGTTCGAGATCTCGTCGGTCGCCTTGGCGGTCTGGCCAGCGAGCGTCTTAACCTCCTGAGCCACCACCGCGAAGCCGCGGCCGGCATCGCCCGCGCGCGCAGCCTCGATGGTGGCGTTCAGTGCCAACAGGTTGGTCTGCTCGGCGATCGAGGTGATCAGCTTGACGACGTCGCCGATGCGCGCGCCGGCTTCCGAGAGCTGCGCGATGCGCTGATCGGTCGCCTCGGCCTGCCGCACCGCCTCGGCGGAGATCTCGTTGGATTCCTGCACCCGGCGCGTGATCTCGGAGATCGATTGAGACAGCTCGTCGGAGGCTGACGCAGCCGAACGCACGTGCTCAGAGGCGTTCTCGGAGGCTCCGGCGGACCGCGCCGACAGATCGGCGGTGGAGCGCGCGACATCGGTAAGCTGCCGCGCCACGCGCTCGAACTCGCCCGACGATGTCAGCACCTTGTCGAGGATACCGCCGACGCTGCCGCGGAACTCCTCGACGAAGTTGCGCAGGTCGGATTTGCGCTGCTCGGCAGCCGCAGCTGTGGCCGCCGCCTGCTCGCTGCGCAGGCGCGCCCGCTCCAGCGAATTGCTCTTGAACACCGCGACCGTGCGGGCGATTTCGCCGATCTCGTCGGCGCGGTCCTCACACTCGATCGCAACGTCGCTCTGGCCGTTGGCAAGCGCCGTGAGCGAATGCGTGACCGAGGTGAGCGGTTTCGTGACCCGGCGGACGATCACCAAGGTGAGGATCAGGACCAGGAGCGCGGCGAGACCCGCGGCGGCGGTCATGCTCTCGATCGCCTGGGACAGCATGCTCTCGAACTGGGCCATCGGAATGCCGACATAGAGGATGCCGGCGACCTTGCCGGTCGCGTCCAGAATTGGGAAATAGGCGGTCATGAACGTCTTGCCGAACAGCGTGGCCGGTCCCTTATAGGCCTCGCCACGACGCAGCGGCGCCTGCCCCGGATGATCGGCGGCAAGCTGGGTGCCGACGGCGCGGTCGCCATTTTCCTTCTTCACGTTGGTCGAGCGTCGCACGAATTGCCCGCTCGCCTCGTCGAACACGAACAGGGTCGCATTGCCGCCGACATAGGACACCGCGCGATCGACGATGGCGTGATCCCTGAGGTCGGGCATCTTGGGAATCTCGGCGCGCTGGACGGCGCCATCCCACATCGTGATCTTGACGTCTGGAACGGTCTCGGCAAAAGCCAAAGCCAGCGTGCGCAGATTGACCTCGATGTCGCGCAGCGCACGATCATTGAAGGCGGACGTCAGCGACCAATAGCCGGCGCCGACCACGAGCGCCGTATTCATGGCGATCAGCAGTACCGCGCACAGGACGGCCTTGGTGCCGAGTTTGAACTGCGGCAGGAACTTCGCCGTGAGAAGGTTCGACATGGATGGAATGACCCCCGCAATTCCTGCATATTCGTGCAATCGGCTTACGGTCCCATTAACGACCGTTCGCACCGCGGCCCGCGCCATACTTTCCAAATCGTAAACGAAGACACCTCTGACCAGCGGCCCGTGCTGGCGCCTGGCGCCCCCTGCTCGCATGGAAGGAGCTGCGTCCTCCGCCAAAGATCGCCAAGCGATGCCATCGAAAGCCGAGCGCTGGGTGCCGGAGCCGAAAGGCCTCCCGGCGAAGCTGATCTACCCGCCGTAGCAGGCAACGCCGATCGAGCTTGCGAGCGCGGGCATCATGCCCGCAGCTGATCGTCGATCATGCCAAGGGATGCGAGCGCTCGCCGCCTACGCAAAGATCCGCAAAGGTTGAGCGTTGCTTTGACACAATTTTGAAACCCGCTATCGTCATCGCTTCGTTCAAACAATGGGGGACGACATGGACGACGAGAAGCCGATCACAGAGCAGGCGATGGGCACGATCACCACCGCCGTGGAAGCGACCAGGGACGCCGCAGTCACCGCCGTCAAGCAGGTGAAGAAAGCCGCCAAGAAGGTCGCGAAGAAGGTAGCGCCGAAGAAGGCTGCGAAGAAGAAAGCCAAGAAGGCTGCGAAGAAGACGCCGAAGAAGGCCGCAAAGAAATCGTCCAAGAAAGCCGCGAAAAAAGCCGCCAGGACGTCTGCGAAGAAGGCCGCCAAGAAAGCCTCCAAGAAAGCCGCCAAGGCGAAGAAGAAGGCCAAGAAGGCCAAGCGCTGATCGCACTCAGAGCAGATCTCCGGGTGCGGGCGCGCCCGGAGACAGCTCCAGCGCCAGCCTACCCTCGCCGTTTGGCTGCGCGCCGCCCCACCCTAGCACGAAAACGGTCAACACACGTCAGGGCTGTGCGCGCTGGAATCCGCTAAGAGCGTCGATTGACCACAAAGACCGCTGCGGCGCAGAGCGCCATGCCGGCAATGGCAACTGCGTCCAGCTTTTCTCCGAACAGCAGATAGGCCATCAGCGCCGTCACGGCCGGCACCAGATAGAACAGGCTCGCGACCGAGGTTGCCGCGGCGTGGCGGATCAGCCAGTACAACAGCCCGATCGATCCGATCGAGAGCGCCACGGCCAGCCAAGCGAGCGCGAGCACGAATTCCCGCGTCCAGTGCACCACACGGTCTTCGAACAGGAAAGCTCCGATCGCGAAGAAAATGGTGACGGACACGTATTGCACGAGATTGCCGGCGCGCCAGTCGATGTGATTGCAGTAGCGGCGCTGATAGAGCGTGCCGAGCGTGATGCTGATCAGCGAGACCACCGAGGCGAGCCAGCCGAGCCCGGCTTCGCCGGTCATCGGGCGGTTGTGCAGGATCAGCACGACCCCGCCGAGGCCGAGCACGAGGCCGGCCCATTGCAGCTGCGTCACCTTTTCGCCGAGCCAGCGATTGGCGATGGTCGATGTCAGGATCGGCTGCAGGCCCGGAATCAGCGCGGAAAGGCCGGCCGGAATCGAATGCGCGATCGCGATCGCGGTGCCGCCGAGATAGAAACCGTGGACCAGAATGCCAGCGACCGCGCTGTGCGCAATGCCGGTGCCATCAGGCCATTTCGGCCGCGCAATCGCCGCGATGATCGCCATCAGGCCGACCACGATCGCCATGCGGATGGCGAGATAGGTCAAGGGATCGGCATTGTTGACGACGTATTTCGTGCCGATGAATCCGGTGCTCCAGAGCAGGACGAACAGGATCGGCGCCGCGCGGGCGGTCAGGGCTTCCGAATGATGGTTCATTGCCGCCCTCCTTGCCCGATGGGGCCCCATGCGGCAATACGAATTTCCGGACGAGCGATGCTGCGCTGCGACGGGCAGCGGAAGCCGCGGCTCAGCCGCTCACCATTCTTCCGGACAAGGATCGATGATTTTCCAGAGCTCGACCCCGTTCTTGATCTTCTTCATGTCGGTGGTGAGCCCGCCATTGCGGCGGATCCAGTCCTTCACCTTGTCGGGGTAGTAGGACATCAGATCGGAGGTGCCCTCGGCGCTGGTGACCTTGATGCCGAAGGTGAAGGCCTTGTCGTAGTAGGCCTGGTGGAAGCCGAGGCTGGCGCGCGGCGTCACGCAGATCTTGTTCATCGGCACGATGCCGAGCACGAGCGTGCAGGCCGAATTGCAGATGCCGTCGATGATGACGCGCTCGCCCTTCTCGCGCACGCGCTTGTACTTGGCCTTGTACTCCTCGACATAGCCGCCGTGGTCGCGGGTGATGTGCAGCTCGGCGCGCGCCGGCGTAGCGGCGGCGAGGCAGAGCGACAGCAGGCTCAAAAGCGGGATGCGCATGGCGACGTGACGGCGAAAGCCTTCAGGAATGGACCGGCCTCGAAGGAGCCCCCCCAAAGGCCGACGACAGGATTCTTAATCGAATAGTCTTTGGTCATACTTGTGTGGGGAATTCGTTAAGCATCCCGAAAAGGCCAAAAATGGGCAGCTTTCGACCGCATGTCCGGCAATTCTGTCACACCCACCCGGAAATCTGCCGGTTTGGGCGTGATTCCGCGCCTCCGGACCGATGTCCTGGCCACCCGGAATTGCTATAAATGGCCGACCTATTCGCGCAGGTTCCGGAGAATCGAGATGAGCAAGTTGAAGCTTGTAGCCGCAGTTGCTGCCCTGTCGGCTGCAATCCTAGCCCCTGGCCTCGCGGACGCACGGGGACATCACCGGTACCACCGCTCATACGCCAACCCGCTGCCCTATCCGATCAGCTATCTGCACAATTACGGGCCTGGCATCACCCCCGGCACCTTCGCCTATTACGACGGCCCGTCGACCAACCACTGCTACCGGGGCGCGGCCGCCTATATCGGCCAGAACGGCCGCCGGCACCCCTGCTACTGAGGCGCCGCGCGTCCTTCCCCGCGGGCGCCCCTATCTCGCGGCGCCCGACCGCAGCAATTGCTTCTCGATCTCGTAGACCGGCAGCTTGACGAGGTCCTTGCCGACCTCGCCCTGAAGCGCCTTGCGCACGACATCGGAATAATCAGCGCGGATCATGCCCAGCGCACGCGGTGAGGCCACCATAGTCAGTGCCGAGGTCTCTCCCGCACTGACGGCGGCATCGAGACGGCCGGCCAGACCCCGCAGGAAGGTGCGCTCGGCCTCATCGTGCCAATCGGTTTGTTCGACGGAGCTGCGCGCCCCGCCGGCCGCCCCATGCAATCGGCCCGGCGCATCGGTCCCTTGCGCGCCGGTCGAAGGGTTGGGCTGCTCATGCACTTCCCTGGTGTGAAGGTTCGGAAACATCTCGTCGCCGAGATTTTCCAGAATGAGCGCCTTGCGCCCGTCGCACACAACCAGCCAGTCACCCTTGTCCAGTCTCATCTTGTCCATTGCACAGCTCCAAGCAACCCATGGGCCTGCCCTTCGAATTCCTCGAAGGGCTGGCCGTGCGGCAAGACTAGGGATGAAGCCGCGCCGGCGAATTGCGCAGGATCAAGGATGGCGGCATGTCGTGCGGCACCTACCGGCGCCAGCGCAACATTGGTCAGACGCTCGAACCTGGAATAGTCTGGCGCATTAAGGTCACGCCTGCGGCGGGCTCGCTGAAGATTTGTTCATCAGCATTACATTTCGGTTCCGCCACAATTTGATCAGAACATCATCGATATCCTGCATCGCGTCAGCGGAGGAAGACATCATGAAGCTCAAGATTGGCCTCGTCGCCGCATCCCTGTTCGGTGCCCTCGCGGTATCGCCGGCGGCGTCCGCCATGCCCATCGCGCCCGCACCTGCAACGCCAGAGGTCTCCGGCGTCGAGCAGGTCCGCATGGTCTGCAACGCCTGGGGACGTTGCTGGTGGCGTCCGAACTATTATGGGTATTACGGACCGCGGCCGTACTACGGCCCCCGGTATTATGCGCCGCGCTACTACGGCCCACGCTATTATGGCTACGGCTATCGCCGCTGGTGATATCGAAGGGACCCTTGGGGCCCCTTCGCTTTTGCGAGACCGTAGAGCGCCTACCCTGACCATCTGTGCGGCCAGCCTGGAGCAATTCCAAAACTGATCTAGATCAAAGATGAAATCCGTCACTTCGTCATTGTACGGAGATGGCCGATTTGATCGTTTTCCGATGCCCCCAGACGGGCATGAATGTCCAGACGCATTTGGAGAAGGGACAAAGACAGGAGGGTCGGAGCTTTGCATCCTTTGCCTGTCCCGCGTGCACGCGCCTGCATTTCATCGACCTCGCCTCCGGCCAACCGATAAGCAGAGAAGGTTGACGGCGACATTGATCTGCCGTGCCTCATGGCATGAGGTCCGCAATACTACGGCACGAAATCCGATTTACTGAAGCATGATGTTTCGCCATTGATGGCGATGCACCGACATCCATTTGCGTGTCACATTGCAGCAGCCGCCCAGACGCATGTTGTTCGACGCCCTCGTCCCGTCCTCCGCGCTCCAACTGATCGGCTTTGCCGACGTCGATGCGTTTCGGCCGATCGAGTCGATGGAGGACGCGAGGAGCATTCCGCTCGACGTTGCGAACTTCGCGGCGGCCCGCGCCGTCGTCTCCCTGCCGGCATGCCGCATCGTCGTGATGAGGTCGTTCGCGCGCATCCTCGACACCGCCTATCGGATGCCGGGCGGGATGGTGATCCTGGCGATGACCGACGACCTTCAGGCCAACTTCAGGGGTGTGGATCTCGACGCCCGCTTCTTCGTTGCACTGCGCGGTAACGATGAATGTCACTACGTCGAGCCCCAGACCAATCATCACGCGATGATCATACTCTCGCCTATCTTGCGAGACCGGGGCTGGTTCGATCGTGCCGACGATTTGCGGGCCCATGTCGCGAACTGGCCGGCCCTGCTCCACGCACGTCAGCTCCTGCTCGACATTCTGCGAACCGCATCGGTGCAGCCGCGCCTGTTCGAGACCACCGAGGTCGCCGCCCATCTCCAGGAAGGCCTGCTGCTCGCGCTCGATGATCTATTTCGGATCGATCCCCTGTCAGATCGGAGCACCTCCGTTCGCAGCGAGCGGTCGATCAAACTCGTGCAGCAGATCGACGATTACGTCGCAGCCTATCCGACCGCTCCGATCTATACGGCCGATCTCGCCAGCGAGTTTGGCGTCTCGATCCGGACGCTCGGCGGCGCGGTCAGCAAGGTGCGCGGCATGAGCCTGCACCAGTACATTCGCCTCAAAAGACTGTGGGCGACCCGCGCTCGCCTGCTCAAGGGCGGCGGCGCCACCGTCGCTACATGCGCGCGCGCCCAGGGTTTCCATCATCTCGGTGAGTTCGCCGCAGCATACCGCGCGACCTTCCAAGAGGCGCCCTCGGACACGCTGGCTCGTGGCCGGCAAATCCGAGTGTCGGCAGGCTGACGCCGCAAGCCCACGCGATGGTGGCCGGCATCAGTGCTGATACAGAACAGATCTAGAACGCAGGGAGGCGTGGCGCGCTCGGAAGGATTCGAACCTCCGACCCTCGGAATCGAAATCCGATGCTCTATCCAGCTGAGCTACGAGCGCCCTGGCCCAGCATTGGGCCGAAACCGAGACGCGCTTGTACACTGCTGGCGAGCCCGCGCAGCGAACGGCGTTCGGATGGGTTCGAATTAGCAGAGAGGCCGACCAATAAAAAGCCCCACCCGCCTCCGTTCGAGACGAGTCAAAGGTGCTCTCACCAGGTCGTGTTGAAAAGGCCGAAATGCGGCTGCTGGGCCACCATCATCGGCGGTCCCTGTTGCGGCGCCCGATGCGTCCTGACGACCTTGCGCTTGGGTTGAGCCTGGGCCGGAGAAGCCGCAGCAGCCCGGGCTGCGGCGGCGGTATCGGCCTTCGGGCCGGGCGTGAATTGGGCGAACGTCTCGCGGACCCGCAGCTTGGCCGACATCTCGGCCAATGCGGGCGACATGCCAGCCTGCACTGGCGGCTGAGGCGCAACGACGGCGGCGGTCTTCATCGCAGGCGCGGCGATCGTCGGCTGGCTGGTGTCGAGCACGACACGTTCAGGCAAATGGCGATCGGACCGGATTCGGATCAGCGGCTGGTCGTTGCTCGCGGTCGCAACAGCTTGCGCCACGGGTGCTGCCGGCAGCATGAAATCCGCCGCAAACAACAGTGTGAGCAAAGCTCCACCGACAAAGATGAAATACCGAAAGATGGGCATTGGCCGTGCTCCGCCCCCCGCATCCCCGCGTGGGCTCTTCGCCTTAACAGGCGATTCTCTAGTTGGTTCCTGGCCCTGCCCCTTTGGTTCAAATGGCAACGCCAAGTATTTTGGCCAAGACCTGCGGATGGTAACTTTTGCGCTATCCGGAAAAATGCCGCCCTTTAGGCGCGGCGTGCTGCAACCAGCGAACACTTCGCCTGGTCGGCATTTACATTGACGAAGCCGACGGGAATATGCGCATAGGTCTTGCGGCTCTTCATGCTGACAGGGTCCGCCAGCACACGACTGCGATCAGTGAGATGACTGCCGTCGCGCCGCGCGAACACGCAGACGATCTCGACGTCCTTTACGGCATAGTCGTTGTCGTTTCGTAGCGTGAACGTCACCAGCGCCTTCGAGCCGAGGCCGCCGCGGCGCCAGGTCTGCGATGAAATCCTGAGACGACCGAGTTCTGCCATTGCCGGCGCCTGTGCTTCGGACGCTGGCGAGCCCGCGGCTGCCGCATCGCCTGAAGGAGCCGTCTCGACGGCTGCCAGGCCGGTCGTCACCGGTTGCGCGCTATTGCCTTTGGAGAGAGGCAGTAGCATCCAGATTCCGCAGCCGACAATGATCGCTGCCAGCAGCCATAGCAGGCTTCGGCCAAACGAGACGCTCGCAACCGTCACGGCCCGCGCCAATCGCTCGCCACTCCCGGCGAAGCGCCCCAACCCGAACCGGTCAAGCCTAACGTCCATGGTTTTCATCACCGACAGCGGCTGAAGCACGTCCTACGACGGACTAGGCCACCGTTTCACTTAATCGGGAACACGAACTAAGGTTCCCGGCCCGTTGCGAATCAGCAAAGACAGTGGCGATCGCCGGCTGGGGCCGTTACACATGCGGCACAACATCGAAAGACCGCGTTGGGAGAAAATGAAATGCCAGTCGTCACTTGGGATCACGTCCATCTGCGCAGCCCCGATCCGGAGGCTACGGCAGCCTGGCTGCGGGATATCCTCGGTGGCGAGATCGTGCGCGCGCCCGGACGGATCGACGTGAACCTTGGCGGCGCCAGGATCTTCATCGCGCCGCTCGAGGGCGACGCCGCCGTCAGCCCGCCGCCCCCGCATCCGCATCAGGGCCTCGATCATTTTGGTCTGACGGTAAAAGACATCGACGCCGTCGCCGCCGAGATCAAGGCCAAGGGCGTCACCTTTACGCGCGAGCCGTCGACGATCAGGCCCGGCGTACGCATCTGCTTCATCCGCGGCCCCGAAGGCATCTCCATCGAGCTGCTCGAGCGCGACAAGAAGTATACCTGACGCGACGCGAGCGGCATCAGGCATCGGCCTTCCGAGCGAAGCGCTGCCCGGTGTGTCTACGTCATGCTGCCGGGCATAAAGCAGCGGATGGTGACGCCCATGTAGCCGTAGATCGGCCAGACCATGGTCCGTCCGACCCGGTTCGGCTCCGAGATCACGGCTTCCTCCGGCACGTCCACCCAGACGAGTTCCTGCGGCTGGCCGTCGATGGCGGAGCCATAGCGCGGGACGCGGACACGATAGTGCCCGTCCTTGCTGTCCCAGTCGGAGTCCGAGAGCGCCGAGCCGTCGGCGTCGGAGCAGCACGGCCCCTTGCCGCTACGCAGACCGTCGAACCAGGCCTTCAAATCCGCATTGGTGTTGACGAACTGGCCACGGTCACGCGCGTGCCCGAAGGGAGCCGCGAGCGCAATCAGGCCCAAGGCGCACGCCAGCCTTGTCACGCCTCGCCAGCGTGTCGCGCTGCCGATCCGCCGTCGTTCGCTTTTGCAATTCGTGGGACGCGCACCGTACAGACGCAGCTCATCGCCGCCGGAATCGATCCAGTTGCTCACGTTCGTCTTGCTCCAGCACTCCGCGGCCAGTGCAACAATGGTTATGCATTTCGCGGGCCAACTCCGATTCGCAACGTTCGGCCTCGCCTCATCATCAGACCGTCATGACGGCGTCACGCACAAGCCGGGACAACTACGGCTCGCGACGGCAGCTCCCGCCAACCGGCAAAAGTGACGCGTTGCGCCGGCGGACGCGCTTTGGCATAAATGCTCTACCGGTTACGCCATTGGGCGATGGCGGCCGACCTGCGGGACGTTATGAAGAACGGCCTCTATTCGATTCACGTGACCTTGCTCGACGGTCGAGTCGGCAAGGGCAGTGGCGTCATTCTCTTCCGCGACGGCAAGATTCTTGGCGGCGACGCCTACCTTTATTACACCGGCAGCTACACGGTGAAGGACAACAACACCTTCAAAGGTGAGGTCCTGGTGCAGCGCCACACCTCGCCGCGCGGCAACGACAATCCGCTGTTCGGCGGCCCCGCCCCGGTCGGCATCGGCGTCAGCGGCACCTTCACGGAGACGCGCGGGGAGATGACTGGCACGGCGCTGGTCGGCAAGGCGAGCCAGATCTTCGGCGCGACGCTGCACAGGCTCGCCGACGTCGATTAGGGCGTGCCGCCATAAGTCACGACGTGCGGCCCAAGCTCATCCGCAGCAGCCCCCTGACATCCTGAGCAATAGATCGTATGCAGTAGGGATGCCTGGATCGTGGACATATCGCCCATGGGCACGTGACGCGGCGATCGAGCTCGGCCACCTCGCGGCGGCACAGTCAGTCGCGCTCGCCTGTCACGTACATCCGGATGTCCAGGTTGCCGCCGTCAGCGAAGGATGGCGCATGTACGTGACCACGGTCGGAGAGTTCCGCGCCATCGCGGGCGATATCGTCGTCATCCCGGTGGGCGTACCGCACGCCTCGCACGGCGGCGCCTGCTCGATCGTCAGCCATCTCTATCTACCGAGCGATCATGCGGCGGTGAAAGGGATATCTGGCCCGTTCTGCATCCGCAACTCGCGGGCAACCTTGCCGGCCGAGATGCTCGACGCGATCGGCTCGCACGATCCGTGCCCGAGACGTCTCACGCGGCCGGCCCGATGTGCCGCGCTGACGGAGATGGTTTCGTGCGACGATCTCGCCATCCGCACGATCGCGGCACGGCAGGGTCGATCGACAGATGGCTTCATTCGGCTGTTCAAGCGAGAGGTTGGAATGACCCCTGCCGCCTATCGTCTTGCGCTGCGACTGGCATCGGCACGCTCGCGTTTGAAGCGCGGCGACACCGTCGCCGACGTGGCTTATGCCGGCTCGTTCTGCGACCAGAGCCACCTGGGTCGCCTGTTTCGACGCGCTTACGGCGCAACGCCGGCCGCCTACCGTTCAGCGTTCGCGGATTGAGACGGTCGATTTCGTTCCAGACGTGAATTGGCCTCGGGCGCTAAGCTGGCTCCACCTCTCCATGCCACTGCGAGCCGCGCATGAACCTCCTGGCACCTTTCGTGGTCCTGTCCGCAGGCCTGAGCCTCGCCTTTCAGCAGGTGCTGAATGCCAGTCTTGGCAATGCCATGCAATCCGCGCGGTGGGCGGCGTTCGTGAGTTATCTTGGCGGCACAATCGCGTTGCTGCTGGTTCTGGTCGCCGTGCGCGAGCCGATACCCGCTGCCGCCCTGGCCGGACGAGCTCCTTTGATCGCATGGACCGGGGGAATCTTCGGCGCGATCTTCATCGCGACCAGCATCCTCATGGTGCCGCGCCTCGGCGTGGCTACGGTATTGACGTTGATCGTCGTGGGTCAGTTGCTCGGTTCGTTGGCGTTCGACCACATCGGGATGTTCAGCCTGCCGCACCATCCGATCACGTTGACACGCATTTTGGGCGCCGGGTGTCTCATCCTGGGCGCGACTCTCGTTCGCGGGTAACGATCGCCGAAGCGCCGCGCGCTAATGAGTCCGCGACCTGGTTATTCCGCCGCCTGTTCGAGCGGCGCTATGCGTGGCAGGATCATCTGGATGCGCGTGCCGCCGCCCGGCTCGGAATCGAGATCGAGCCGGCCGCCGAGCCGGTTAGTAACGATGCTGTAGACGATGTGCAGGCCGAGGCCGGTGCCGCCCTGGTCGCGCCGCGTCGTGAAGAACGGATCGAAGGCACGGCGGCGGACGTCGAGCGACATGCCGCAGCCATTGTCGGAGAAGATGATCTCGACATTGTCCTTGCCGGACTCGCGCACCTGGATGTCGATGGTCCCCGGCCGGCCGTCCGGGAACGCGTGCGCCACCGAATTGAGAAACAGGTTGGTCAGCACCTGGCCGTAAGGGCCGGGGTAGCTGTTCATGGTGAGCTCCGGCTGACACTCGACGTTGAGCGTCAGATTGTGCTTGCGCAGGCCGGGTCGCAGGCTCATCACCACCTGCTCGGTGAGGTCGCCGAGGTCAAAGCTGCGCTGGTCCGAATAGTTGCGGTCGGCCGCGACCTGCTTGAACGACTGGATCAGCTCGGCAGCGCGGTTGAGGTTGGAGACCAGCTGCGAGGAAGCATCGCGGCTGGTGTTGAGGAAGTCGTTGAGCGTGGAGCGGCGGAGCTCGCCGCGCTCGACCTCAGCCGTGAACATCGCGGTCTTGCGCTCCAGCGCGGAAGCGACCGTGAGGCTGATACCGACCGGATTGTTGACCTCGTGCGCGACGCCGGCGACCAGGCGCCCGAGCGCGGCGAGCTTCTCCGCCTCGATCAGCGAGGCCTGGGTCTCGCGCAGATTGCGCAGCGCGGTCTCGGCGGCTTCCTTGGCTTTCCGCATCTCCTGCTCGCCGCGCTTGCGCTCGCCGATGTCGAGCGCGACGGTGACGATGCGCTCGATCTCGCCTTCGGCGTCGAGCAGCGGCAGCTTGTTGACCAGCCATTGCCGCATGTTGCCGGAGGCGTCCTTGTACTCCTCCTCATAGAAGCCGAGTCCCTTGCGGAACTTGAGCACGCGCTTGTCGCTCTCGTCGGACTTGGCCGCGCCGTAGCGCGACATCAGGTCGGCCGTGGTGCGGCCGAGTGCGTCGCCCGGCTCGATGCCGAAGATGCCGGCCATGTAGCGGTTCATCAGCACGTAGCGCAGGTCGCGGTCCTTGACATTGATCACCGCGGGCACGGTGTCGATGACCTGCTGGAGCAGGCGCCGGCCTTCGGCGATGGCATCTTCCGCCCGCTTCTGGTCGGTGATATCGCGCAGCGTGCCCTCGTAGCGGACGATGTTGCCCTGCTCGTCCCGCACGCCGGTGGCGCTGTCGGAGAGCCACAGGATGTTGCCGCTGCGCTGGCGCACCTGATATTCGAACTCGCGCACCATGCCGTCGCGCGCCATCAGCCGCTGGTATTCGGCGCGCGCCTCGGGATGGACGTAGATCGTATGGGCGATGTCGTTGATGCTGTCGATGAGGTGCTGCGGGCTGTCATAGCCCATCATCCGCGCCAGTGCCGGATTGGCGTTGAGGAGATCGCCGGCCGGTGTCGTCACGTAGATGCCATCGACCGAGCCTTCGAATAGTTTGCGATAGCTCTCCTCGGCGAGGCGCTGCTCGGTGAGCGCGCGCACCGCCGCTTCGCGCGCGGTGTCGGCCTCCTCGAGCGCGCGGCGGAACACCTCGGCCGCCCGTGCGATGTCACCGATCTCGTTGTCGACGTCGGCGGACGGGATCGACGTGTCTTTCTGGCCCGCCGCAAGCGCGCGAATGGAGCGCGCGATCTGGGCGAGCGGACGGACCGTCCTGCGCACCACGAACAGCGCGGCGCCGATGCCGATCAGCACGCCGACCGTGCCGAGCACGATGCTCTGCCACCGCGCCTCGGTCAGCGTGCGGGCGAAATCGCGCGACAGCACGTGCCCGCGCCGAGCGCTGACCTCGCGCAGCAATTCGGTGACGCGGCCGATCAGCCGGCCCTCGGTGCCCAGCACCTCGCGGTCGATGTCGGCGATCTGCCGCTCGCGGACGGCGACCGCCATGATCGCCTCGGCGTAATCGTTGACGGCCGACCTCAGCTTGCCATCGGCGATGTCCATCGCCCGCATTCCCTCCGCGGCCTGCTCGGCCGCGGACGGGTTGCGCGCCAGCAGTCCGAGCGCGATGCGGCTCTGCGCCTCGGACAGGCGAGAGGCCAGCTCGCGGTCCGCAGTGCCGGCGACGGCCGCGTCGAACCGGTCGCGCAGCGGCGGCAGGCCGGCAAGCAATTGGGCGCGGCGGTCGATCAGGGTCGAGATCCGCTCCAGCCCGGTCCGGTAGGTCGCCAGCCGCTCGGTGACCCCGTCGATCATGTCCTGCTGCTCGGGCGCGAGCTCGATGCGAGTCTTCTTCAGGATATCGCTTAAGGCGGAGGCCGCCTCGCCGACCTGCTGGAACTGGATGCCGGCGCCGGGATCGGTGACGAAGTCGCGCGCGGCAAGGCGCAATTCGTTCATGCGGCGGTCGATGTCCTCGGCGAGGTCCCCGACGCTCTGGAGCCGTTGCAGCTCGGCGAAGGTGGTGTCGATATGCCGGATCGCGATCACGCTCGCGGTCGAGGTAACGATGATCACCGCCAGCACCAACAGGAAGCTGCCGAAGGTGAGCTGGCCGATGGAGAGCGAAAAAGTTCGCTTTTTCTCAGGGGTCGGCGTCAATTCGGCGGACATTGGTGTTTGGGGGACCGGGCTAATGGAGGTCCAATATACGACGTATTGCGCCCCCGGGGGAACATGCCTCTGGCCGCCGAATATCCTTAATATCGGGCCTGCCGCCCCTCCTCCGTTTCGGACTATGAGCTTTTGAGGCTTGTCCGCCGCCGGGCCGGGATCGTCATGGCGGCAACGCCGAGGACGACGCAGGCCAGCCCGATCCAGGCGGTCCGGCTCAAGGTCTCGCCCAGGAAGGCGACGCTGATGGCAACCCCGATCGGGACGCGCAAATAGGCCTGCGCGGTGGTCCCGACCGAGCCTAGGGTCTGGATCAAGCGGAAGTAGATCGCAAACGCTGCTGCGGTTGAAAACACCGCGAGCGCCAGCAGCGCCAACACGGACGCCAGCGAGGGCGACAGCGTCCAGGGTTGCTCGATGACGAGCGAGGCCGGGATCAGCACCGCTGCGCCCGCCAGCAGCGAGCCGGCGGCGGGCGCCATGGGATCGAGCCCCTTGAAACTGCGGCCGAAGATCGCGGCGCAGGCATAGCAAATCGTCGCGGCCACAATCGCCGCCTCCGCCAGCAAGCCGCTGCCGATGCCATGGAAGGCATCGACGCCGACGATCAGCAGGATGCCGGCCATGCCGGCGATCACGCCGAACAGCTTTCGCGGCGGCGTCGCCTCGTGGCGGGTGATCAGCGCCGTGAGCACGAAGGTGAAGATCGGCCCGGCCGAGTTGAGGATGGTCGCAAGCGCGGCATCGACATGGCGCTCGCCCCAGGCGATCAGCGTCCAGGGGATCACGCTGTTGAGCACCGCCTGAAACGCGAAACGCTGCCAGGTCGCGGCGTCCGTCGGCATCCCGATGCCGCGCGCCCGCATGACGATGAGCAGCAGCAGGCCGGCAATGGTGGTGCGCGCCGCGATCAGCGTGATCGGCGGGATGGTGGCGACGCCGAGCTTGATGAAGGTGTAGGAGCCGCCCCAGAGCGTTGCGAGCGCGACCAGCAGCGCCAGCTCGACGGCGATGTTGGTACCCTGCCGGTCGTCCATGCGTTGCGTCCCGCCCATTCGCGATGAACGGAACCCTAGCGCGTCCGCAGCCACTGATACTTCGTTTGGTGTCGAACTATCCTAGCCGACCGCGCCGACCTCGAACACCTCGCCGTCGTAGCCGGCCTCGCGGGGAATGCGGAGCTGGCGGCCGGTTTCGGTCTTGGTCATCACAGGCATGACCGTGACGATCGACATCTCGCGGGCGTGCTCCAGTGCGGCACTCACGTTTGGCTGCTTGGCGAGCCGGATCAGATTGCGCGTGGTCGGGAACGGCAGCTTGAAGCGGCCGCTCTCCCCGCCCTCCACCGCCTCGCGCGGCGAGACCCAGATCGAATCCGTGGACTCGCGACCATCATGGGCGCCGAGCTGATCGGGCGGCGCTGCCGCAAGAAAGAACCAAGTGTCGAAGCGCTTCGGCATGCCCTCCGGCGTGATCCAGTGCGCATACGGCACGAGCGTGTCGAGCGCGAGCTGGAGGCCGTTATCGGCCAAAATGCTCATGAAGCTGACCTTGTGCTCGTTGAGCGCGACGCGATGCGCGTCGGCGATCTCGCCAGCACGCTTGGCATCGACCGGCGCGCCCGTCTCCTTCGATCGCGCCAGCAGGATGCCGCTCTCCTCAAAAGTCTCGCGGATCGCGGCGATCCGAAAACCGCGGTCCGCTTCGCTGAGGCCCTCGCCGCCCGAGTAAAGGTTGGAGCGGGCGACGATCTCCTTGTCGCCGGCATCGACGCTGCCGCCGGGAAACACCAGCGCGCCCGAGTTGAACTCGATCTGATGATGGCGGACCATCATGAAGACTTCGATCTCGTCGCGGCTCTTGCCGTCGACAGCCGCGCCGTCGCGCAGCAGGAGAATGGTCGAGGCAGGGCGTGATGCGGCAGCTTCAGCCATGCGACTAACCTGCGGCGCTGGATTGCGGGCCGAAATTGGCGCGCTTGTCGACCCGGGCGACGCGCGAGAGGAGATAATCGACCTCCGCCTTCGCCGTCGGGGTGATGGTCGCGCCGGGCTTGCGCTGCGCGCTGGAGGCGATGATGCCGCGCTTCTGCAGCACATATTTGCGCACGGCAAGGCCGGCGCCCGGCTGCTGCTCGTAGCGGATCAGCGGCAGATGCGCGTCGAACAGATCATGCGCGGCATCGCGCTTGCCGGCCTTGGAGAGGTTCACGACGTCGATCAGAAGTTCCGGGAAGGCGTAACCGGTCATGGCGCCGTCGGCGCCGCGCTCCATCTCGAAGTCGAGGAACGTGCCGCCATTGCCGCAGAGGATCGAGAGCGGACGGAGCGAGCCATCCTTCTGGAAGCCGCGCAGGGTCGAGATCTTCTCCAGGCCCGGCCAGTCCTCGTGCTTGAGCATCACGCAATTCGCATTGTCCGTGACGATCTTGCGGATCACGGCGGGGGTGAACACCACCGAGAGGGTCAGCGGATAGTCCTGGAGCACCCAGGGCACATCCGGCCCGATCGCCTCGGCGGCCTGCTTGAAATAGCCGACGATCTGGTCGTCGGTGCGCAGCGAGGGCGGCGGCGCAATCATGACGCCGGCGGCGCCCGCATCCATCGAGGCCTTCGCCAGCGAGCGCATGGTGGCAAAACCCGGCGCGGAGACGCCGACGATCACCTGCATCTTCTTGGCGCGCTTGACGAAGCGCACCGCGACCTGCTCGGCCTCGGCGGCATCGAGCTTCGGCGCCTCACCGAGGATGCCCAGCACCGTAACGCCGTCGCAGCCGACCTCCTCGTAGAAATCGGTCAGGCGGTCGATCGAGCGCTCGTCGATGCGGCCGTCGTCGTGGAACGGCGTCGGCGCGATTGCGAAGGTGCCCTTGGCGTCGGCGGTGAGTTTCATCGTCTTCCTTGTTTCTCTCTCGATGGCTAAAACCGCCGCGCGCCCATCTTGATCTGCTCCTCGGAGAAGAAGATCTCCTTGGCGTGATCGACGATGTCCTGGGCCTTCCAGCCCGTGTGCGGCGGTTTCCAGCCTTCCATTTCCATCATCCGCATTTCGCGCACGCCGCGGGGCCCGGACACGCCCAGCACTTTGCCGGTCTGGTCGCCCGACAAATCGCTGACCATGTATAGCACAGCCGGCGCGATGCCGTCCGGCCCCAGCGCCGCCGAGGGGTTCTCCTTATAGCGGGGCAGGTCTGCGGTCATGCGGGTCAGCGCGCCCGGGGCCAGCGTCCAGATCCGGATGTTGTACTTGCGGCCCTCGATCGCCAGCACGTTGGACAGGCCCCAGATGCCGCCCTTGGCCGCGCCGTAATTGGTCTGGCCGAAATTGCCGATCAGGCCCGAGGTCGAGGAGGTGTTGACGATGACGCCGCCGCCGTTTTCCCGCATCCAGCGAAACACCGGCATGGTGCAACAGAAAGTGCCCTTCAGATGCACCTTGATGACCTTGTCCCAGTCGGCTTCAGACGCCTTGTGAAAGGTCTGGTCGCGCAGGATGCCGGCGTTGTTGACGAGGATGTCGGCGCGGCCAAAGTGCTTGATGGCGTCGTCGAACACCGACTGACCGCCCTCCATGGTGGAGATGTCGGCGCCGTTGGCGACCGCCTTGCCGCCTTCCGCCTTGATCGCGTCCACCACTTGCTGCGCCATGGACTTGTCGGCCCCGGAGCCGTCGCGGCGGCCGCCGAGGTCGTTGACGACGACCGAAGCCCCTTCCCGCGCGAACAGCTTTGCATAGGCCTCACCGAGCCCCCCGCCCGCGCCGGTGATCAGCGCAACCTTGCCGTCGAGTAGTCCCATGGTGGCGTCTCCCTGTTTGTTTTTTCTTCCACCCGCTTGCGGGGAGAGGTCGGATCGCCCTTGCGATCCGGGTGAGGGGGTACAGGTCCCAATACCGTCCCTTCTCGTGGTGAGAGCCCCTCACCCCGCCCTCTCCCCGCAAGAGCGGGGCGAGGGAGACGGCGGCCGTACCGTGTTGCTAGCCCAGCACCGTCTTGCCGTTCTTGATCACGGTGACGCCGCGCGACCTCACCTTGGCTTCGAACGAGATCACATTGCCATCCTTCCAGAGGTCCATGGTCACGGTCTCGCCGGGATAGACCGGCGAAGAGAACCGCGCGACGTGCTGGCGGAAGGCGGAAGCGTCGTAATCGGCATAGGTCTGCAGCACGCCGCGGCAGGTGATGCCGTAGGTGCACATGCCGTGCAGGATCGGGCGCGGGAAGCCGGCCTTTTTGGCGAACTCGGGATCCGAGTGCAGCGGGTTACGGTCGCCGCAGAGACGATACACCAGCGCCTGGTCGGGACGCGTCGTGATGTCGATGGTCTTGTCGGGGCTGCGCGACGGAATCCTGTGCGGATCGGGCTGGGTCAGGTTCGGCCCGCCAAAGCCGCCATCGCCGCGGGCAAAGCGCGAGGCGACCAACGTTGCCAGCTTCTCGCCCTTCTCGTTCTTCAGCACGGTCTGGTGGCTGATCACCACGCCCTTGTCCTTGCCCTTGTCGTAGACCTCGAGCACGGAGGAATCGGCCGTGATGTTCGCGGCGACCGGCAGCGGCTGGTGGAAGGTGATGTCGCGCTCGCCGTCGACCACCATCACGCGGTTGAGGTTCATTTCGCCGGGACCTGAGCCCCATGCTGCGACGGACGCGAAAGTCGGCACCACCTTCAGCGGCCGCGGCGTCAGCGTGCCCTCGTTGACGAAGGCGAGCTCCTTCTCGTCCATGGGATCGGCGCCGAGGCCGATGCCGTAGGCGTAGAGCATGACCTCGCGATCGGTGTAGGCGTATTTCTGGTCGAGATTTTTCAGGCCTTTAAGCTCTTCGTATCTGGCGGACATTAGTTTCCCCTCCGAGTTTCTTATCCGCAGGCGGCGATGCCCGTTAATGTGCCCTCTCCCCTTGTGGGAGAGGGCCGCACCGCTCTTGCAACAAACTCACTCGGGTGAGGGGTTGGCCCTGCAGTAACACTTCTCGTGTGGAGAGACCCCTCACCCGGCAGCCTTCGGCTGCCACCCTCTCCCACAAGGGGAGAGGGTTACATCTCGCTTCGCATCAGGCCGGCGTGAAGAACGGCAGCGGTGCGCCGTCGGTTGGCTTGAACACCACCTTCACCTTCTGGCCGATCTTCAGCGTCCCGAGATCGCAGTCGACGAAATTGGTCTGCACCGACGGCCCCTCCTTCAGCGTGACGTAGCCAATCGCGTAAGGACCGGTCGGCGACTTCCGCATCAGGCTGTAGGTGTAGATCGTACCCTCGCCCGAAGCCTCCTCCCACACGGTCTTGTCGGAGTAGCAGAACGGGCAGATCGCGCGCGGAAAGTAATGCGCTTCGCCGCAAGCGGTGCAGCGCTTGATCATGAACTTGCCTTCCTTGGCTGCGTTCCAGAACGCCGCGGTCTCGGGGTTCGTGACCGGTGCCGGATACTTTTTCGCTTCGCTCATCACACGCGCTCCAGAATGGCGGTCGAGGCGGCGTGGCGAACACCCAAAAGGCCGCCGGTGCCGTGGGCGATGGCGAGATCGCAATTCTTGACCTGCACCTTCGGATGCGCCTCGCCGCGCAACTGCCTGACGGCCTCGATGATCTTGGTCATGCCGCCGCGGTTGACGGGATGATTGCTGCACAGGCCGCCGCCGTCGGTGTTGAACGGCAGCTTGCCGACGCCCGAGATCAGGTTGCCGTCGGCAACGAACTTGCCGCCCTCGCCCTTCTTGCAGAAGCCGAGGTCTTCGAGCTGCATCAAGACGGTGATAGTGAAGCTGTCGTAGATCGAAGCGTATTTGATGTCCTTCGGCGTGATGCCGGCCTCCGCGAACGCGCGCGGACCGGACCAGATCCCCGCGGAGTAAGTGAGGTCGAGATCCTTGCCGCCACGCGGGCCCTTCATGGCTTCGCCATGGCCGATCAGGCGCACAAGCGGCTTCTTCAGGCTCTTCGCAATCTCCGGCGTCGTCACGATCAGCGCGCCGCCGCCGTCGGAGACGACGCAGCAATCCATGCGGTGCAGGGGATCGGAGATCATCGGCGAATTCAAGACGTCCTCGACGGTGACGACATCCTTGAGCATCGCATGCGGATTGTATTGCGCGTGGTGCGAGGCCGCGACCTTGATCCAGGCCAGCTGCTCGCTCGTGGTGCCATAGTCGTGCATATGGCGCATGGCACACATGCCATAGGCATTGTGCGTGGTCGCGCCGTAAGCGGACTCGAAATCGACCTCGGCTCCGGCCGCACGCGGCGGCATCACGCCGGTGCGCGGCTTGCCGGCGAGCGTGATCAGCGCGATCGAGCACTTGCCCGCGGCGATCGCCTCAGCCGCATGGCCGAGATGGATGATGTAGGAACAGCCGCCGGTCTCGGTGGAATCGACGTGACGAAGCTTCTTGGTGTTGAGGCCGAGATAATCGACCATCGGCCAGGCGCCGCCGGGCGCATCGCCCGCGCAGAAATAGCCGTCGACATCGTCCTTGCTGATCCCGGCATCCTCGATCGCGCCCTTGGCGACCTCGGCATGGAGCTGGGCGGTGGATTTGTCCGGCGCATGCCGGGTCGGGTGTTCAAAAATCCCGGCAATGTAGGCTTTGCCCTTGATGGTCAAACTTCAGGTCTCCGCTCGCGTTTCTTCTTGGCTCTTTTTTCTGAACCGCGGATGCCTTGTTGGCAAGCGCGGAAATATTCCGTCGGGCGAGAGGGCAGCGGGTGGGCGCAAGTGCTTTACTCGATCCGTCATCCTGAGGCGCGAGACAAGCGGCGCAGCGCGCCGCTTGGGGAGCCTCGAAGGACGCACGGCCGAGCTGTCTCGACGACTGGGCCGCGACAGTCGCGCCGTCGTCCTTCGAGGCTCGCCGAAGAGGCTCGCACCTCAGGATGACGGTCATGCATCGCTCGCTCGCTGCCTCCCCGTCGTCATTGCGAGCCATCGGGCCGCGCTTCGCGCGGACCCGGTGGCTCGCAATGACGGAGTTCGTGGGCACTGACAGCGCTCTTCAACTCAAAACGCGTTCCCAGACACACGTCCGCATCCTCGCGGCGCGCTTCGCCCGAGCTTTGCTCCCGTCTTACTCCCTCCTTGAACAGAGGGGGCAGGGAAGACCGGGTGCCGGCTGGGCACCCACGGTCCGCTGTGCGCGAAATGCGCGAAGAACAGATGCACAGCGGCATACAGGTGAAGCCAAACATCCGGCCTTCCCTGCGCAGTGGCTTTACGGCTTATGTCGCGCTCTCCCCGGGGAGCGATGCACTATTGCCCCCGTCGCCTTGCGAGTGACCGCAAGACTTGACGCACAGACCCCGGGCGTCAGGACCACACGATTTTGCCGTACGCGAGACCGCGCCCGTCGTGCACGCGAGACAATCCCCCGTGCGACGCAGCCCGCGTCCACCGCCACTCACCCCGCGTTTCGTGACGATCGCGATACGCCCCTCTGACTGGGATGAGGTGAGCGATAGCTACGACAATTCCGAATTTCGGTAAAGTGGAATATTTTCCCGCCAGCGGATTGACCCATGGCATGAGTGTTTTGCCCGACGGGCAACGCAAGGGGTGGTGCTGTAGGGTGGGCAAAGGCGCAACGCGCCGTGCCCACCATCTCGCCGAGATCAATCCTGAAGACGTGGGCACGCTTCGCTTTGCCCACCCTACAGGACTGCCTACTCTGCTGCGATCTGCCGTGGCGCGGGCGGCGGGTTGGCGAGGTCGGCGGCGAGCTGGGCATAGCGGGCCTTGGCGTCGTTCACCGCCTTCTCCTTCACCGGGCCATAGCCGCGGATGCGGTCGGGCAGTGACAACAGCTCGACGGCGGTGTCGTGCGTGACCGGCGACAGCAGGCCGAGCACGGTTGAGACGTCCTTCTCGTAGCCGGCGATCAAATCGCGCTCGAGCTTGCGGTCGGCGCTGCGGCCGAAGATGTCGAAAGGGGTGCCGCGCAGGAGTTTGAATTTTGCCAGCACGCGGAAGACGTTCAGCATCCACGGACCGAAGGCGCGCTTCTTCGGGCGGCCCAGCGCGTCGACGCCGCTGCTGAGGATCGGCGGTGCCAGATTGAAGGTGAACTTGAAGTCGCCCTCGAACTGGTCGCGGAGCTGCTGCTCGAAGGCGCCATCGGTATAAAGGCGTGCGACCTCGTATTCGTCCTTGTAGGCCAGGAGCTTGGCGTAGTTCACCGCGACCGCGCGCGGCAGTGCATCGCCATAGCCGCCCTGCTTGGCGGCATCGCGAACCTGGTCGACCAGCTTGCGATAACGCTTGGCGAGACGGTTGTTCTGGTAGGCGGTGAGATGCTTGGCGCGATGCTCGATGACCTCGTCCAGCGTCATCGCCTCCAGGGTCTTGGGCGCTGCGACCTCGTTCGTCCCCTTCAGCATGTCGGCAAGGCGCTTGGGGTCGGCGACCGCGAGACGTCCAAGGCGGAAGGCCTCCTTGTTCATCTTGATCGAGACGCCGTTGACTTCGATGGCCTGCTCGATCGACTCCGCCGACAGCGGGAACAGCCCCTTCTGATAGGCATAGCCCATCATCATCATGTTGGTGGCGATGGCATCGCCGAGGAGCTGCTCGGCCGGTCTGGTGAAATCGAAGAATACGGAGTCCTTGTGCAAGGCCGTCTCCAGCACCGCGTTCAGCTTGCGGGTCTGGAAGTTGAAATCGCGGTTGAGGATGAAGTCGGCGGTGGGGATGACGTGGCTGTTGATGATGCCGTGCGTGCGGCTGGAGTCACAGAGTGAGATCGTATCCTTGGCAACCGCGACCACCTCGTCGGCCGCGAGCACGAGATCGGCCGTTCCGGTGACGATGCGCGAGCAAGTCACCTCGGCCGGATGATCCGACAGGCGGACGTGGCTGAGCACCGCCCCACCCTTCTGCGCCAGACCCGACATGTCGAGGATCATCGAGGCCTTGCCCTCGATATGAGCGGCCATGCCGAGCAGCGCGCCGATGGTGAGCACACCGGTGCCGCCGACGCCGCCGACCGCGATATTGTAAGGCTTATCCAGCGTGGGACGCGACACAGGCTCCGGCAGTTCTCCGATGTCGGCAAGCTCCGCCGGCGCGCGGTGGCGCGGCGCACCGCCGTCGATCGTGACGAAAGACGGGCAGAAGCCCTTCAGGCAGGAATAGTCCTTGTTGCAGGACGACTGGTTGATGGCCCGTTTGCGGCCGAACTCGGTCTCCAGCGGCTCGACCGAGATGCAGTTCGACTGCACCGAGCAGTCGCCGCAGCCTTCGCAGACCGCCGGGTTGATCATCACCCGGCGCGCCGGATCTTCCATCAAGCCGCGCTTGCGGCGGCGACGCTTCTCGGCCGCGCAGGTCTGCACAAACACGATCGCAGACGTGCCCTTGTATTCGCGGCACATCTTCATGACGTTGTCGAGCTCGTCGCGGTGATACTTCTTCACGCCGGGCGCGATAGTGTTGGCGGGATAAGCGTCGGGATTCTCGGAGACGAGGTAAATCTCGCTGATGCCCTCGGCATAAAGCTGCGCCATGATCTTCTGCGGCGAGAGATCGCCGTCATGGCGCTGACCGCCGGTCATGGCGACGGCGTCGTTGTAGAGGATCTTGTAGGTGATGTTGGCCTTGGAGGCGATCGCCTGGCGGATGGCGAGAATGCCCGAATGGAAATAGGTGCCGTCACCAAGATTCGCGAAGATGTGGTTCTCGTTGGTGAAAGGCGCGATGCCGACCCACGGCACGCCCTCGCCGCCCATATGCGTGAACGTCTCGGTCGAACGGTCCATCCACAGCGCCATGAAGTGACAGCCGATGCCGGCGAGCGCACGGCTGCCTTCGGGCACCTTGGTCGAGGTGTTGTGGGGACAGCCCGAGCAGAAATAGGGGGTGCGGGAAACAGGCGCGACCGCCTGCATCTGCGTGGCCTGGCGGCCGTTGAACCAGTCGGCCTTGACGCGGAGCATTTCCGCAATTTCAGGGTTGAGATTAAGTCGAAGCAGCCGCTCGGTCAGCGAGGTCGCAAGCGAGGCGACGCTGAGCTCGGCGGCGAACGTCAAAAAGCGCTTGTCGTGCTCGTCCATCTTGCCGACGATGCGCGGGCGAACATCGTCCCGCCAGTTGAACAGCTCCTGCTTGACCTGGTTCTCGACGATCTCGCGCCGTTCCTCGACGATGAAGATCTCTTCGAGCCCGATGGCGAACTGCCGCACGCCTTCCGGCTCCAGCGGCCAGGGCATGCCGATCTTGTAGAGGCGAAGGCCGATCTTGGCGGCGACCTCCTCGGTGATCCCAAGCTCGCGCAGCGCCTGCCGGACGTCCTCATAGCTCTTGCCCGATGCCATGATGCCGAAGCGGGCGTTCGGCGAATCCATGGTGATGCGGTTGACCCTGTTGGCGCGCGCAAAGGCGATCGCGGCAAAGCCCTTGTAGTCCTGCAGGCGCCGGTCCTGCTCGAAGCGGTCGTCGGGCCAGCGCAGATTGAGCCCGCCGGGCGGCAGCTCGAAATCGGAGGGGATGATGAAGGGCTTCATCTCGTCGGTGAGGTCGATCTCGGCGGTGGTCTCCACCGTCTCTGTGATCACCTTCATGCCGACCCAGCAGCCCGAGTAGCGCGACATCGCGATGCCGAGCAGACCCATCTCGATCATTTCGTGAATGCTCGAGGGGTAGAGATACGGCATCAGCGCCGAGATGAAGGCATGGTCGGACTGATGCGGGACGGTGGAGGATTTTGCGCCGTGGTCGTCGCCGGCAAGACACAAGACGCCGCCGTTCTTGGCCGAGCCGGCAGCATTGCCGTGGCGGAACACGTCACCGCAGCGGTCGACGCCGGGGCCCTTGCCGTACCAGATGCCGACGACGCCATCATATTTGGCGCCGGGCGAGAGGTTGAGCTGCTGCGAGCCCCACACGGCAGTCGCCGCGAGGTCCTCGTTCACGCCGGGCTGGAACTTGACGTTGTACTGTTCGAGGTGTTTTCGCGCCGCGAAGAGCTGCTGGTCATAACCGCCGAGCGGCGAGCCGCGATAGCCGGAGATGAAGCCCGCGGTGTTGAGGCCATTGGCGCGATCGCGCCGGATCTGGGCCATGGGAAGGCGCACCAGCGCCTGGATGCCGGTGGTGAAGACGTGTCCAGTTTGCTGGGTATATTTCTGATCGAGACTAATCGGACCCTGGTTGATGCCCATGCTGTCCTCTTCCACCCTTCTTGGCGTTTGGCCACTTAAGCCGTTGCCTGCCCGTCGTTTTTAGCTAGGGCGCGCCGACCACCTGCGCCACTCTATGTCGGAAATTTCACGCTCCGCATCACAAATCTGGACCAAAGGCAGCGCCGGGTAAAAATCGCAATTTCGTGGCCTGAAACACGCTGGGCATTTTCAATTTGTGTCACCATACCCCCGCCGTCGCGAAATGAATTGATGCCCCGTCTGCCGGATGCGGGCGATTGGTCGCAGGAGAGACTTTCGATGCGGACGATTCTGGTTGGCTCGGCTCTCGTGGGGTTGGCGTTGTGCAGTGCAGTTGGAAGCGTGGCCCGCGCCGCCGAGCCCTCGCCGGAGCTGATCGCTTACGGCAAGACGCTGGTCGAGGCCGGTGGCTGCGCGGGCTGCCACACCGCCGATCCGGCCAAGCCGTTCGCGGGCGGAAAGCGCATCGACACGCCCTTCGGTGCGATCTATGCGCCGAACCTGACACCTGACCGCGACACCGGGATCGGCGCCTGGACCGATGCCGATTTCACGCGCGCCGTGCGCTATGGCGTCGCGCCTGATGGTTCGAACTACTATCCGGCGTTTCCCTATCCCTATTTCACGCGGATGACGAAGGACGACACGCTGGCGATCCGGGCCTATCTGGGAACGCTGGCGCCCGTAGCCAACCGCAACAAGCCGGCGGAGCTGCGCTGGCCGTTCGGCTATCGCGGCCTGATGCGGGTCTGGAACTATCTGTACTTCAAGCCCGGCCTGTTCGAGCCGGACCAGAGCCAGAGTGCCGCTTGGAACAGAGGCGGCTATCTCGTCACCGGTCTCGGTCATTGCGGCGCCTGCCATACGCCGAAGAACTATTTTGGCGTGGACAAGCAGGCGCAGGCGCTGTCCGGCAGCGAGATCGGCGGCTGGTATGCACCAAGGCTCGACGGCGCCGCGCGCACCGGGCTGAAGTCGTGGAGCGCCGACGATATCACCGAATATCTGCAAAGCGGCCGCAATGCCAAAAGCCATGCCGGCGGGCCGATGGCGGAGGTCGTCGTCAACTCGACCTCGAAGATGAGCGATGCCGATGTGCAAGCAATCGCGGTCTATCTGAAGAGCCTGCCGCCGGCGCGGCGCGAGACCATCGTGACGCCGCCCGATGATGCCGAGATGAAGGCCGGTCAGGCGGTCTACGCAAAGCTCTGCGTCGCCTGCCATGAGGCCGACGGCACGGGCAGCCCGCGGATCTATCCGCCGCTGCCCGGCAACGCGCTGCTGCAATCGATCAATCCGTCCTCCACCTTGCGCATCATCCTCGACGGCGCCCACACCGTGACGACGCCGCGCGCACCGAACACCGGCGAGATGCCGGCCTATGCCAAGCAATTGTCCGACGATGAGATCGCTGCGGTCACGAACTACATGCGCAATTCTTGGGGCAATGCGGGCCCGCTGGTGACGCCGTCGCAGGTGGCGAAGGCGAGGAAAGAGGAGGAGTAGGTCACCGTCACCGTCGCCTCCTCACCGTCATTGCGAGGAGCTCTTGCGACGAAGCAATCCAGTCTGCCACCGCCGAGGTATTCTGGATTGCTTCGCTGCGCTCGCAATGACTGTGCGTATGCCGACCAGCTCGACCCGCGGAGACTCCCCCTCACCCGCCGCGCTTCGCGCGTCGGCCTCTCCCCGCAAGCGGGGCGAGGCGAAGAAAGCGCGCTATTTCTTTTCGTCTCCCGTGAACACGAATTTCGGCATCTCCCATCGGTAGCGGACCGCGAGCAGACGGAAGCTGAGGCCGAGCACGAAGGTCAAGATCGTCCAGAGCTCGACATTGAGATTGAGACCGAAGGCGGTGGCGTAGAACAGCCCGGTCACGACCGAGACGCTGGCGTAGAGCTCGGATCGGAACAGGAGCGGCACATCGTTGCAGAGCACGTCGCGCAACACGCCGCCGGCGCAGCCTGTCACCATGCCCGAGACGATCACGATCGGCAGCGAGGCATCCATCTGCCAGCCGACGTTGCAGCCGATCATGGTGAAGACGACGAGGCCGATGGCATCGAGCACGATGAAAGCGAGATGCAGCCGATGCACTAGCCGCGCGATCAGGATCGTCAGCAGCGCTGCCCCGCCCGGCAGCGCGAGGTAGATCGGGTTGGCGACCCACACCAGCGGATAATGACCGAGAAACAGGTCGCGCAGCGTGCCGCCGCCAAGCGCGGTCACGCAGGCGAGAAGACAAACGCCGACATAGTCCATGCTGCGCCGACCGGCGGCCAGTGCGGCCGTCATGCCCTCCGCCGTCAAGGCGACGAACGCCAGAAGATGCAGCACGCTATCGGTCGGCGGCAGGCTCCACATGGATTTGTTCCCCGGTCCACCATGGAACTTAGTCCACGGTTCCCTGGACAGGTTCCTGATTCCCGAGGCGGGAGCAACATGCGACGAAAGCATAAAGCGCCGGGAACAGAATCTCGCATCCACGGGTTGTCCCGCGGCAATAACCCGAGGAGACCTATCGATGGCTGACGACCGTTTTCCCAACGATCCGTACCGCCCGAACCTCGCCGACGATGAGTATCTTCGCGCGGCGCGCCGGGACGCCGACCTTCAGGCCGATCCCGAGCTTGGCGAAGGCCCCGCCTCCAGCGGCAAAGTTGCGCTGTTCGCCGTTGCGATTGCGCTGGTGCTGGGTGCCGTGTTCTACGGTCTGAACAATACCAGCACGACCAACCAGGCCAGCAACACACCGGCCTCGCAGACCGCGCAGACGCAGCCGACCAATCCGGCCTCGCCTCCCGGTATGCGCGACGTAACGCCGCGCAACAACACCGGGCCGGGCGTGACCACGGGTGCGGCACCAAGCAAGCCGGCCCCGGATACGCAGACGCCGTCTGATGGCGCGAAGTAGAGTAACACGATAGCTGCCGTCGCCCGGCTCGACCGGGCGACCCAGTACTCCGAGACAGTCGTGGCTGAATCGAGAAGCCGCGGCGTAATGGATACCCTGCCCCCGTGCGCAATTGCGTACCAGGCGGGCATGACACCAAGAGGATGCGAGAGCGGCGGGACCTGAGATCCCGCCGCTTTTCGTTAATGGGTCAGCTGAACATCTTGTTGAGCTCGCCGCCGGAATAGCCGTTGCCGAGCTCGGTGAAGGTTCCCTGCTCCGCCATTTCCTTCGCCGCGCGCATGAAACCGCCCCAGGCGGCGCGGGCGAGCGAGCCGCCGACGCTGATGCGGCGCACGCCGAGATCGGCAGCCTCCTGCAACGACAGGCCGGCGCCGCCGATCAGGAGGTTGAACGGTTTTGGATGCACCGCCTTCACCACCGCCGCAATGTCCTCGCGGCTCTTCAAACCCGGCGCATAGAGGCAATCGGCGCCGGCGTCCGCGTAGGCGGTGAGCCGGTCGATGACCAGCTTGAGGTCGGTCACGCCCCACAAATACGCCTCGCAGCGGCCGACCAGCAACGTGCCGCTGTCGCCGATCGCCTTGCGCGAGGCCTTGATCCGCTCGACCGCAAGCGCGCGGTCGTAGAGCGGCTTAGCCTTGTCGCCGGTGGAATCCTCGATCGACAGGCCGGCAACGCCGGTGCGCACGCAGCGCTCGACATTGTCGGCGACCTTGTCCGGCTCGACGGCAAAGCCGCCCTCGAAATCCGCGTTCACGGGGATGTCGACGGCGGAGCTCAATGCTGCCAGATGCTGACAGACGTCCTCGACGCTGACGTGATTATCGGCCTTGCCGATGGTCCAGGCAAACCCCGCGCTCGATGACGCAATCGCCTTGAAGCCGAGATGCTGCAATGCCTTGGCGCTGCCGACATCGACCGGATTGGGCAGGATGAAGCAGCCGCTCTCGTGCATCTTCTTGAAGGTCGCGCGCTTGTCAGCGGTTGTCACGTGCATGTTTCTCTCCCTTATTGGCCGCGAAGACATAGGCGCGCATTCAGGGCAGCGCTAGTAGCGCGCCCGAGCAGCGCTAGTGCGCGTCGTGCACCGCGCGGCTGTCCTTCGGCGCCTGCTCCCGATCGTTCATGCCATAGTCACGGATGACGCTGGCGATGCGCAAATGATAGTCGGCGAATATCTTCGCCCTGCCCTTGGCCTGGGTGCGGCGATGCTCCATCGTGTTGCGCCAGGCCTCGACGGCCGCCTCATCCCGCCAGAACGACACCGACAGGATCTTGCCCTTCTCGGTCAGGCTCTCGAAACGCTCGACCGAGATGAAGCCGTCGATGGTTTGCAGGATCGGCTTCAGGTCGGCAGCGAGGTCGAAATAGTCCTGACGGTGTTCCGGCTTCGGCCAGACTTCGAAGATCACGGCGATCATGGGCGTCTCCTGCTAACGATGTTGTGGCCTACAATACCACTTTGCGTAGGAAGGTGCGCTCTTCCGCGAGGATGAACTTGTTCTCCTCGGCGAAATGGAAGTTCGCCATGCCTTCGGCGTCCTGCCGCAGCCGCGCACGATAGGCTTCATAGGCGGCCAGGCTCTCGAAGGTGATCAACGCGAAGGCGATGTTGTTGGTGCCCTCATGCGGCATGAAATAGCCGATCAGCTCGCCGCCGCATTTCGGGATGATGGTGAGCCAGCGTTTCGAGTATTCCTCGAACTGCGCGCGCTTGAACGGATCGAGCTGGTAGCGGATGAAGACGGTGACGGACATGATGGGCTCTCCTGTTTCCACATCGTCATTGCGAGCGCAGCGAAGCAATCCAGGAATCCCTCCGCGGAAACATCTCTGGATTGCTTCGCTGCGCTCGCAATGACGATGCCGTGAGAGACTACGCCCTTGCCCGACGGCGATGCTTCGGCTACCATCGAAGCATGAAATCAGGTCCTGACATCGCCATGGTCGCTTCGCTGGTCGGCGATCCCGCTCGCGCCAACATGCTGACCGCGCTGATGAACGGCCGCGCGCTGACCGCGAGCGAATTGGCGCAGGAGGCCGGCATCACGCCGCAGACCGCGAGCTCGCACCTGTCGAAGCTCGAGGCCGGCGGCCTCGTCGAGCCGGAGAAGCAGGGCCGCCACCGCTACTACCGCCTCACCGACGACGACGTCGCCGGCGTGCTCGAGGGCCTCGCGGGGCTTGCCGCGCGGACCGGCCACATGCGCGTGCGCACCGGACCAAAGGATCCGGCGTTGCGGCGTGCGCGGATCTGCTATGATCATCTCGCCGGTGATCTCGGCGTGCAGATGCTCGACACCATGCGCGCGCGACATCTGGTCAGGCAGAGGAAGCACGAGATCGAGCTGACGGCCGAGGGCGAGCGCTTCCTCGCCAAGCATTTGCAGATCTCGCCCGACATGCTCACCCATCCGCGCCGCCCGGTGTGCAAGGCCTGTCTCGACTGGAGCGAGCGGCGGCATCATCTCGCCGGCACGCTGGGGGCCGCCATGATGCAGCGCTTCGCCGAACTCAAATGGGCCGCACGCGACGCCACGCCCGGCAGCCGCGTCGTGAATTTCACCCGCACCGGCGAGAAGCAGTTCGCCGCGCTGTTCGGGAATGGGAAGGACTGATCACGCAAGCTGCGTGACGGCACACATTCCCGTGTGAACTCCCCCTCTCGTCATGGCCGGGCTTGACCCGGCAAGCCACGTCTTTATTGCGGCTGGCACGTGGATGCCCGGGACAAGGTCGCGAAGACGCGCTTCGCGCTTTTGCCCGGGCACACCGGAGACCTCAATGAACCGCATCTTCTCGGCCGCACTCGCTGCCGCCCTCTTCAGCATCCCGCTTGCATCCCGCGCCGCCGACACCGCGCCGCGCGAGCCCTATGGCATCGCGCTCGAAGGCTTTGCCTATCCCTATCCCGTGCACCTCTTGCCACTCGTCAATGACGGCGAGCAGCTCAGCATGGCCTATATGGACGTGGCGCCCGCACAGCCGAACGGCCGCACCGTGGTGCTGCTGCACGGGCGCAATTTCCCGTCGAGCTACTGGGCCCCCGTGATCACGATGCTGAGCGAGGCCGGCTTTCGCGTCGTGGTGCCGGACCAGATCGGCTTCGGCAAATCCTCCAAGCCGGCCGGCGAGCTTCACTTCGACACGCTGGCGCGCAACACGATTGCGCTGCTCGATCACCTCAAGATCGACAAGGCCGACATCGTCGCCCACTCCCTCGGCGGTATGCTCGGTGTACGCATCGCCCGCGCCTATCCGGACCGTATCGCCCATCTGGTGCCGACCGCGCCGATCGGGCTCGAGGACTATCGCCTCTACGTGCCGCCGACGCCAACCGAGAAGATGATCGAGACCGAGGACAAGCTCACGGCGGACGGCTATCGCAAGCAGCTGCAGACCAATTATGCGATCAAGCTGCCGCCGGAGGCGATCACGCCGTTCATCGATGCCCGTTTCAACATCAAGGGCAGCCCCGACTATCCGCGCTGGCTGCGCGCCTTCGTCAGCTCCGGCCAGATGATCTATCGCGAGCCGGTGGCGCACGAGATTCCGCTTATCACGCTGCCCACGCTGTTCGTGATGGGTGCCGACGATCACAATGCTCCGGGACGGCCGAACGCGCCGGAGGCGCTGCGCGCGAAGATGGGACAGAACGCCGAACTCGCCAAAGCGCTCGCCGCGAAGATGCCGAATGCGCGGGCCGAGGTGATCCCGGACACCGGTCACCTCGTCTTCCTGGAGGCGCCGGAGAAGTATCGGGAGCTGGTGCTGGGCTTTCTTGGCCGCTAGAGCATTTTCGAGCGAAGTGGACACCGGCTCGCGTAAAGAAAACGTGTCAAACAAAGAGTCTAGCGCCATCGCTGTCGCCTGAAACCGTATGCGGAGGAGCGTTCATGCCGCATTCAGGTCATGATCGGCAGGTTTGGATCGCGACGTGTCGGCACGCATAGGTTTAGCGTGTCGAATCGTGTCTTTTGATTCATTGTGCGCCGCAAGCGCCATCCCCCTAAGCCTGCCCCAAGGACCAGAAGGAAGATCAAATGAAATATCTGCTCGCCGCCGTCATGCTCGCCAGCGCAGTCGTCGGTTTCAGCGAGGCGGCCAGCGCCGCCGGCGGCTGCGGCCCCGGCTGGTATCGCGGCCCTATGGCGGCTGCCGTCCGATGCGCGGCCCGGTCGTGGTGCGTCCCGGCCCCGTCGTAGTCGCGCCGGCGCCGGTCGTCGTGGTGCCCCGCGCGCGCGTGTGCCCCTACGGCTTCCGCTGGTACGCCGGCCGCTGCCGTCCATTCTGATCCTTTCGTATTGCAAAATGGCCGCGCGGGATCAGCCTGCGCGGCCATTTTCGTTTGGGCACCGCTGCCGACTTGCGTCCGCCGTGGAATCGGAGCGGCTCCAGAATCGAAACGGGGACCGCCGGCGGCGATCCCCGTCCAAGTCGCGAATTGTCGCGAGCTTACCAGTAATGACGGCGATGCCAGCGCCGGCGACGCCAACCCCAGTGTCGGCGGCGCCAGCCCCAATGCCGGCCGCGCCCACGCCAGTGCACCTGCTCAGGCTTCGCCTGCGCGGCTTCCTCGCTGGTGGTGACTGCGGGATGAGCATCGGAACTGCCCTGCGGCATGCGGGTGGGATCAGCGACCGGCTGCGGTGACAGCGGCGCGGCCTGCGCGGTCGCAGCGAAGGCGGCGGCTCCCGCCGTCACCCCCAATGCAAATTTCAAAAAGTTCCGGCGCTCCATGGCTTCTTCCTCTTGGATCATCGTGCCTGTGATGCAGAAGAAGTGTCGCGGTCACGACATGAACCAAAGCTGAATCAAGTGTTCAGATTCGGTGCGAAGCGGACAATGTCGCCTGTAGCCCGGATGGAGCGCAGCGCAATCCGGGATTTGTGCTTCGGGTGAAGACCCCGGATTACGCTTGCGCTCCATCCGGGCTACGTCGACCCTACGTCGCGAACTCCTGCGCCAGCAGCAGCGTCTCGCGCGTGCGCGTCACGTCGGGCCAGTCGCGGTTGAAGTCGGCCGTCAGGCGCTTGAGCGCATCACCCTTCAGCATCGCGGCGAGCCTCGCCTCGTCATCGAACTGATACATAGCCTGGTGCAGCGAGGGATCGTCCAGGCTCCAGAACCGCCAGGCTCTGCTGACGCCAAACGCCTTCACCGCGTCGGGCAGATGTTCCGTCTCGTACCATCTGTCGAAGGCGGCGCGCTTGCTGCCGTCGGAGACGGTGGCACGGACGACGAAGAAGGCTGATGGCATCGGGTTTCCTCCCATTGTTTGGGGCGAGACTAGCCGCTTCATCGGCCGGCGACAAAACAGTTGGTACCGGTGTCGGAACGCGTGCCCTTCGCTCGTCCTTTGCTTCAAACCAGGACACGGAGACACCAAATGGCCGATCTCACGCTGACTACCTTCGATTGGGTTCCCGAGATGCCGAGAGGTTTCGTGCGCGACCTCCGTGTGCGCTGGGCGCTCGAAGAAGCCGCCTTGCCCTATCGCGTCGCGAGTGTGCCATTCGACGACCGCGGCCCCACGCATCTCGCACACCAGCCCTTCGGCCAGGTGCCGTGGCTGACCGACGGCGACCTCTCGATCTTCGAGAGCGGCGCGATCCTGCTGCATCTCGGCGAACGCAGCGACAAGTTGATGCCGTCAGATCCGCGCGGCCGCGTCGAGGCGACGAAATGGGTGTTCGCCGCGCTCAATTCGGTGGAGATGGCGAGCCTGCCCTGGGCGATGCTAAAGTTCATGGGCAGCGCGGACGACACGCCGGCATGGAAATTCCTGGACGGGTTCCTTGGGGTCCGCCTCAAGCATCTCGAAATGGTGCTGGCCCACCGCGAATGGTTGGCGGGGTCCTTCTCCGTCGCCGACATCCTGATGTCGGACGTGCTGCGCCCCGTCGACCGCTTCGAGGGACTTGCGAACCACCCGGCCTGTCGCGCTTACCTCGCCCGGGCCACGGCCCGCCCAGCCTTTGCGAAGGCCCGTGCGGACCAGATGGCGCATTTTGCTTCGGCGGATAAGGCGCGCGGGATCTCGTAGGGTGGGTTAGCCTTGCGGCTGCGCGAAGCGCAGTCCGCTGGGCGTAACCCACCAATTCTGTCGCCGCGGAGAGAAAAGAGGTGGGTTACGCCGCGCAGATGCGCTTTGCGCATCTGCAGGGCTAACCCACCCTACGCACCGTAGACGCGGCGCGTCACACCAGCTTCATCGGCGCATCCGCGACGACGCGAAGGTCGATACTTCCGATCAGCGCCGAACGTCGCGCCTCCGCAGCACTGATGGCCTCGTCCGTCTGCCGCAACGTGCTGATGTTCGAGCCGAGCGACACGATCCCACCCAGCACCAGCGCGATCGACCCGAGTGCAGCGGTCTGACCTGTCCCGAACAGGCCGAGGATCGTGATCAAGAGCAGCGTCGCACCGCCGCCGATCGCGATCTTGGAGGCCAGGATGTACTTCCGGCAGCGCTCGGCGATCTCGGCCAGCGCTTCGATCCGGTCCTCGATGTCTGAGATTTCGTCGGTCGGATCGTCTTCGGTCATTGGATCAAGGATACCAAATCAGAAGAAACCAGTAGCCCGCATGAGCGAAGCGACATGCGGGACCTGAGGAAGAACCCGGATGTCGCTACGCTCATCCGGGCTACATCTTTCTCACAACGGCAAATTGTCGTGCTTCTTCGCCGGCATTTCCGTCTTCTTGTCCTTCAGCATCGCCAGTGCGCGGGCGATGCGCTTCCTTGTCGAGTGCGGCATGATGACGTCGTCGATGTAGCCGCGCTCGGCGGCGATGAAGGGCGACAGGAATCGGTCTTCGTATTCCTTCGTTCGCGCCGCGATCTTGTCGGGGTCGCCGATGTCGGAGCGGAAGATGATCTCGACCGCGCCCTTGGCGCCCATCACCGCGATCTGGGCGGTCGGCCAGGCGTAGTTCATGTCGGCGCCAATCTCCTTGGAGGCCATGACGTCGAAGGCGCCGCCATAGGCCTTGCGGGTGATGATGGTCACCAGCGGCACCGTGCATTGCGAGTACGCGAACAAGAGCTTCGCGCCATGCTTGATCAGGCCGCCGTATTCCTGCGCGGTTCCCGGCAGGAAGCCCGGCACGTCGACGAAGGTGACGATCGGGATGTTGAAGGCATCACAAAAACGAACGAAGCGCGCCGCCTTGCGCGATGCATCGCTGTCGAGCACGCCGGCCAGCACCATTGGCTGGTTGGCGACGAAGCCGACGGTGCGGCCGGCGATGCGGCCAAAGCCCGTGACGATGTTCTTGGCAAAGGCTTCCGCGATCTCGAAGAAATCGCCCTCGTCCACGACCTTCAGGATCAATTCCTTCATGTCGTAGGGCTTGTTCGGATTGTCGGGGACCAGCGTGTCCAACGACATGTCGACGCGGGCGATGTCATCGAAGCTCGGCCATTCCGGCACGCCGTCGGTGTTATTGGACGGCAGGAAGTCGATCAGACGGCGCATCTGCAGCAGCGTCTCGACGTCGTTCTCGAAGGCGCCATCGGCGATCGAGGAGCGCGTGGCGTGCACCGAGGCACCGCCGAGCTCTTCGGCGGTGACGACCTCGTTGGTGACGGTCTTCACCACGTCGGGGCCGGTGACGAACATGTAACTGGTGTTCTTCACCATGAAAATGAAGTCGGTCATCGCCGGCGAATAGACGTCGCCGCCGGCGCAGGGGCCCATGATGACGGAGATCTGCGGGATCACGCCCGAGGCGAGCACGTTACGGCGGAACACGTAGGAATAGCCGGCGAGCGCCGCGACGCCCTCCTGGATGCGGGCGCCGCCGGCATCATAGAGACCGATGATGGGCGCCCGCGCCTTCATCGCCATGTCCTGGAGCTTCGTGATTTTCAGCGCGTGCGTTTCCGAGAGAGAACCGCCGAACACCGTAAAATCCTTGGCGAAGACGAAGGTCTTGCGGCCGTTGACGGTGCCCCAACCGGTGACGACGCCATCGCCCGGCACCTTGGTCTTCTCCATGCCGAACTCGGTGGAGCGATGCTCGACGAACATGTCGAATTCCTCGAACGATCCCTTGTCGAGCAGAAGCTCGATGCGCTCGCGCGCCGTCAGCTTGCCGCGGGCGTGCTGCGCCTCGATGCGCTTCTCCCCGCCGCCGAGCTTGGCACCGGCACGACGATCTTCAAGGGCGTCCAGGATGTGTTTCATTTGCTCCCGCCAGTTCTTAAGTGATGCGGGGTTCTAACACGGCATTTTGCGGGCCGGAAAGCGCCTTTCGACCTCGCAGGGCTGCCCTGTCCGGGCTGAAAGCGTGAGGGATTACAAAGTTTTGCCTGGGAGGCGAGCATGGACGAAGGAACGGCCGAGACTGGTGCGGCGACGGGCGGTGTCAACATCCTGCTGCGGCTGGAGGGCCTCACCCTGTTCGCTGGCATGGTGATGCTCTACTGGGCGTGGGACGGCTCCTGGCTAGTGTTTGCCCTGCTCTTCCTCGTCCCCGACCTGAGCTTCCTGGCATACCTCTCCGACGCAAAACTCGGCGCACTGGTCTACAATGCCGCCCACAGCTACATGGCGCCGGTGTCGCTGCTGACACTTGGCTTCGGCCTCGCCTCGCCTTTGACCCTGTCCATCGCCTTGATCTGGCTCGCCCATATCGGCATCGACCGGGCGCTCGGCTATGGCCTGAAATATTCCGCGGGGTTCGGCTTCACCCATCTGGGGCGGATCGGCCGGCAGAAGGACGCCTGACCCGCGCGCGGCCTGCAAATTTGGTGGTCCGGCCCAGTTGACCAGGCCAGCCGATTCAGGCTTGCTTCAAGCTCACGATCAGGCGCCGAATGTTGCGTGAGCCCAGTCGGTACGGCGGCGGTCATTACGCCTCGGCTCAAGCATTACGCAAGCATCACTGAGATGTCCGCGACGGTCGTCCCCCTGCCGCCGAACTCATCGTCGGAAATCATCGACTTCCTGCGGCGCATGGCCAGCATGGTGTCGGGACGGAACGGCGAGATGCTGCTGCGCGCAGCAAGCCTGATCGTATCGCTGGCACAGCGGGCGATGTCGGCCGAGCGGCTCTATCACGAACAGCAGGTCGAGAGCACGCGCAACACCGAGCTGCGCGAGGCCGCCGAGCTTGCTCGCGATGCCATGGTGAGCCAGATCGCAGCGCTGCGGACGCAGCTTGCCGAGGTCACCGCAGCGACCGCGGCCGAGCGAGCCGCATTCGATGCCGAGCGCGGCAAGCTGCTTGGCCTGATGCAGCATGCCGAGAGTCATATCGGCAAGCTCAGCACGGAGCTCGACACGCTGCGCGCCTCTGTCGACAGTTTCAACGAGACCGTGGTCTCCGTGCCGATCGAGGTGCTGCGGCTGGCGCGGACACAGTTCGATTATCTCTCGAACGGCTTTGCCAGACGCGGCGACGTGATCTCGCAGGCGATGAGCGAGATCGGCGGCTTTGCGATCGACCAGGCGCTGACGGCGAAGAAAACCGCCGATCCCGCCTGAGAGCTGCCGCACGCCAAATTGACAGCGCGCGAGCCTGTTGTTCTACTCGATCAAAATCACAAGGGGGGACCCGATGCCGACGGCATTCCGCGTCGCTATGGCGCTTTGCATTTCAACTCTGTTCGTCGGCATTGGCGCCAACGCACAATCCCTCCCCAAGGAACTCGCCACGCGCGCCGAGATCTATCCGATCTCCTCGCTCACCCTCTCCGACCAACAATTCCTCAGCGGCGATGCGGCGGCCGGCAAGCCGGTGACGGTCGCGGGTGAATTCCGCGTGGCCCAGGGCGCCGGCAAGCTTCCCGTGGTGGTGCTGATGCACGGCTCCAGCGGCGTCGGCGCCACTACGGAAGCCTGGGTGCACACCTTCAATGCCATGGGCATCTCCACCTTCGTGATCGACGGTTTTACGGGGCGCGGCCTCACGGTGGTCGGGCCGAACCAGGCCTTGCTCGGTCGGCTCAACCTGATCATCGATATCTACCGCTCGCTGGAGATCCTGGCAAAGCATCCCCGCGTCGATCCTGATCGCATCGTGCTGATGGGCTTTTCACGCGGCGGACAGGCGATGCTGTATGCGAGCCTCGAGCGCTTCCACAAGCTCTGGAACAAGTCAGGTATCCAGTTCGCGGCTTACATCCCGTTCTATCCGGACTGTTCGACGACGTATCAGAGCGATGCCGAGGTCGCCGCGCGCCCGATCCGCATCTTCCACGGCGCACCCGACGACTACAATCCCGTGAAGAGCTGCAAGGCCTTTGTCGAACGGCTCAAAGCGGCCGGGCGCGACGTGTCGCTGACCGAATATCCCGATAGCGCGCACGGATTTGACAGCGGCCTGCTCGGCCTCAACACCGTCGCCGTGTCCGCGAACGCGCAAACCGTGCGCAACTGCCGCATCAAGGAAGGTGACGGCGGCGTGCTGATGAACGGCGATACCAACGCGCCCTTCTCCTACAAGGACGCCTGTGTCGAGCTCAACCCGCATGTCGGCGGCAATCCGAAGACAGCCGCTGAAGCGCGCAAGGCCGTGGAGGAGTTCTTGCAGGTGCTGTTCAAATTGGGGTGAGACTGTTTGCTCCGCCCCAGCTCTCGTAGGGTGGGCAAAGCGGAGCGTGCCCACCAATCACAGATCATGACACGGAGAGAAGGTGGGCACGGCGCTGCGCGCCTTTGCCCACCCTACGGTACCGCAGTTTGTCGCCGGCTCCTTGCAATAACGAGTCCTACGGCTCACCCGGCCTAAACGGTTCCTGCTTGTCCGGCGGCACGGTCTCCTCCGACATGGCAAGCAGCATCGCGACCATCACGTAATTGCCGGCGACTGCGGTGAGGTCGACGATCTGCTGGTCGTTGAACACCTTCTTCGCGCGCGCGTAAGTCTCGTCGGTGACCTTCTTGGTGGTGGTGAGCTCGGTGACGAAATCGTAGACCACCGCCTCGTCATCGGCCATCTTCGAGGGCCGCTTGTTGGCCTTCAGCTCTGCGATGATGTCGGCCGACAGGCCCGCCTTCGCCGCCAGCGGCGCGTGTGCGTACCATTCCACCTGCGAGCGCCACTGCCGCCCGATGATCAGGATCGCGAACTCGTTGAGCTTGACCGGGACCGAGGTCTCCCAGCGCAGATAGTGGAACAGGTCGAACAGGCGCTGGCCGAGCACGGGACTGCGGATCATCGGATTGTAGGGCCCGCCGATGCCGACGCTCGACACCTTCATGATCTGTTCGCCGAGCGGCTTTTGCCTGGCGTCCAGCTGATCCATGGTGAGCTGCGGAAAGCGTGGCTCCTTGCTGGTGGCGGGGCCGGCGAACATCGTGGCGCCGAGCCAGCCGGCAGCTGCCGCAAGCGTGAGCGACGACAGCCAGAGCGGCGTTGAGTTCATTGTTATCCTCCCGGTTTTTCCTTGGCGGGAGGATGCTAGTTGAGCGGCGCCAGCGCGGTAGCGCTAGATCGCGCCAATCTCGGCAAGGCAGGCTTGCGTCAGCGGCATGCGCTCACTGATGAGACGCGGCTCGCGGCAGTCCATGTTGAGTGCGAACACGGTGTGGGCCCCGCCCTTCTCGGCCCAGCCGACCATCCAGCCGAGTGAGGGCTCGCCGCGTTCGGCGCCCAAGAGGCCCGACTTGGCGCGGATCATGCTATCGCCGACCTTGGTCACCGGCAGGATGTCGCAGACGAGATCCTGGCTGCGCTTGCTGATCGGCAGCGCACGGCGGCGCAGCCGGTCGACGAAGTCGACCTGCTCGACCGGATCGATGCGCAAATTCCCGGTGAGCCAGAATTGGTCGATGCCGCCGCCGATGTCGCGGTTGCCGTAGTCGAACTCGTCGACATATTTCTGCATGCGCTCCTGGCCGATGCGGCGCGCGATCTCCTGATAGACCGGCACCGCGCTGACCGCGATCGCACTGCGTAGTGTGTGATCCTTGTTCCAAGCCTCGATCGGCCGCTTCACGCCGTCCCAGGGAAATACGTCCTTGTCGGGGTCAGCGACAACGCCGGTCTCGAGCGCAATCAACGAGTTTGGAATCTTGAAGGTCGAGGCCGGCAGCTTCCCCTCGCCCGAGCGCTCCTTGTCGCTGGCGACGATCAGATAGTCCTCGACCTTGTAGCCGACGAAGGTGCCTGATGTGCCGAGATCGGTGAAGCGTTTGGCCAAGCTGTCGCGGATTTCGTTGCGCGGCGGGGCGACATGAGCGAGTGCGCGTGACGGCAGGGTGACGGCTGCGGCAAGCAGGCCAAGGGTGGAACGACGGGTCAGCAAGATTGGTATCCGATGATGATGAGAGTGGCCGCGACAATGCCGCCAATATCTGGTGAAACGATGACAGGTAGTGTTTACCGCCCCCGGCCGGACAGCCGCAGCACGAACACCAGCACTTCGGCGACGGCCTTGTAGAGATCCGGCGGGATCTCCTCGCCGAGCTCGACCTTGGAGAGTGCGCCGGCCAAAACCTCGTTCTCCTCGATCGGAATGTCATGGGCCTTGGCGATCTCGACGATCTTTTCACCGATCGTGCCCTTGCCCTTGGCGATGACGACCGGGGCGTTGGTGCCCTTCTCGTAATGCAGGGCAATCGCGAGCTTGGATGGATCGCTCATGTGGCGCGATCCAGGAAATGGCCGGCGCGAGCCTGTGTGGCCTGCGGCGGGGTGCCGTCGCGCACCACGATATCACCGGGCTTGAGCTCAGCTCTGGACAATGCCTGGCTGAGCTCACCGACGCCGGCGCGGAGCTGCTGCGCGGTCGCCGGCCGCTCCGCCCACATCCGCACGAAGGTCTTGTCGCCGCTCAGCGTGACCAGCGCATGCACCGGGCCGGCCGGCTCGACATTCAGCGTGAAGCGCGCGCGCCAGGCGCGCGTGGCGGGATCGGCGGATTCGTTGCCGCCATCGCGCGAGATCTCGAACTGCGCCATCGCGGTGCCCTGTGGGGTTGCGAAGGGAATCTCGAAATTCCATTGCGGCACGGCCGGGTCGATGCGGTGGCCGCTGGCACCAGCGCGATCGGGGAGCGAGGCGACCTGGAGCAAGGTCTGCCGCGCGATCGCGGCATCGGTGTCGTCGAGCAGGCGGTGCACGGTGGCGGCCAGCGGCGTATCGGGCGCGAGCGATGGCGAAGCGATGGATTGGGGCGCCGGCAATGCGCCACGGAATGGCGGCGGTGTGGTCGCGTGGGTGGCCGCCTCGAAGATGTGGCCATCGGGCACGGCCTTGTTGGAGCCGGGCACGTTGCCGATGATCCGCGGCAGGTTTTGCGTCATCTCCTGCAAGAGGCTGGCGGCAAGGCCGGCGGTCATGGTCCGCGGCATCGCCATTTGTGGCGCGCCGGCAGCCATGTCGGCGAGCACCGCGGCCGAGAAATTGGCATTGCGCGGCTGTTGCGCCGGTTGGGCGATGTCGGGGGCCATTGACGACAATGCGGCCTGCGCGGCCTCGGCTGCTGGCCGAGCCAACGCAGCGGCCAGCTGCGGCGCGCCCGCGACGCTGGCAGGCATGGCGGCGCCTTGCGTCTGGGGCGCGGTGGTTTCGAGCGTGGCCAGCGTCTGGCGCAGCACGAGCAGCGCCGCCTTCAGATCGGGCATTGCGCCGGACGACGGCATCGCGCCGGCAGCCAGCGAGGCCTCGAGGAACAGGCCGGACTTTTGGAAGGCAGTCTCGATATCGCCACCATCGAGCCGGGCGGTGAGCGGCGTCTGCTGCGCCAGCACGTCCAGCACGGCCTGCTTCAGTCCCGCTGGCAAATCGCTGCCGGTGACGACCGCGGCGAGATTGGCGAACAGCGGCGCCTGGCTGCCCTGCCTGGTCACGGCCTCGGCGGACGCCACGGTGACGGCGACTTGCTCCAGCGGAGTCAGCGTATTGCGCGCCGCGCTCGCGGACGGCGCGAGCGGCGGGCTCTCCACCAGCGAGGCCGCAGCCGGCGTCAGCGTAATCTGATCGGACGCCGCCCCGCCTGCCCCGCCCACGACAGCGAGGCGGATGGTGCCGTCGTTCTGCGACACCGCGAGTTGGAGATGTTGCCCGGGCGACAGCGCCACGTCCGACATCACGTCGAGGGACAGGTTCGCGATCGCGATCCGCACCAGATTGTCGGCGAGCACGCTGACCACTTTGGCGTCGACGACGCTGCCGGCCTGGAGCACGAGATCGGGCGTCGTCGCATCAGCCACAGGGCTGGCAGCAATGACGGGAGGGATCGAGCTTATCGGCGTCGGCATCTCGGAGGGCCCAGGGAATGCTAGCGCCACCCTAAGGCGCCGTCGTAAACCTCTCGTTAAGGACCTTTGGCCGCTTGCGGCTTTACCGCCGCCAAAACCGTCACGGCGGCCTCGAAATCCCGGAGGCGCGTGGCCCGACGGCTAGCTGCTTCCTCGTCCACGCCCCATTGGTCGATGTTCCAGTCCTCATCGACATGGGCGGCGGCCCAGACCTGGCCAGCGTCGCGCACGCCATGGGCCAGCGCTAGGGCCAGCAGCGCCGAGCCGGTCAGGGTGGTCACCACATGGAGCGCGGCGACCGACCAGGCATCTCCAGGGAGGGCGGCGCGCGCGGCCCTGACCGCCTCGTCCGGCTGCTTCACATGCATGATGCCCTCGGACAGGATGAAATGCGCGCCAAGCCTCTCCGCGGCCCAGAACAGCACGGGGTCCCAATGCGCGGCCTCGCGGGCAACCAGCCCTTCGGGGTGGCCGGCACGATAGAACAACAGGTCGGTCTCGAGGAATTTTGCGAGATCGTCGCTGACGAGTTCGACGCGGTCGACGACGCCCTCGACCACGCTGTTGGCGATCCGCGTCAGCGGCATGGTCACGGGATCGATCGTCTCGCCCTGCGCCGCCCATTCGGCAGCCACCGCATCGGCGAGATCGCGCGAGGGGATCACCACCTGGCGGCCGGAGGGCGTGCGGATCGGCTTGCCGTCAAGGGTGATGGCGAAGCCGCCCTCGGCCTCACCTGCGCCGGCCTCCTTGTAGAAGCGCTTGCGCGGGGGCGTGCGCGTGGAGGCGCGCGCCGATTCCCGCGGATCCGGCGGGGGTTGCCCCGCAGCTTCTTCGAACAATTCGCGCATGTTGAGTCTTCGGTCCCGGTCGCTGAATGCTAAGCTTTCAAGATAAGAGCGGCGGCCGATAAAGCGAGCGGCTGGCATAAGGGAACTTGCGGGCGTTGCGGCCCTGTTCGCCGGGCTTTGGCTGGCCGCGGCGCCGAGCCCTACTCTTCCGGCGCGTTCTCGATCGGATCAAATCGGCTTGCATCGAGCCCGAGCAGATTCCACGATTGCTGCATATGCGGCGGCAGCGGTGCGGTGGCGTCGATCACGCCGCCGCGCGGATGCGGGATGACGATCCGGCGCGCGAGCAGATGCAGCCGGTTTTGCAGGCCGCCCGGCAGCTCCCAGTTCTCGATGTTGAAATATTTGGGATCGCCGATGATGGGATGGCCGATATGGGCCATGTGGGCGCGCAGCTGATGGGTGCGGCCCGTCACGGGCTTCAGCGACACCCAGGTCAGCTTGTTGCCGGCGGTCTCGACCATCGCATAGTACGTCACCGCGTGGCTGGCGCCCTCGTCGCCATGCTGGGCGATGCGCATGATGGTGTCGTCCTCGCCCTCCTCCTTCGCGAGGAAGGTCGAGATGCGGCCCTGCTTCGGTTTCGGCAGGCCCGGCACCAATGCCCAGTAGACCTTTCGCGCCGAGCGCGAGCGGAACGCGCCGGTCAAATGCGAGGCGGCAAAGCGGGTCTTGGCGATCAGGAGACAGCCCGACGTCTCCCGGTCGATACGGTGCACGAGGCGCGGCTTCTGGCCCTTGGAATCGCGCATCACCTCCAGCATCTGGTCGATGTGGCGCGTCATGCCCGAGCCGCCCTGCACGGCAAGGCCGGCGGGCTTGTTGAGGACGAGGACGTCGTCGTCTTCCCAGATGGTCATCTCCTTCAGCGCGGCAAGCGTCTTCTGCGCGGCTTCCGAGAGCGGGCCGGCCGTCTTCGGCGTGTCGAGCTTCAGCGGCGGAATGCGGACGCTCTGGCCCTCCTCCAGGCGGTCCTTGCTGTCGACGCGCTTGCCGTCGACGCGCAGCTCGCCTTTGCGCACGACGCGCTGGATGTGGGAGAATGAGAGGCCAGGAAAGCGCGCTTCGAGGAAGCGATCGACGCGCATGTTGTTCTCGTCCGCCGTCACGGTGACGGTCTGCACCTTGGTCGGCAGCAATGCCTCAACGGGCTTTTCCCGCGCAGGCTTTTCCATTGCGGCCTTGGGCGCACGCCGCTCGGCGCGCTCGCCCGCGAAGCGCGGCGGCTTGCTGCCTGCCTTGCTACCTGGCTTGCCGCCCGGCCGCGGCCCCGCCTTCTGCGCGCTGCGCGCCTTGAATGGACGCGCGTCATCGCGCTCGTCGCGCGAACGGGGCTTTGGGTTCATTCTCTTGATGCGGCGGCTCATGGCTGCCTGCCTAGCCCAAAAGTGCCGTTTCGTCACGACGAAATGGCGATTTGGCCTCAGCCGCCCCGCTCCTTGCGCAGCTTGGCCCAGTAATCCAGCCGCTTCCTGATCTCGCGCTCGAAACCGCGCTCGGGCGGGTCGTAAAAGGTCTGGCGGCCGAGGGCTTCCGGGAAATAGTCCTGGCCTGAAAAGGCATCCGGCGCGTCGTGGTCGTATTCGTAGCCGGAGCCGTAGCCTTCGGACTTCATCAGCTTGGTCGGGGAATTGAGGATGTGCTTGGGCGGCAGCAGCGAGCCGGCCTGTTTTGCCACCTGCATCGCCGTGCCGAAGGCGGTATAGACCGAGTTCGATTTCGGCGCGGTGGCGAGATAGACCACGGCCTGCGCGATCGCGAGCTCGCCCTCTGGGTGCCCCAGAAAGTCGAAAGCATCCTTGGCGGCGTTGGCGATGACGAGCGCCTGCGGATCGGCAAGACCGATGTCCTCCACCGCCATGCGCACGACGCGGCGGGCCAGGAACAACGGATCCTCGCCGGCATCGAGCATGCGCGCGAGGTAATACAGCGCGGCATCGGGATCGGAGCCGCGCACCGACTTATGCAGCGCCGAGATCAGGTTGTAATGGCCGTCGGCCGACTTGTCGTAGATCGGGGCACGGCGTTGCAAAATCTCCTGCAACTGCGCGGCGTTGAAGATCTCGTCCTTGCGCGCGGCGCGCCAGACTTCCTCGGCGAGCGTCAGCGAGGCGCGGCCGTCGCCATCGGCCATGCGCACCAGCACCGCGCGTGCCTCGGCATCGAGCGGCAGCTTGCGGCCCTCGACCTCCTCGGCATGCGCGAACAGCTTTTCGATCGCGGCCGCGTCGAGCGAGCGAAACACCAGCACACGCGCGCGCGACAGAAGCGCCGCGTTGAGCTCGAACGACGGATTCTCGGTGGTGGCGCCGACCATGACCACCGTGCCGTCTTCCATCACGGGCAGAAACGAATCCTGCTGGGCGCGATTGAAGCGATGCACCTCATCGACGAACAGCAGCGTGCCCTTACCCATCTCGCGGCGGGCCCGCGCGGCATCGAACGCCTTCTTCAAATCGGCGACGCCGGAGAACACCGCGGAAATCTGCTCGAAATGCAGATCGGTCGCATCCGCCAACAGCCGCGCCACCGTGGTCTTGCCGGTGCCGGGCGGCCCCCAGAAGATGAGTGAGCCGAGCGTGCGCGTTTCCAGCATGCGCGTCAGCGCACCGTCGGGACCGAGGATGTGGTCCTGGCCTACGACCTCCGACAATGCGCGCGGACGCAGCCGATCCGGCAGCGGATGCGGAGCGTCATGATCGAGCCCCGCCGCGGCGAAGAGGGTTGGCGTCTCCTGTGGTCGCTTCGGACTCATCCGCCCAGCGTGACGTTGATCTGCTGGCCGCCGCGCACCAGCGTGATGCGCCAGATCCGCGGCCGTTCACCCGCCGCCTTCTCGAGGTCGCCGGTCTTGCTGATCTTCTGATTGTTGACGGCCAGGATGATGTCGCCTTTTTGGAAACCGACACTTGCGGCCGCGGTATCGCCGCCGATATCGGTGATCACGACGCCGTCGGTGTCGGCATCCAGATGCAGCTCGTCGGCGACCGCCGGCGTGATGGTCGAGACCTTCGCGCCCTGGAACGGCGAGCGCGCGGTGACGACGAGCTCGTTGCGGCCGGTATCGGGCGCGGTCTCCAGTGCCACCGTCAGCTTGACCGGCTTGCTGCCGCGCTGCACGTCGATCTGCGCGGTGCCGCCGAGCGGACGGGTCGCGAAGCGGTAGTCGAAGGCGTTGGGGTCATCCACGGTCTGGCCGTCGATCCCGGTGATGAGGTCGGAGGATTTCAGGCCGGCCTTCGCCGCGGGGCCGTTCGGCACCACGCTTGCGACCAGCGCACCGGTCGGCGAGCGCAGGCCGAGGCTTTCGGCGATCTCGGGCGTCACTCCCTGCAACCTGGCCCCTAGCCACGGCCGCTTCACCGCCTTGCCGCCGCTCCTGGCGGAAGCGACGACGACGCGCACCATGTTGGCGGGAATGGCAAAGCCGATGCCTTGCGAGCCGCCGGAGCGCGAATAGATCGCGGTGTTGATGCCGGCGAGCCTGCCGCTCATGTCGACCAAGGCGCCGCCGGAATTGCCGGGATTGATCGCCGCATCGGTCTGGATGAAGAACTGGTAGTCGGTGATGCCGACCTGCGTCCGCGCGAGCGCCGAGATGATGCCGTGGGTCACGGTCTGGCCGACGCCGAAGGGATTGCCGATGGCGAGCACGACGTCACCGACCAGCAATTCGTCGGAATTGGTGAAGTCGAGGGTCGGGAATTTCTCCTTGGTGTCCTTCAGGCGGAGCACGGCGAGATCGGTGCGGGAATCCTTCAGCAGGATCTCGGCCTCGAACTCGCGCTTGTCCGACAACGACACTTTCACCTGGTCCGCGCCCTCGATGACATGGACGTTGGTGACGACGAGGCCGGAGGCATCGACGATGACGCCGGAGCCGAGCGAACGCTGCATCTGCTCCGGCTGCTGGCCCGGCACGCCGAAGAAGCGACGGAAGATCGGGTCGTCGAGCAGTGGATTGCGGTTCTGCACCACCTTGGCGGCATAGACGTTGACGACGGCCGGCTGCACCCGCTGCACGATCGGTGCATAGGACAGCCGCAACTCGGCCGGCGACGACGGGACCCGGCGGTCCTGCGCAGCAGTCGGATTGAAGTGGGCTGAAAACGCTATGCACAAGGCCGTGGCAACGGCGGTCCAGGTCGATCGAAACATTCCTACCTCTTGGAAAAGACGCCGGAATATAGGCGCGTTCGCCCGCCAATAGAAGGGCGCCAGGCGGCAATATTCAGCCCCTTTCCAGTGTGTCCGAGATGCAAGCACAGCGTGCGAATCGGCAATTTGCCGGAGCGGTGGATTGGCATGATGCGCGTCATCCAGCATTGTGGTGTCGAGCGGATTCGGTTGCGGCGAATTGGCATCAGTGGGAACCGCGCAACCGGGCGCAGCGTCGCGGGGCAGTCATCGATCACACCTAGGCTCTCCCGTTGCGACTTGGGGAAGTTCGTCAAACGATGGAGGCATGACGTGAGCAGGACAAGAATTGCAGCCACGGCGATTGGACTCGCCGGTGCGCTGGCGGCCTCGCAGGCCCAGGCCCAATCGGCAAGCAGCAGCGAGCAGGAGATCGCGCTGCTGAAACAGCAATTGAAGATGCTGGAGCAGAAGCTCGACAAGCTCCAGAGCCAAACCGCGGCGAATACGGCGGCCACGGCGAAAGCCAGAGCCGAAGCGAAAGCTGAAGCCAAGGCCGAGGCGCGCTCGGAGGCAAAGGCCGCAGTTGCCAACGCCAATGCGGCGATCCCCGTCAAGGGACCGGCGCCGGCCTCCGGCGTCGTCGTGACGATGCCGAACAACCGGCCAACCATCTGCACCGCTGACCAGGCGAACTGCGTCGCCATCACCAGCCGTCTGCATTGGGATGTCGGCGGCTATGACTATCGTCCCGACACCGCGGCGACCGTACCGCAGAAGCTCGACAGCGGCCAGAACGTTCGCCGCGCGCGCATCGGCGTCACCGGCAAGTTCTTCAACGACTGGAACTTCGCGCTGGTCTACGACTTCGGCGGCTCATCCGACGGATTTGGCGGCACGGCGCCGGGATCCCTTCCGGGCGGTGGCGTCTCCGGCGTCGAGAATGCCTATCTCAGCTATACCGGCTTAAAACCGTTCGGCGGACGGATGGCGATCGAGGCCGGCATCATGGACCTGCCCTACACCATGGACGAAGCCACGAGCTCCAACGACATCATGTTCATGGAGCGCGCCTCGCCCGGCGTGATCGCAACCAACATCGCCGCCGGTGACTTCCGCTCGGCAGCCGGTGCGCGCTGGTTCAACGACCAGCTCTGGATCGGCGGCTATGTCACGGGACCGTCGACCGGAGCGATCCACTCCGCCTCGAGTGCGGCGCCCGCCGGCACCAGCGAGCAATATGGCGCCGTGGCGCGCGTGGCAGGCAATCCGATCAGCGGCAAGGACTATTCGGTGCATATCGGCGCCGACGCGCAGTGGCTGATCCAGCCGCCACGCAACCTGATCGCCAACACGCAGACGGTCACGCTCAGCGATCGCCCGGAATTGCGTCTCGACCCGACCACGCTGATCGCCACCGGCGCCATCGCCAATGCCTCGGGCGCGCAGGTCTACAGTGTCGAGGCGGCGGCGACCTACGGACCCTTCATCGTCCAGGGCGAGTACTTCTGGTACAATGTCGATCGCACGGCCAACACCGGCGTGCCGCTGGTCGGCGCACCGAGCCTGAAATTCCAGGGCGGCTACGCCCAGGCCGGCTACGTGCTGACGGGCGAAGGCCGGACCTACAATGCGGCGAACGCCGCCTATAGCGGCGTCAAGCCGGCGCATCCGTTCTCGCTGGACGGTGGCGGCTGGGGCGCATGGGAGATCGCGGGACGCTTCTCGACGATCGACCTCAACAATCAGTTGGGAGCAGCGACCGGCGTCGCCGGCGGTCGGCAGACCGTCTACACGCTCGCACTGAACTGGTACGTCAACGGCAACGTCCGCTTCATGCTCGACTATCTGCACGGAACGGTATCGCGGCAGGCCTCGCCGATCTCGACCGCCGATGTCGGCTCGAAGTTCGATGCGGTGGCGATGCGCACGCAGTTTGCATTCTGAGACTCTACACCTCTCCCATTGGGAGAGGTCGCGCCCAACGGGTCGCGCCAAAGGCGCGCCCGATGACAGGCTCCGGCGCGGGTGAGGGGCTAGGCTCTATCGGGGATGACGGCGCCCCCTCACCCGAATTGCTTCGCAATTCGACCTCTCCCCGCTGGGGAGAGGTGAAGAACTACGGCGGCCTTCAATCAGTTACGCCGCCCGTTTCGGTTTCTTAGCGGCGCGGGCGCGCAGGACAGCCGCTGTTGATGGCTCTCGCCCCAGGCCTTCAGGATATCGATCACGGGCTTGAGACTCTCGCCGAGCTCGGAGAGGCAATACTCCACGCGCGGCGGCACCTCGGCATAGACCTTGCGGATGACGAGCTTGTCCTCCTCCAGCGCGCGAAGCTGTTTGGTCAGCATGCGCTGGGTGATGCCCGGCATCCGGCGGCGCAGTTCGCCGAAGCGCTGAGTGCCGCTCTGAAGGTGATAGAGATCACGCCCTTCCATTTACCGTCGATCAGGTCCAGCGTCGCCTCGACCGAGCAGCCCGGGCGCCGGGCAAAATTGCGCCGTTTCATGCGTGTTTTTTCCAATAGTATCCAAACAGGGACTATATCCCCGAATTTACAGTACTTGCCAAATCGGGGCCAGAGCGACAGTTAGGGCGGCGGGCGAACAAAGCCATCTGATGGAGACAAGCCATGAAGGCCGTCGGCTACAAGAAATCGCTTCCGATCGAGGACGCGGATTCACTGATCGATTTCGAGACCGCAAAGCCCGAGCCCGGAGGGCGCGACATCCGCGTCGCCGTGAAAGCGATCTCGGCCAATCCGGTCGATTACAAGGTGCGCAAGCGCGCCGCCCCGCCCGAGGGGGAGATGAAGATCCTCGGCTATGACGCGGCCGGCTTGGTCGATGCCGTCGGCCCCGACGTCACGCTGTTCAAGCCGGGTGATGAAGTGTTTTACGCAGGTTCCATCCTGCGCCAGGGCACCAACTCGGAATACCACCTGGTCGACGAGCGCATCGTCGGCAACAAGCCGAAGAGCCTGACGTTCGCGCAAGCGGCCGCCCTTCCCCTCACCTCCATCACCGCCTGGGAGCTGCTGTTCGATCGCCTCGGCGCGGTACCCGGCAAGAGCGTCGATCCGCGCACGCTGCTGATCATCGGCGGCGCCGGCGGCGTCGGCTCGATCCTGATCCAGCTCGCGCGTCGTCTCACCGGGCTGACGGTGCTCGCGACCGCAACGCGGCCGGAATCGAAAAAATGGTGCCTCGATCTCGGCGCGCATGCGGTGATCGACCATGGCCAGCCGATGAAGGAGCAGATCGAGAAGCTCAAGTTGCCCCCGGTCGCGCTGGTCGCGAGCCTCACCTTCACCGACCAGCACTACAAGGCGATCGCGGAGTTCATGGCACCGCAGGGCAAGTTCGGCCTGATCGACGATCCGCCGGAATTCGCCATGAGCACATTCAAGGGCAAGGCGATCTCGGTGCACTGGGAATCGATGTTCACGCGCTCGTCGTTCCAGACGCCTGACATGATCGCGCAGCACCGCCTGCTCAATGACGTCGCCGACCTCATCGACAAGGGCGTGTTGCGCACCACGCTCGACCAGACCTTTGGCACGATCAACGCGGTCAACCTCAAGCGCGCCCACGCGCTGCTCGAGAGCGGCAAGTCGCGCGGCAAGATCGTGCTGGAGGGGTGGTAGCAGCTACAATGTCGGTGCGTAGGGTGGGTTAGCCCTGCGACTGCGCGAAGCGCGGTTCGCAGGGCGTAACCCACCTCTTCTATCTCTGCGGAAACACACAGCGGTGTGTTACGCCTTCGGCTAACCCACCCTACGTTTCTACGCTTCGGCCGCACCCTCCACGAACATCAACCGCCGCTCCAGCGCCGTCTGCCGCAGCTTCAGTGCTTCGGCATATTCCGGCGAGGCGTACCATTCCTTCAGCCTCGCCATCGAGGCGAATTCGACGATGACGATAGCCTTCGGCGGAAGATTGCCTTCGGCAAGCTCGGCCTTGCCGCCGCGGACGAGATAGCGCCCGCCATACTGCGTGATCGTCTTCGCTGCGAGCGTGCGATAGGCTTCAAATCCATCGGGATCGCGCATCTCGACTTCGGAAATCACATAGGCTGTCATGCACGGCCTCAAGCGATCGTATTGACGATGCCGCCTTCCGCGCGCAGCGCCGCGCCGTTGGTCGCGGACGCCTCTTTCGACGCGACGTAAACCACCATGTTGGCGATCTCGTCCACGCTGGCGAAGCGCTGGATCAGCGAGCTCGGACGATGCTGCTTGACGAAATTGGCAGCGGCTTCGTCCACCGATTGGCCGTTCTGCTTCGCCAGATCCTTCACGAACGTCTCGACGCCCTCCGACATGGTCGGGCCCGGCAGCACGGAATTGACGGTGACGCCGGTGCCGCGGGTGAGCTGCGCGAGCCCGCGCGCAACCGAGAGCTGGGCCGTCTTGGTCATGCCGTAGTGAATCATCTCGACGGGAATGTTCAGCCCGGACTCCGATGAGATGAAGACGATGCGGCCCCAGTTGCGCTTGAGCATGCCCTTCAAGTACGCGCGCGACAGCCGCACGCCGCTCATGACGTTGACCTCGAAGAAGCGCGTCCAGTCCTCGTCGGGAATCTCGAAAAACTCCTTCGGTTCGAAGATGCCGGCATTGTTGACGAGGATGTCGATTTCGGGAAGCGCCGCCACGAGCGCCTTGCAGCCTTCCGCCGTCGAGACGTCGGCGGCGATGCCGCGGACCTTGGCGCCGGTCCCTTCCAGCTTGCGGACGGCCGCATCGACCTTGTCCCGGCCGCGACCGTTGATCACGACGCTGGCGCCCGAAGCGGCGAGGCCCTTGGCGATGGCGTGGCCGATGCCAGCGGTCGAGCCGGTCACCAGTGCAGTTTTTCCCGAAAGGTCGATGTTCATGTAGTATCTCCATCAGAACGATGACGGGGATATCGGACGTGGCGGATTGGCCCGCAATTGGCGCTCACCAATCAGTGACGATCACGAGCTGTTCCGGCAGCGACATGGCGCCTCGTATGCCCCTGTCGCGGCTGGAACGAATATTGCTAAGCCTGACCGAGCTCTTTTGCTCATGTGAACACGGAAGGACCTTGCGATGAAAAGAACGGCCCTCACTGTTGCGCTCGGGTTGCTGGCTCTGATCAGCGGCAATTCGCTCGCGCAGGCCCAAGCGGTCTATCCGGAAAAACCATTGCAATTGATCGTCCCCTTCCCGCCCGGCGGCGCCTCCGACGTGGTCGCGCGCATCATCGGCGGCGAACTGGAGACGCGTCTCGGCAAGCCCGTGATCATCATGAACCGTCCCGGTGGCGGCACCACGATCGCGGCCAAGGAAGTCGCGCGCTCGGCGCCCGACGGATACACCCTGTTCTTCAGCTCGAATTCGAGCTTCACGCTGCCGGCGGCCGTCAAAGAAAGCGTGCCTTACGACGCGGCCAAGGATTTCGAGCCGCTCGGTCAGGTCGGCAAGATCACGCTGGCGCTGGTCACTTACAAGGACAACCCGATCAAGGACGTGGCTGCGCTCGTCACTGAGGCGAAGGCCAATCCCGACAAGCTGTCGCTGGCGTCGTTCGGCGTTGCGACCGTCTCGCATTTCGCCGGCGAGCTGTTCAAATCGGCCGCCGGAATCAAGATGGTCCACCTGCCCTACAAGGGCAGTGCGCCGGCGATGAACGACCTTATCGGCAAGCACATTCAGTACCACGTCGACACAGTGATCGCCGTGAAGCCGCAGATCGAGGCCGGCACCGTCAAAGTGTTCGCCGTGTTCTCGGCCAAGCGGACGCCGTTCCTGCCTGACGTGCCGACGCTCGCCGAGCTCGGCTATGGCAACATCGACTTCGCCTCATGGGGCGCGGTGGTCGCGCCCAAGGGGCTGCCGCCGGCCGTTCGTGACAAGCTGACGGCAACGCTGGAGGATACGATCAACAGCCCATCCGTGGCCGAACGCTTCGCCAAGGTCGGGTTCGAGCCCGGCTTTGCGCGCTACAGCGATTGGGCGGGAGCCATCGGCAAGGAGACCGCTGAAATGAAGGACATCGCGCAAAAGGCGGGGATCAAGGAGGAATAGTCCTTCCGACGCGCCCTATTCCTCGAAACAAAAACGGCGCCCAGAAGGGCGCCGTTTTCAATCCATATCTGCCGATCCGTCTTACGCCGCCTCGGCTTCCTTCTCCTGCACCGGACCCGAATCCTGGCCCTTGGCGTCGACGTCGCGATCAACGAACTCGATCACGGCCATCGCGGCGTTGTCGCCGTAGCGGAAGCCGGCCTTGATGATGCGGGTGTAGCCGCCCTGGCGGTCCTTGTAGCGGGTCGCGAGCGTGTCGAAGAGCTTCTTGACCATGTCGACGTCGCGCAGCTCCGCGATAGCCTGGCGGCGCAGCGACAGGCCGCCCTTCTTGCCGAGGGTGACGAGCTTCTCGACGATCGGGCGAAGCTCCTTGGCCTTGGGCAGCGTGGTGACGATCTGCTCGTGCTTGATCAGCGCGGCCGCCATGTTGGCGAACATCGCCTTGCGATGCTCGGCCGTGCGGTTGAGCTTCCGATGAACCTTGCCGTGACGCATGTGTTTATTCCTTACGTATGAACTGCCGCGACGGTTCGTCGGACCAGTTGCTCAGGTGGGCTTCCTGCGTTCGCCCATGAAAATGACGGCCGGAGAGCCCGGCCGTCACGGTGAAGTCGATCAGTAGTGATCCTCGAAGCGCTTAGCGAGCTCGTCGATGTTCTCCGGCGGCCAGCCCGGCACTTCCATGCCGAGGTGCAGACCCATCTGGGCCAGCACTTCCTTGATCTCGTTCAGCGACTTGCGGCCGAAGTTCGGGGTGCGGAGCATTTCGGCTTCCGACTTCTGCACGAGATCGCCGATATAGACGATGTTGTCGTTCTTCAAGCAGTTGGCCGAACGCACCGACAGCTCGAGCTCGTCCACCTTCTTGAGGAAGGCCGGGTTGAAGGCGAGGTCCGGGATGATCTCCTGGGCGACTTCCTTGCGCGGCTCTTCGAAATTGACGAACACGTTGAGCTGATCCTGCAGGATGCGCGCGGCGTAGGCCACCGAGTCATCCGGCGAGATCGCGCCGTTGGTCTCGATCGTCATGGTCAGCTTGTCGTAGTCGAGGATCTGGCCCTCGCGGGTGTTCTCGACCTTGTAGGAGACCTTGCGGACCGGCGAGTAGAGGCTGTCGACCGGGATCAGACCGATCGGCGCATCCTCGGGGCGGTTGCGCTCGGCGGGCACGTAGCCCTTGCCGGTCGAGACCGTGAACTCCATGCGGATCTCCGCGCCCTCGTCGAGGGTGCAGATCTGCAGGTCCGGGTTGAGCACGGTGACGTCGCCGACGGTCTGGATGTCGCCAGCGGTGACGACGCCCGGGCCCTGCTTCTTCACGACCATGCGCTTGGGGCCTTCGCCCTGCATCTTGATCGAGATGTCCTTGATGTTGAGCACGATGTCGGTGACGTCCTCACGGACGCCCGCGATCGAGGAGAACTCGTGCAGCACGCCGTCGATGTGCACCGACTGCACTGCCGCGCCCTGAAGCGAGGAGAGCAGGATGCGGCGCAGGGCGTTGCCGAGGGTCTGGCCGAAGCCGCGCTCGAGCGGCTCGGCGACGATGGTCGCGAAACGCGAGGGATCGCTGCCGGGCGCCACCTGGAGCTTGTTCGGCCGAATCAGTTCTTGCCAATTTTTCTGGATCGTCACTGTTTCACCCATACAGGCCAGTCATTTTGACAGTTCAAATACTGGCGTTGGAGAAAGGCCGCAGAGCATTCCCGCGGCTTCTTAGTAAAGTCATTGCGGGCGCCAATGCGCCCGCAACCTCGTATCAAACGCGCCGACGCTTGCGGGGACGGCAACCGTTGTGCGGGATCGTGGTCACGTCGCGGATCGAGGTGACGGTGAAGCCCGCGGCCTGGAGTGCGCGGAGCGCCGACTCACGGCCCGAACCGGGGCCGGCGACTTCGACTTCCAGCGTGCGCATGCCGTGCTCTTGCGCCTTCTTCGAGACGTCTTCCGCGGCAACCTGCGCGGCGTACGGGGTCGACTTGCGCGAGCCCTTGAAGCCCATCGTGCCGGCGGAGGACCAGGCAATGGTGTTGCCCTGCGCGTCGGTGATGGTGATGGTCGTGTTGTTGAACGACGAGTTCACGTGCGCGACGCCGGAGGCGATGTTCTTGCGCTCACGACGACGAACGCGGGTGGCTTCCTTGCCCATTGAGTACCTTTCCTGGAGATCTCAAACGCCGCCGTAATTCCAGCGGCTACACCTGTGGAACGAAAGGCGCGCGGCGAACGGGTCATCCCCTGTTCGCCGCACGCCGCGACTGAGTTCGAAAACTTACTTCTTCTTGCCGGCGATGGCCTTGGCCGGGCCCTTGCGCGTGCGCGCGTTGGTGTGGGTGCGCTGACCGCGCACCGGCAGACCGCGACGATGACGCAGGCCGCGATAGCAGCCAAGGTCCATCAGACGCTTGATGTTGATACCGACCTCACGACGCAGATCGCCCTCGACGAGGTAGTCGCGGTCGATCACTTCGCGGATCTGGAGCACTTCGGCGTCGCTGAGCTGATTGACGCGACGATCCTCGGGAATCTTCACCTTCTCCATGATGTCACCGGCGATCTTCGGGCCGATGCCATGGATGTACTGGAGCGCGATCAGCACGCGCTTATTGGTGGGAATGTTCACGCCGGCAATACGGGCCACGGCCTTCTCTCCTGTCGCCAATCCTCGTCAGGATCGGGCTTTAAGTGCTAGTGTTCTCGGGCAGGTGTTCACAAACGCGAACACGACGCCCACCCCCGGTCTTCCTGGGGCCCGGCATCGTCTGAAACTATCCGACTTGGATGCGGGGCTTATTAAGGGATTCCGGGGGCTTTCGTCAACCGCTGCTAGCGCTTAGCTCGCTTTTTCGTGACCTTTTTTGCAGCCTTTTTGGCACCTTTTTTGACAGCCTTCTTGGCGGTCTTTTTGGCTGCCTTCTTTGCCGTCTTCTTGGTCGCCTTCCCTGTGCCCTTCACGGCTTTCTTGGCGGCCTTTTTAGGGGATTTGGCGGCCTTTTTGGTCGTTTTCGCCGGTTTTACGGCCGCCTTCCTCCCCGCCTTGGCCTTTTTGGCCGGGGCCGTCTTGGCCGCACTTCTGGCATGGGTCTTGGGCTCGACCGCCCCAAGCGCCAGGAGCAGGCGGTGGATGGCACGGGTGACCTCGTCGATGGCCATCATGCCGTCGATGGTCGAGAGCTTCCGCCGCTCGGAATAGTAGTGAATCAGCGGTTCCGTCTGGCTACGGTAGCTGGCGAGGCGCTTGGTCAGGACCTCCGGGGTGTCGTCGACCCGGACCTCCTCCCCGCGCGCGCGCATCTGGGCGACGCGGGTCTCGACGCGATTCAGCAGCGCGCTTTCATTCACGCGCAGCTCGATCACCGCATCAAGCTTGAGATGCTTGTGCTTGAGCAGCTCGTCCAGCGCCTCAGCCTGCGGCACGGTGCGCGGGAAACCATCGAGGATGAAACCGTTCTTGGCGTCCGGCTGATCGATTCGGTCGGAGATGATTCCGACCACGATCTCGTCGGGCACGAGGCCGCCGCCGGCCATGATCTCCTTGGCCTTCAGCCCGACCGGCGTTCCGGCCGCAACGGCCGCGCGCAACATCTCGCCGGTCGAGAGCTGGACGATGCCATAGCGCTGCACCAAGAGCTGCGCCTGGGTCCCCTTGCCCGACCCCGGCGGTCCCAGAAGTATAATTCTCATCGGCGTACGCCCCCCGGATTGGTGAGCGATACGTCGCGCACCTGTGTTTGAAGATCAAGAACAGTGCAAACCATAATCGGCGATGCACCGCCACCCATATCATAGGGGAGCGGATGGGCTGACGCCAAGAAGGGCTTTGAAATCTGTGATTGCGCTGCAGTGAGAGCAGCTGCCGATGCGGCCGATGGCTGGCTGGTGCCGTGCAGGCGCCGCGCGTTGCTGGCACAGCGAATCGGCGGCGCAATCGCGCCGCCTTCAGAGGACGCCGCGCTTAGCGTCGGCGTCCGCGCAGTTTCGACTTGCGGATCAGGCCTTCGTACTGATGCGCCAGCAGATAGCCCTGCACCTGCGCCACCGTGTCCATGGTGACGCTGACGACGATCAGCAGCGAGGTGCCGCCGAAGTAAAACGGCACCGAGGCGTAGGAGATCAGGATCTCCGGGATCAAGCAGACGATCGCCAGATAAATCGCACCTAACACGGTGATACGCGACAGCACATAGTCGATGTATTCGGCGGTACGCTCGCCGGGGCGAATGCCCGGAATGAAGCCGCCGTGCTTCTTCAGATTGTCCGCGGTCTCGGTCGGGTTGAACACGATCGCGGTGTAGAAGAACGCGAAGAACACGATCAGCGCCAGATACATGATCAGGAATAGCGGACGGCCGTGGCCGAGCTGGGTGGTGATCCACTGGAACCATTCCGGCCCGCTGCCCGCGTTGAAGTTCGCAACCGTGGTCGGCAGCAACAGCAGCGAGGATGCGAAGATCGGCGGGATCACGCCCGAGGTGTTGAGCTTGAGCGGCAGATGCGAGGACTGGCCCTCGAACATCTTGTTGCCGACCTGGCGCTTCGGATACTGGATCAGCAGGCGGCGCTGCGCGCGCTCCATGAACACGATGAAGGCAATCACGGCGACTGCCATGATGATGACGACCAGGATCAGACCGGTCGACATCGCACCCTGACGGCCGAGTTCGAGCATGTTGGCGAGCGCGGCGGGCAGCTCGGCGACGATGCCGGCTAGAATGATCAGCGAGATGCCGTTGCCGATGCCGCGCGAGGTGATCTGCTCGCCCAGCCACATCAGGAACATGGTGCCGCCGGTCAGCGTGATCGCCGTCGACAGGCGGAAGAACATGCCGGGATCACTAACGACGTTGCCGGCGCCCTCGAGGCCCACCGCGATCCCGTAGGACTGGAACGCGGCCAGGATAACGGTGAGATAACGCGTATACTGGTTCAGCGTCTTGCGGCCGGCCTCGCCTTCCTTCTTCAGCGCCTCGAGTTGCGGCGAGACGGTGGTCAGGAGCTGGATGATGATCGAGGCCGAGATGTACGGCATGATGTTCAACGCGAAGATCGCCATGCGGTGGATGCCGCCGCCGGCGAACATGTTGAACATGCCGAGGATGCCGCCCGCCTGGGACCGGAACACCTGTTCCCAGATGTTGGGATCGATGCCGGGCAGCGGGATGTAGGTGCCCAGCCGATAAACGAGCAGCGCACCCAGGGTGAACCAGATGCGCTTCTTCAGTTCGTCGGCCTTGGCAAACGCACCGAAATTGAGATTGGCTGCCAGTTGTTCCGCTGCAGAGACCATCTTGGACTTTCTCCCGCCGCCTGTTGCGCCGTCATGCCCGCGGCCGGGCTACTTTAGCGGACGCCGGACATTATCTGGGGCTCGGCTTCGATAAGTCCATCGTCCCGCATGCGTAAAGGCCCGCGAGGCGCGGGCCAATGACGCAGTTGTTACGCCGCCTCGCCTTCTTCCTTGGCCAGGGCGAGGATCTTCACCGAACCGCCGGCCTTCTCGACCGCCGCGATCGCGGTCTTGGAGGCGCCGTGCACTTCAATGTTGAGCTTGGACTTGAGCTCGCCGCGGCCGAGCAGCCGCAGGCCAGCCTTGGCGCGGCGCAGCACGCCGCCCTTCACCAGGGCCTCAACGTTCACGACGCTGCCGGCGTCGATCTTCTTGGCATCGACCGCTTCCTGGAGCCGGTCGAGATTGATCTCGGCGAACTCGACGCGGAAGATGTTGTTGAAGCCGCGCTTGGGCAGACGGCGATGCATCGGCATCTGGCCGCCTTCGAAACCCTTGATGCGCACGCCCGAACGCGCGGTCTGGCCCTTGCCGCCGCGGCCGGACTGCTTGCCCTTGCCCGAACCGATGCCGCGGCCGACGCGCATACGCTTCTTGCGCGAGCCGGCGTTGTCGGCGATATCGCTGAGCTTCATCGCCCTTCTCCTTGTGTCTTGCGCACGATCTTCACCGAAAACCGGGTGCCCGCTTTTCGGGATCCTGCGCCGCTTCTTACTTCTCGTCGACGATGCGGACGAGATGGTGAACCTTCTCGATCATGCCGCGGACCGCCGGGGTATCCGGCAGTTCGCTGGTGCGGCCGATCTTGTTGAGCTTGAGCCCGATCAGCGTCGAGCGCTGCGAGTGATGGCGGCGGATCGCGCTGCCAGTCTGCTCGAGCTTGATCGTCTTTGCGGCCTTGGCCATGGGAGTCTACTCCGAAAAGCTTCCGTTAGTCGGCAGCCGCCTCGGCGTCGCCGCCGATACGACGGGACTGGAGGGTGGACACCTTGATGTTGCGGCGGGCAGCGACCGAGCGCGGCGAATCCTGATGCTTCAGCGCGTCGAAGGTCGCGCGAACCATGTTGTACGGGTTCGACGAGCCGATCGACTTCGCCACCACGTCCTGGACGCCGAGCGTCTCGAACACGGCGCGCATCGGGCCGCCGGCGATGATGCCGGTACCGGCCGGGGCGGCACGCAGGTAGACACGGCCCGCGCCATGACGGCCGGCGATGTCGTGATGGAGCGTGCGGCCCTCGCGCAGCGACACGCGGGTCAGGTTGCGCTTGGCGGATTCGGTCGCCTTGCGGATGGCCTCAGGCACTTCGCGCGCCTTGCCGTGACCGAAGCCGGCGCGGCCCTTCTGGTCGCCGATCACGACCAGCGCTGCGAAACCGAAGCGCTTGCCGCCCTTGACGACCTTGGCCACGCGATTGATGTGGACGAGCTTGTCGACGAACTCGCTGTCGCGCTCCTCGCGCTCCCTGCGTTCACGTCCGCCGCCGCGTTGATCGCGTCCACCACGTTGTTCGCGTTCAGCTGCCATGGTTTTTCCAATCCTTCAGAGGCTTACGCCTCAATCCTCAAATTCTGTTAGAAGCTCAGCCCGCTCTCACGCGCCGCGTCGGCAAGAGCCTTGACGCGCCCGTGATAGAGATAGCCGCCGCGATCGAACACGACTTCCTTGACGCCCTTCTCCACCGCGCGCTCGGCGAGCAGCTTGCCGACCGCCTTCGCCGCATCGATGTCGGCGCCGGTCTTGCCGCCGTCGCGCATCGATTTCTCGAGCGAGGAGGCAGAGGCCAGCGTCTCGCCCTTGAGGTCGTCGATGACCTGGGCGTAGATGTGCTTGGACGAGCGGAACACCGACAAGCGCGGACGGCCGCCACCGGAGCGGCGCAGCTTCAGACGCACACTCCGCTTGCGCCGGGCATTCGTAACCTTGGCTTTCGACATGACCGGCTCCGTTACTTCTTCTTGCCTTCCTTGCGGAAGATGAATTCGCCAACATACTTCACGCCCTTGCCCTTATAGGGCTCCGGCGGGCGATAGGCGCGGATCTCGGCCGCAACCTGGCCGACGCGCTGGATGTCGCTGCCCGACACGGTGATTTCGGTGGGCTTCGGCACGGCGATCGTGATGCCTTCCGGGATCGGATAGATCACGTCATGGCTGTAGCCGAGCGCCAGCTGGAGGTTCTTGCCCTGCATCGCAGCGCGGTAACCGACGCCGGTGATCTCGAGCTTCTTCTCGAAGCCCTTGGTGACACCTTCGACCAGATTAGCGACCTGGGCGCGAGCGGTGCCATACAGGGCCCGCGCGCGGTTGGTCTCTGCCCGCGGCTTGACCTTGATCTGGCCGCTCTCGAGCTTCACCTCGACGTCGTCATGGACGACGAACTGAAGCTGGCCCTTCGGCCCCTTCATCTTGACGGTCTGCCCATCAACGGTCGCGGTAACACCCGACGGAACCGCCACAGGCCTTTTGCCAACACGTGACATGGATGAAAAATCCTTCTCAGAACACCGTGAAGAGGACTTCACCGCCCACATTCGCGTCGCGCGCGCTGTGGTCGGCCATGATCCCCTTCGGCGTCGACAACACCGAAATGCCGAGCCCGTTGTTGACCCGCGGCAGAGCCTTCACCGAGGCGTAGACGCGACGCCCGGGCTTGGAAACACGTTCGATCTCGCGGATGACAGGCTCGCCGTCGAAATACTTCAGCTCGATCTCGATCTCGCTGCGGCCCGAGGGATGCTCGAGCGTGGCGTAACCGCGGATGTAGCCCTCGGACTTCAGGACCTCGAGCACGTTCTCGCGCATCTTCGAGCCGGGCGTGGAGACCTTCGTCTTGGAGCGCATCTGCGCGTTGCGGATGCGGGTGATCAGATCGCTGATTGGATCGTGCGTAGACATCTAAACGACCCTCCTTACCAGCTCGACTTCACGAGGCCCGGGACCATGCCCCTGGAGCCAAGGTCGCGCAGCGCGATACGGGACAGCTTGTTCTTGCGATAATTCGAGCGCGGGCGGCCCGACAGCTCGCAACGCATACGGATGCGGGTCGCCGACGAGTTGCGCGGCATTTCCGCCAGCTTCAACGTCGCAGCGAAGCGCTCTTCCATCGGCAGCTTCTTGTCGGCGATGATCGCCTTCAACCGCTCGCGCTTGGCCGCGGCGTTCTTCACCATCCGCTTACGCCGGTTGTTCTTCTCGACTGAACTCTTCTTTGCCATGCTTGGCTCCTGGGTATCCGCGTTTGAGAGGCTTTAGGTCAGCGTCTCACTGCCGGAACGGGAAATTGAAAGCGGTCAACAAGGCCCTCGCCTCTTCGTCGGTCTTGGCCGTGGTGCAGACGGTGATGTCCATACCGCGGGCTTCCGCGACCTTGTCGAAGTCGATCTCGGGGAAAATGATGTGCTCCTTGATGCCGAGCGAGTAGTTGCCGCGGCCGTCGAAGCTCTTCGGGTTCAGGCCGCGGAAGTCGCGGACGCGCGGCAGCGCGACCGTCACCAGGCGATCGATGAACTCGTACATGCGTGCCTTGCGCAGCGTGACCTTGCAGCCGATCGGCTGGTTCTCACGCAGCTTGAAGGTCGCGATCGCGATGCGCGAATAGGTCACGATCGCCTTCTGGCCGGCGATCTGAGTCAATTCGGCAGCGGCGGTCTCGGCCTTCTTGCGGTCGTTGACGGAATCGCCAACGCCCATGTTCAGCACGACCTTGTCCAGACGCGGAACCTGCATGACGTTCTCGTAACCGAACTTCTCGGTCAGAGCCGTGCGGATCTTCGCATCATATTCCGCGCGCAGGCGCGGCGTGTAAGCGGCCTCAGCCATCGATCTCAGCTCCCGAGCTCTTGGCGATGCGGACCTTCTTGCCGTCCGCCAGAATCTTGAATCCGATGCGGGTCGGCTTTCCGTCCTTGCCGACATACGCGATGTTGGACAGTTGGATCGGCGCCTCTTTCGAGATGATGCCGCCCTCCTGGGCCTGCGTCTGCTTCTGGTGACGCTTGACCATGTTGATGCCGCGCACGAGCGCGGTGCCGGCGTCGGGACGCACCTCGAACACCTCGCCGGTGCGGCCCTTGTCGCGACCGGTCAGCACGACGACCTTGTCGCCCTTGCGGATCTTCGCAGCCATCACAGCACCTCCGGCGCGAGCGAAATGATCTTCATGTGGTTCTTGGCGCGCAGTTCGCGCGGCACGGGCCCGAAGATACGGGTGCCGACCGGCTCGGCCTGGTTGTTGATCAGGACGGCGGCGTTGCGGTCGAAGCGGATGACCGAACCGTCGGCGCGGCGGATGTCCTTGCGGACGCGCACCACGACGGCCTTCATCACGTCGCCCTTCTTCACCTTGCCACGCGGGATAGCTTCCTTGATCGAGACGACGATGATGTCGCCGATCGTCGCGTAGCGGCGCTTGGAGCCTCCCAGCACCTTGATACACATGACACGGCGTGCGCCAGAATTGTCGGCCACGTCGAGGTTGGTCTGCATCTGAATCATTGATGCACCTCGTCCTCTTTCTCTTTGCGCCAGCCCAGCCGGCGCTCAACATTTCCCTGAAATCAGTCGGCTAAAGCCAACAGATCAGGCGCTTTTCTTGTGCTCGCCCCGGATCACGACCCAGCGCTTCAACTTCGAAATCGGCTTCGATTCCTCGATCCACACCACGTCGCCCGGCTTGAACTGGTTGCTCTCGTCGTGCGCGTGATAATTCTTCGAACGGCGGATCGTCTTCTTGTAGATCGGGTGCGTGAAACGGCGATCGACGCGCACCACGATGGTCTTGGCTTGCTTGTCGCTGACGACCACGCCCTGCAAAGTACGTTTCGGCATCTTCGTAAGCCTCTTACTTCTTCTTGGCGCGCGTCTGCGCGGCGACGGTCTTGATCCGGGCGATGTCACGGCGAGCCTCGCGCAGGCGCGAGGTGTTCTCGAGCTGCCCGGTGGCGCGCTGGAAGCGCAGGTTGAAGCGCTCCTTCTTCAGGTTCAGGATGGCGTCATCCTGCTGGTCGGGGCTCATCGCGCGGATGTCTTCGATCTTCATCTGGGCCATGGCCATTACTCCGCAATGCGCTCGACGAAGCGCGTCTTGATCGGCAGCTTGGCGGCCGCCAGGGTCAACGCCTCACGCGCGATCTGGGTGTTGACGCCGTCGATCTCGAACAGCACCCGGCCCGGCTTGACGCGCGCGACCCACAGTTCCGGCGAGCCCTTGCCGGAGCCCATGCGGACTTCGGCCGGCTTCTTCGACACCGGAACGTCGGGGAACACGCGGATCCAGACGCGGCCGGCGCGCTTCATGTGGCGGGTCAGCGCGCGGCGGGCGGCTTCGATCTGGCGCGCGGTGACGCGCTCAGGTTCGGTCGCCTTCAGGCCGAACTGGCCGAACGCCAACGTCGCGCCCGAAGACGCAACGCCGTGGATGCGGCCCTTGTGCGCCTTCCGGAACTTCGTTTTCTTAGGTTGCATCATGGCTTTAAGCCCTCAAATTCTTGGTGCAGATCAGGCTGCAGCCGTATCGCGGCGCTGACGGCCACCACGATCACCACTGCCGCCCGTCTCGCCCTCGGCCATTCTCTTGTCCTGGGCCATCGGATCGTGCTCGAGGATCTCACCCTTGAAGATCCAGACCTTGACGCCGCAGGTGCCGAAGGTCGTGAACGCGGTCGCAACGCCGTAATCGATGTCGGCGCGCAGCGTGTGCAGCGGCACGCGACCTTCGCGGTACCACTCCATGCGCGCGATTTCCGCGCCGCCCAGGCGTCCCGAGCAGTTGATGCGGATGCCTTCCGCGCCGAGACGCATCGCCGACTGCACGGCGCGCTTCATGGCACGGCGGAACGCCACGCGGCGCTCGAGCTGCTGCGCGATCGACTCGGCCACCAGCGTCGCATCGAGCTCAGGCTTGCGGATCTCGACGATGTTGATGACGACGTCGGACGAGGTGATGTCCGCGACCTTCTTGCGCAGCTTGTCGATGTCGGCGCCCTTCTTGCCGATCACCACGCCCGGACGGGCCGAATGGATGGTGACGCGGCACTTCTTGTGCGGACGTTCGATCACGATGCGGGCGACGGCCGCCTGCTTGAGCTCCTTGTGCAGGATCTCGCGGATCTTGACGTCCTCATGCAGCAACTTGCCGTATTCCTGCTTGCCGGCGAACCAGCGAGAATCCCAGGTCCGGTTGATGCCGAGACGCAGACCGATCGGATTGATCTTTTGACCCATCGTGTTCTCCTGCGCCCTTAAGCGGCTGCTTCGGCTTCGACCTGACGAACGATGATCGTCAGCTGCGAAAATGGTTTGTAGACACGGCCCGAGCGGCCACGGCCGCGGGCGGCGAAGCGCTTCATCACGAGGCCGTTGCCGACGAAGGCCTGCGCCACGACGAGATCGTCGACGTCGAGATCGTGGTTGTTCTCGGCATTGGCGATAGCCGATTCCAGGCACTTCTTCACGTCGACCGCGATCCGCTTGCGCGAAAACTGCAGGTCGGCGAGCGCGGCAGACGCCTTCCGGCCGCGAATGAGCTGGGCGACCAGGTTGAGCTTCTGCGGGCTCACCCGCAGCATCCGGGCGACCGCCTTGGCCTCATTGTCGGCGAGGCTCCGTTCGCGCTTAGGTTTGCTCATCGTTTAATCCTCAAGCCTTCTTGGCTTTCTTGTCGCCGGAGTGGCCATGGAAGGTCCGGGTCGGCGAGAACTCGCCGAACTTGTGACCGACCATTTCCTCGTTGACGGCCACCGGCACGTGCTTCTGACCGTTGTAGACGCCGAAGGTCAGGCCGACGAACTGCGGCAGGATCGTCGAGCGACGGCTCCAGATCTTGATGACGTCGTGACGGCCGGACGCGCGCGCGGCATCTGCCTTCTTGAGCAGAGAACCCTCGACGAACGGGCCTTTCCAGACTGAACGAACCATGTCCGGCGTTCCTTACTTCTTCCGCTTGTGGCGGCTTAGGAGAATGAATTTGTTGGTCGACTTGTTGGTGCGGGTCTTCTTGCCCTTGGTCGGCTTGCCCCACGGAGTGACCGGGTGGCGGCCGCCCGAGGTACGACCTTCACCACCGCCGTGCGGATGGTCGATCGGGTTCATCGCAACACCGCGGTTGTGCGGGCGACGGCCCATCCAACGCTTGCGACCGGCCTTGCCGATCGAGGTGTTCATGTGATCCGGGTTCGACACCGCGCCGATCGTGCCGCGGCAACGGCCGTGCACCAGGCGCTGCTCGCCCGAGTTCAGGCGGATGATGACGTAGTCCTGGTCACGACCGACGAGCTGGGCGTAGGTGCCCGCGGAACGGGCGAGCTGGCCGCCCTTCCCGATCTTGACCTCGATGTTGTGGATGATCGTGCCGACCGGCATGTTGCCGAGCGGCATCACGTTACCCGGCTTCACGTCGACATAGTTGCCGGCGATGATGGTGTCACCCACGGCCAAGCGCTGCGGCGCCAGGATGTAGGCCTGCTCGCCGTCCTGATACTTGATCAGGGCGATGAAGCCGGTGCGGTTCGGATCATACTCCAGCCGCTCGACGGTCGCGGGGACGTCGACCTTCTCGCGCTTGAAGTCGACGGTGCGCAGCGTCTGCTTATGACCGCCGCCGCGGAAGCGCACGGTGATGCGGCCGGTGTTGTTGCGGCCGCCCGAGGACTTCTTGCCCTCGGTGAGCGCCTTCAGCGGCTTGCCCTTGTACAGGGCCGAACGATCGACCATGACCAGCTGGCGCTGGCCCGGCGTCGTGGGATTGAATGTCTTCAGTGCCATCGTCGTACGACCTTACAGACCGGTGGTGACGTCGATCCGGTGGCCCTCTTCGAGGGTCACGATCGCGCGCTTGGTGTTCGACTGCGAACCGAGATTACCGCGGAAGGCCTTGACCTTGCCCTTGCGGACCAGCGTGTTGACGCTCTTGACCTTGACGTCGAACAGCTTCTCGATCGCTTCCTTGATCTGCGGCTTGGTCGCCTTTGCGGCCACCTTGAACAGCACCTTGTTGTGCTCCGAGGCGATCGTCGCCTTTTCGGTCACGACCGGCGACAGGATCACGTCGTAGTGGCGAGGCTCGATGTTCTTCGTCATTTGAAGCGCGCCTCCAGCGCATCGATGGCGGCCTTGGTCAGAACGAGCTTCTGACGGCGCAGGATGTCATAGACATTGATGCCCTGGATCGGCAGCACGTCCATGTTCGGGATGTTGCGGGCCGCCGCGGCAAAGCCGTTGTTGAGCTCGGCGCCATCGATGATGAGCGCGTTGGTGAGCCCCAGGCCCGAGAAGTGACCGAGCAGCGCCTTGGTCTTGGCGGTTTCCAGCGCGGCCTTCTCGATCACGACGAGATCGCCGTCCTTGGCCTTGGCCGAGAGCGCATGCTTCAGCGCCAGCGCGCGGACCTTCTTCGGCAGGTCGGTGGCGTGCGAGCGCACCACCGGACCGAAGGCACGGCCACCGCCGCGGAACTGCGGCACGCGGGCCGAGCCGTGACGAGCACCGCCGGTGCCCTTCTGCTTGTACATCTTCTTGCCGGTGCGCCAGATCTCGGCGCGACCCTTGGCCTTGTGCGTGCCGGCCTGGCGCTTGTTGAGCTGCCACTGCACGCAGCGCGCGATGATGTCCTCGCGCGGCTCGAGGCCGAAAATGGCGTCGGACAGCTGGACCGAGCCGGCTTCCTTACCTTCGAGGGTGGTGACCTTCAATTCCATCTCACGCCTCCTGCGCAGCCGGAGCGGCTTCCGCGTCGCCAGCAACCTTGAACTTGCCGGGCTTCGGAGCTTCCTTCGGCAGCGGCTTCTTGACGGCGTCGCGCACGCGGATCCAGCCGCCCTTGGAACCGGGAACGGCGCCTTCGACGAGGATCAGGCCGCGCTCGACATCGGTCTGGACGACACGAAGATTGAGCGTGGTGATGCGATCGACGCCCATGTGGCCGGGCATCTTCTTGTTCTTCCAGGTCTTGCCGGGGTCCTGACGGCCACCGGTCGAACCGATCGAGCGGTGCGAGATCGACACACCGTGCGTGGCGCGCAGACCGCCGAAGTTCCAGCGCTTCATACCGCCGGCAAAGCCCTTACCGACCGAGGTGCCGGTGACGTCGACGAACTGGCCGACGACGAAGTGGTCGGCCTGGATCTCGGCGCCGACCGGGATCATGGCATCCGCGGTGACGCGGAATTCCTCGACCCGACGCTTCGGCTCGACCTTGGCGACGGCGAACTGGCCGCGCTCGGCCTTGGGCATGTAAACGGTCTTGCGGCTGCCAGAACCGAGCTGGAGCGCGACGTAACCGTTCTTCTCTTCGGTGCGGTGGCCTACGACCTGGCAATTGCCGAGCTTCAGCACGGTCACGGGGATATGTTCGCCGGCCTCCGTGAAGACCCGCGTCATCCCGACCTTTTGTGCGATCACTCCGGAGCGCATCGGCTTGCTTCCTGTTCTTTCTGTCCTTGCGGACTAGCTAATCTTCGTTGTGAGCGAGACCCGGTCCGAAAACCGTTGCCCACTTTTCGGGGTCTTGCTCAGAGCTTGATCTCGACGTCGACACCGGCGGCCAGATCGAGCTTCATCAAAGCATCGACGGTCTGCGGGGTCGGATCGACGATGTCGAGCAGGCGCTTGTGAGTGCGCATCTCGAACTGTTCGCGGCTCTTCTTGTCGACGTGGGGCGAACGGTTGACGGTGAACTTCTCGATGCGGGTGGGCAGCGGAATGGGTCCGCGGACCTGCGCGCCGGTGCGCTTCGCCGTGTTCACGATCTCACGGGTCGACGTATCGAGGATACGATGGTCGAACGCCTTGAGACGGATACGAATATTTTGGCCGTTCATTGCCGTGCTTTCTTTAGTGAGTGGCGAGTAGCGAGTAGCGAATAGAAATCCCTATTCGCCACTCACCATTCCCTATTCGCTTGTTACTCGATGATCGAGGCGACGACGCCGGCGCCGACGGTGCGGCCGCCTTCGCGGATCGCGAAGCGGAGCTTCTCTTCCATCGCGATCGGCACGATCAGGTGCACTTCCATCGCGATGTTGTCGCCCGGCATCACCATCTCGGTGCCTTCCGGCAGGTGCACGACACCGGTCACGTCGGTGGTGCGGAAGTAGAACTGCGGACGGTAGTTGGTGAAGAACGGGGTGTGGCGACCGCCCTCTTCCTTGGTGAGGATGTAGGCCTCGGCCTTGAATTTGGTGTGCGGCTTGACCGAACCCGGCTTGGCCAGAACCTGACCGCGCTCGACGTCCTCACGCTTGGTACCGCGGAGCAGCGCGCCGATGTTGTCGCCGGCCTGGCCCTGATCGAGCAGCTTGCGGAACATTTCGACGCCGGTGACGGTGGTCTTCTGGGTCGCACGCAGACCGACGATCTCGATTTCCTCGCCGACCTTGACGACGCCGCGCTCGACACGGCCGGTCACGACGGTGCCGCGGCCCGAGATCGAGAACACGTCTTCAACCGGCATCAGGAACGGCTGGTCGATCGGACGCTCCGGCTGCGGGATGTACTCGTCGACGTTGCGCATCAGCTCGAGGATGGCGTCGTGGCCGAGCTTCTTGTCCGAATCTTCGAGAGCGGCGAGCGCCGAACCCTTGATGATCGGAATCTTGTCGCCGGGGAATTCGTACTTCGAGAGCAGCTCGCGGACTTCGAGCTCGACGAGCTCGAGCAGCTCCGGATCGTCGACCATGTCGCACTTGTTGAGGAACACGACGAGCGCGGGCACGCCGACCTGGCGGGCGAGCAGGATGTGCTCGCGGGTCTGCGGCATCGGGCCGTCAGCGGCCGACACGACCAGGATCGCACCGTCCATCTGGGCGGCGCCGGTGATCATGTTCTTGACGTAGTCGGCGTGGCCGGGGCAGTCGACGTGGGCGTAGTGGCGGTTCGTGGTCTCGTACTCGACGTGCGCGGTCGAGATGGTGATGCCGCGAGCCTTCTCTTCCGGCGCCTTGTCGATCTGATCGTACGCGGTGAACGTCGCGCCGCCGGTCTCGGCGAGGATCTTGGTGATCGCCGCGGTCAGCGACGTCTTGCCATGGTCCACGTGACCGATGGTGCCGATGTTGCAGTGCGGCTTGGTACGTTCAAACTTTGCTTTGGCCATTTGACTCTCCGTTCAATCGTCAGCTTGAGACCGACGACAATCAGGCAAACTTCTTCTGGACTTCTGCCGACACGTTGGCCGGCGCTTCTGCGTAGTGATCGAACTGCATGGTGAAGGTCGCGCGACCCTGGCTCATCGAGCGCAGATTGTTCACGTAACCGAACATGTTCATGAGCGGCACCATCGCGTTGATGACGTTGGCGTTGCCGCGCATGTCCTGACCCTGGATCTGACCGCGCCGGGAGTTCAGGTCGCCGATGACCGAGCCGGTGTAGTCTTCCGGGGTCACCACTTCGACCTTCATGATCGGCTCGAGCAGGACGGACTTGCCCATCTGGAGCGCCTCGCGGAAGCAGGCGCGCGAGGCGATTTCGAAGGCGAGCGCCGACGAGTCGACGTCGTGATACTTACCGTCGACGAGCTGCACCTTGACGTCGACCACGGGGAAGCCCGCGACCACGCCGGACGACAGCACGCTCTCGAGGCCCTTCTCGACGCCGGGGATGTATTCCTTCGGCACCGCGCCACCGACGATCTTCGACTCGAACTCGTAGCCCTTGCCGGCTTCGTTCGGCTCGACGATGAACGACACGGCCGCGAACTGGCCGGTACCGCCGGTCTGCTTCTTGTGGGTGTAGCTGTGCTCGACCCGCTTGGTGACGCGCTCACGGAAGGCCACCTGCGGCGCACCGATGTTGGCGTCGACCTTGTAGGTGCGCTTGAGGATGTCGACCTTGATGTCGAGATGGAGTTCGCCCATGCCCTTGAGGATGGTCTGGCCGGACTCGTGGTCGGTCGACACGCGGAAGGACGGATCTTCCGCAGCGAGCTTGGCCAGCGCCACGCCCAGCTTCTCCTGGTCGGCCTTGGACTTCGGCTCGATCGCGATCTCGATGACCGGCTCGGGGAATTCCATCTTCTCCAGGATCACCTGCTTGTCCGGATCGCACAGCGTGTCGCCGGTGCGCGCTTCCTTCAGGCCGGCCAGCGCGACGATGTCGCCGGCATAGGCTTCCTTGATGTCCTCGCGGTTGTTCGCATGCATCAGCAGCATGCGCCCGATCCGCTCCTTCTTCTCGCGGGTCGAGTTCACGACGCCGGTGCCGCTCTGCAGAACGCCGGAGTAAATGCGGCAGAAGGTGATGGTGCCGACGAACGGATCGTCCATGATCTTGAACGCGAGCAGCGCCAGCGGCTCCTTGTCGTCCGCCTTGCGCACGACTTCGTTGCCCTTGTCGTCGGTGCCCTTGATCGCGGGCACATCGAGCGGCGACGGCAGGTAGTCGACGACGGCGTCGAGCAGCGGCTGCACGCCCTTGTTCTTGAAGGCCGAACCGCACAGCACGGGATAGAACGCACCGGTCAGCACCGCCTTGCGGATCAGGCGCTTGAGGGTCGCCTCGTCCGGCTCCTTGCCGTCGAGATAGGCGGCCATGGCGTCATCGTCGAGCTCGACGGCGGCTTCCACCATCTTCTCGCGGTATTCCTTGGCCTGGTCGACCAGGTCTTCCGGAATGTCGACATAGTCGAACTTCGCGCCGAGCGCTTCATCGTTCCAGACGACGCCCTTCATCTTCACGAGATCGACGAGACCCTTGAAGTTGTTCTCGGCACCGATCGGAAGCTGGATCGCGACGGGCTTGGCGCCCAGACGGTCAACGATGTCGGACAGGCACTTGAAGAAGTCCGCACCGATCTTGTCCATCTTGTTGGCGAAGACGATGCGCGGAACCTTGTACTTGTCACCCTGGCGCCAGACGGTCTCGGTCTGGGGCTCGACGCCCTGGTTCGAGTCGAGCACGCAGACGGCGCCGTCGAGCACGCGCAGCGAACGCTCGACTTCGATGGTGAAGTCGACGTGGCCGGGAGTGTCGATGATGTTCAGGCGCTTGCCGGCCCAGAAGGCGGTGGTCGCAGCCGAGGTGATCGTGATGCCACGCTCCTGCTCCTGCTCCATCCAGTCCATCGTCGCGGCACCTTCGTGCACTTCGCCGATCTTGTGGCTCTTGCCGGTGTAGTAGAGGATGCGCTCGGTCGTCGTCGTCTTGCCGGCGTCGATATGCGCCATGATACCGAAGTTACGGTAGTCCTCGATGGCATGTTGGCGGGGCATGGGGTGTTCCTTGCGAGTCCGTTTGTTTCGCCGTTACCAGCGATAGTGCGAGAAGGCGCGGTTGGCTTCCGCCATCCGGTGCACGTCTTCACGCTTCTTGACGGCGTTCCCACGGTTGTTCGACGCATCCAGCAGCTCAGCCGAGAGCCGCTCGGTCATGGTCTTCTCGTTGCGCTCGCGCGCGGCCGAGATCAGCCAGCGGATGCCCAGCGCCTGACGGCGGGTCGAGCGAACTTCGACCGGCACCTGGTAGGTCGCGCCGCCGACGCGGCGGGAGCGAACCTCGATCGTCGGCATGACGTTCTCGAGCGCCTGCTCGAACACGCCGAGCGGGTTCTGCTTGGTCTTGGATTCGATGATGCCGAACGCACCGTAGACGATACCTTCCGCGACCGACTTCTTGCCGGCGTACATCACCGAGTTCATGAACTTCGTGACGATGATGTTCCCGAACTTCGGATCGGGAAGAACTTCGCGCTTTTCCGCTGAGTGGCGACGAGACATTGAGCTGGTTCCCGCTTACTTCGGACGCTTCGCGCCGTACTTCGAACGACGCTGCTTACGGTTCTTGACGCCCTGGGTATCCAGAACGCCGCGGAGGATGTGGTAGCGCACGCCGGGCAAGTCCTTGACGCGGCCGCCGCGGATCATGACCACCGAGTGCTCCTGGAGGTTATGACCCTCGCCGGGGATGTAGCCGATCACCTCGAAACCGTTGGTCAAGCGCACCTTGGCGACCTTACGAAGCGCCGAGTTCGGCTTCTTCGGGGTCGTGGTGTAGACGCGGGTGCAAACACCACGCTTCTGCGGCGACTGCTGCAGCGCCGGCACCTTCTTGCGCGACTTCTGCACTTCCCGCGGTTGAGCGATCAGCTGGTTGATCGTCGGCATCCTGGCCTTACCCTTTTGTTCTGCCGCGGCCCCTTCCGGGCCCGCTGTCTTGCCGCGGCCCGTTGCCGGGACCGCAAATTCTTTCGAGCCACCCGCCCGACGGGGCCGCCCTGCGCAAATCAATCCGCGCAAAGCGAAATTGCGCCAACCGCTCCATCAACGAGCGGAAAGCGCTTCGACGCCACAGAGGACCGCAGTAGTTAGACCGGTCAGCACAATGCCGCGGCCCGCGCACTGAGGTCATGCATCCGAGTTCGATCTCATGAGAACGTGCTCAAGAGAACTAAAATCGCACTGGCATTGCCTAGCTATGATCGACAGCGTTTGAGCGGCATTCGTCGAGGTTGGTGCCCGCCTTTACGACCCTTGTGGATCTAGTCCTTGGGGATCAAACGGGTGGCCCGTTCCGACGCTGGCGATGCTCACCGCCTGTCGTTAAGTGAGGCGCTTTCTATAAGTGAGAATCGGTCAAGTCAAGGTGAAACGACAGTCACAAAGCGCTTCAGCGCCTGCAAAAATAGCCTCTTGGCCGCCTCCCCGCGCCTGCCTGAGATGGGGACGAAGCGGTTGGTCTACCAGATCCGAAGGAAATTATACCCGGACAAAATGTAGTTTTATTATCAAAACTGTGGGCTTTTTCCTGCCCATGCACAAATCCGCTGGCTGGCGGCGGTTTTCCAGCTTCCCTGGCGTGCCGCGATGCCCGGTCTCGCGGGGATTTCGGCAGTACTGGTCGACCCGCGACGGGCCGATGCGCCCAAGCCAAATATCGAAAAAGTCCGCGGCTTGGCGCCGGCCGAACGCCTTGCGTCAGGGAATCACTGAGTCGGTGCTGGGCCACGCATGCTTGGGCGACGAGACATGGATAGGACACGGCGCTCCCTCCGGAGCCGAACGCCCCCGGTCACTCCTCCCCGTCATCCTCATCATCCTCGAGGTCGTCTTCATCCTCGTCGTCATCGTCGTCCGCGTGAGCCGCCGCGCCATGGGGCTGGTGAATCTGATCGTTCCACAGCTTGCGATAGGTGCCGTTCCTGGCGAGCAACTCCGCATGGGAGCCGCGCTCGATCGCCTTGCCACCTGAAATCACGATGATCTCGTCCATCTCGACCACCGAGGCCAGGCGGTGGGTCGACCAGATCATGGTGCGGCCCTTGGCGACCTTCAGCAGCGTGCGGTTGATCGCGGCTTCCGTGGTCTGGTCGAGCGCCGAGGTGGCTTCGTCCAGCAGCAGCACGGACGGGTTACGGATGATTGCGCGCGCGATCGCGATGCGCTGGCGCTGGCCGCCTGAGAGCGTTTCGCCGCGCTCGCCGACCGGCGTGTCGTATCGCTGCGGCAGACCCATGATGTAGCGGTGGATCTCGGCCTTCTTGGCCGCCTCCTCCACCTCTTCGTCGGTCGCGCCCTCCTTGCCGAGCCGGATGTTCTCGCGGATCGACATGTTGAACAGCATGTTCTCCTGGAACACCACCGCCATGCTCCGGCGCAGCGAATCCAGCGTCACCTTGCGGACGTCGACACCATCGATGGTGACGCGACCTTCGTCGGGCACGTAGAGCCGCAGGATCAGATTGAGCAGCGTGCTCTTGCCGGAGCCTGACGGTCCGACGATGGCGATGCGCTTGCCGGCCTTGAGCTTGAGGCTGAGATTGTCCAGCACCGGCGTCTGGCTACCTTCGTATTGGAACGTCACGCGGTCGAAGGTGATGTCGTTGGTGATGCGCGGCAGGTCGGGCGCGCCGGGGCGATCGGCACCGCGCGTCGGCTCGTCGAGCAGCTCCTGGATGTGCCGGATCGCAGCGGCCGAGGAGATCGACACCGGGATGAAATGCATCACATGGGCGATATTGTAGGAAACCTCCCAGAACGCGCTCTCGAAGGTGACGAAGGTGCCGATGGTGATCTGGCCCTTGGTTGCCAGATATGCACCGATCGCGAGCACGACCAGGTGCAGGAGCAGCACCGAGATGGTGACCGTCCGCTCCACCATGGTCGACAGGAACGCGGCCGAGGCGATCTTGTTGCGCGTCTCGTCGTTGCGGAAGGTGAAGAAGCCGAACATCTTGCGCTGCAGGCTGAACGCCTTGATCACGGCCTGGGCCGCCACGTTCTCCTGCACCATGCCGAGCAGCGCGCTCTCGTTGAGCTTCTGCTCGTAATTGGCCTGCACCGCCTTCGGGGTGAGGATGCGTGGGCCGATCAGCGTGATCGGGAACACCAGCAGCGCGACCACCGCGAGCTGCCAGTTCAGGAACACCATCAGGATGATGCCGGCGATCAGTTCCAGAAACGGCAGCGCTGCGCTGTTGGCAAAGCTCTTGACCGAGCCTTCGAAGGCCGAAAGATCGACGGAAAAGCGCGACAGGATCTCGCCGCGCTTGGTGCGGCCGAAATAGGCCGCCGGCAGATCCTGGACATGCTCGAACAGGCGTTTGCGCACGTCGGAAATGATGCAGGCAGCGAGCCGCGCGTCCCAGCGCTCGTACCAGACCGCCACGATCGAGGTGAAGATGCCGGCGGCCGCGAGCACGCCGAGGATCTTGTAAAGAGCCTGGAAGTCCTCCTCGCCGAGCGCGTCGTCGATCAGGTACTTCAGGCTGAGCGGCATGATGACGTTGAACAGCGTCTCGACGCAGACGCCGAACGCAACGAATGACAACATCCGCTTGTAGTTGGTCAGATAGGGCCTGACGAACCCGACGATGGTGGCGAGCGCGCCGGCGGCCTCGCGCGCGGTAAAGACGACGAGGTCCTCGTCCTCATCCTCGTCATCGAGCTCCAGCTCGTCCTCGCCCTGGTTGTCCTCCTCGTCTTCGAGTTCCGGCTTCGCGGTGGCGGCGAGCTTGTCGTCGAGCTCGGCCGCCTCTTCCGCGGCGAGCTTCTGTTTGTCGGGCGAGAGGGGCTTGGACGCCATGAAACCAACCGATGCTGACGGCCGGCATGACCGCAGAGAAAGCAGGAATAGCGGCTGCCGCTATTGCACCGATTCTATGCCATCAAGTTGAATTCGGCAAAGCAATTGGCGAAGGCGCCCGACGTCTTGGCTAGTCGTCGTCCTCGACCTTGTCGAAGAAGGAATAGCGCAAGCTGTCAGCGTCGGCGTACCACTGGCCCGGCCCCTTGCTCGCGGCGAGCGTCGCCTCCCAGAGCGCATCGGTGCAGTCCTTGCGGTGCATCGACAGATCGAAGCCGTTGCCGAAGAACAGTTCGGACCATTCCCACCAGGTGCCGAGCTTCTTGACCCCGCGCAGCAGGTCGTAGCGGTCGATCAGTGCCGGCGCCATGTCCGACGTGATCGAGCCGAACACGAGGCCGGTCTTGACCACACGATTCAGCTCGCGGATCGCGCGGACCACCTGCTTCGGCGAAACGTGGCAGAGGCTGGTCTCGAACACGAAGTCGAACGCACCGTCCTTGAACGGCATGTCGGTGATCGAGCCGAGCTTGTTGTACTTCTTCAGCGCCTTCGGCGTTTTGGCGTGGATGGCGCGGTTGTTCTCGATTCCCCATGCATCGATGCCGCGATCGCGCAGCGCACCGACCAGCTCGCCGCTGGCAGAGCCCGCGACCAGCAGCTTGGCGCCCTTCGCCTCGCCCCAGACGATGCCGATCAGCCTCGTGAGATAATCGGGATCGGTGAAGTGGCGCCACGCCTCGTCATAGGGACCAAGGCCGCGATAGTTCTCGAAATAATCGCGGTCGATCTTGTCGGAGAGCGGCTTGTCCTCCTGCGCGCGCTCGCGCCGCAGGCGCATCATCTCGGTCAGGATGATGTCAGTCGCCGCATCCGAGGAGTCGAGCAGACCATTCAGCGTCGAGTCGAATAGGTAGTCGCCGACGACCACGATGCCGGGATGCTGCTTCGGCTCGGGCCGGTGATTGGTCATGACGTCGCGCACCGGCAGACCGCCCGGCAGCGCGTTCACCGACGACAGCCAGCGGTGGATCTTGCCTTCCACAAAATGCAAACGCGCATCGCCGAGCGATGCCGGCAGCGATTTCAGCGCCGCATCGATCAGCTCCTGATCCGACAGATTGGCGAAGGCCAGCGCGTCGGAGCCGGGAATGAGCCAGTTCAAGACGCCGTGCTTGCCGACGTCGTGGCGCGCGCCCTCGTTGTAGACGCAGCAGCCGCCGAAGGCTTCCGACATGAACCAGGCGCCGGGAATCCTCTCGCCCCAGAACGGCGAGTCGAACAGAATCGAGACGCGCAAGTAGTGCGCCGGGCGATCGAAGTATGAGACGTGCTTGACCATCGACTTGCGCAGCTGCTCGCCTTCCCAGCCGACGGTCGCGAGCCAGGAATGCGGCAGGCACATCAGCACGAGATCGAAGTCGCGCGTTTCGGGCCCCTTGCCGTTCATCATCTTGAGTTGATAACGGCCGGTCGGCGCCTTGCCGACGGTAAGCACCCGGTGATTGAGCTGGATGTCGGCATTGACCTCCGACTGCAGGCACTCGATCAGCTGCTCGTTGCCGTTCTGGATGGAATAGAGGCCGATATAGCCGTCGACGTCCATCAGATAGTTCTTGAGCGCGTTGAGGCCGTTGGTGTTGTGGCTCTCGGTCGCGATGTCCGAGCGCGCCATGACCTTGAAGAAACGCTTTGCCGTCTCGTCCTCGACCTCCTCATCGAGCACCTGCTCGGCGGTCTTGTAGGCCCAGGGGTTCTCGTTGTCGTGCGCGCCGACGCCTTCGTAATACTCGATCGGCGACATCACCTCGGTGCAGCGCTTGCGGAACGCCTCGATCGCGGCCGCGGTCTTGGCGCCGTATTTGCGGCGCATGCCAGCGATGTCGTTGAGGAGCTCGCCGCCGAACTGCACCTGCTCGGCATCCATCGGAATGGTCTGAAGCCCGAAATGCTGGATCAGCTCGCGCAGCGGATCGGGCCCGGTCATCGAGTAGTCGTAGATCTCGGCAACGCCAGCCTCGTACATCGCGGGCGCGGAATCGAATTTGCGCGTGACGATCTTGCCGCCGAGCCGGTCGGACGCCTCGAAGATGGTGACGCGGCAGAGGTCGCCGAGCTTGCGCTTAAGATACCAGGCGCTCATCAGCCCGCCGGGGCCGCCGCCTACGATTGCGAGATCAAGCATGTGAGTTCCGTGGTCTCCGGCCCTGCCCCCGTCACGGGACCACCGGTCTAAGCTCTCCTAGCAGAAGCTCTTTTGCGGCTGAAGGAAAGATGAACAAAGACTGATCCCGCATAGCAACAAACACAGAAAGCAGCAAAAAGGCCGGCAAAAGCCGGCCTTTTCATTGTCCTCGGTATTCTTACGGATGAACCATCATTCCGCCGGCGGCAGCGCCATCGGCTCCGCTTCCGGCGCGGGCGACACGACGGCCGCCTGCTTCTCGCGCTCGTCCAGGATCAGCTTGTCGCGCTTCATGGCGACTTCGCGGATCTTGGCCATGGAGGCGCCGGTGCCCGCCGGGATCAGCCGGCCGACGATGACGTTCTCCTTGAGGCCTTCGAGCGGATCGATCTTGCCGTTGACCGCCGCTTCCGTGAGGACGCGGGTGGTCTCCTGGAACGAGGCCGCCGAGAAGAATGAGCGGGTCTGAAGGCTCGCCTTGGTGATGCCGAGCAGAACCGGCGTCCCCGTGGCGGGCTTCTTGCCCTCTTCCTTGGCCTTCTCGTTCAGCGCGTCGAACTCGATCTTGTCGACCTGCTCGCCGGAGATCATGTCCGTGTCGCCCTGGTCGGTGACTTCCACCTTCTGGAGCATCTGACGGACAATCACCTCGATGTGCTTGTCGTTGATGAGCACGCCCTGGAGCCGGTAGACCTCCTGGATTTCGTTGACCAGGTAAGCCGCAAGCTCCTCGATGCCCTTCACCGCAAGAATGTCGTGCGGCGCCGGGTTGCCTTCCACGATGAAGTCGCCCTTTTCGACGACGTCGCCGTCCTGAAGGTGGATGTGCTTGCCCTTCGGGATCAGGTACTCGCGCGGCTCCTCGGTCTTGTCCATCGGCTCGATCGAGATGCGACGCTTGTTCTTGTAGTCGCGTCCGAACCGGATAGTGCCCGCGATTTCGGCGATGATCGCCGCATCCTTCGGACGCCGTGCCTCGAACAGTTCCGCCACCCGCGGCAGACCGCCGGTGATGTCACGCGTCTTGGCGCTTTCGGTCGAGACACGGGCGAGGATGTCGCCCGGATTGACCTTGGCTCCGACGTCGACCGAGAGAATGGCGTCGACCGACAGCATGTAGCGGGCATCGCCGCCACGGGGGAGCTTGAGCACCTTGCCGTCCTTGCCCTTGACCACGATGGCCGGACGCAGGTCCGAGCCGCCGCGGGTCGAGCGCCAGTCGATAACCACGCGCTTGGCGATACCGGTGGCCTCGTCCAGCGTTTCCGAGATCGATTGCCCCTCGACCAGATCCTCGAAGCCGATCGTACCTTCGACTTCGGTGAGGAGCGGACGGGTGTAGGGATCCCACTCGACGACGCGCTGGCCGCGCTTGACCATGTCGCCTTCGTCCACGTGCAGACGCGAGCCGTACTGGACACGGTGCGTCGCACGCTCGGTGCCGTCGGCATCGACGATCGCCACCACCATGTTGCGCACCATCGCGATCAGGTGACCTTCGCTGTTGCGGGCGATGGCCTTGTTCCGGATCACGATCTTGCCGTCGAAGTTGGCTTCGACGAAGGACTGCTCGTTGAGCTGCGCCGCACCGCCGATGTGGAAGGTGCGCATGGTCAGCTGGGTGCCCGGCTCACCGATCGACTGCGCCGCGATGACGCCGACGGCTTCACCGTGGTTGACCGGCGTGCCGCGGGCGAGGTCGCGGCCGTAGCACTTGCCGCAGATGCCGTTGACGAGCTCGCAGGTCAGCGCCGAGCGGATCTTCACCTCCTGCACACCACCCTGCTGGATGGCGTCCAGATGGCTCTCTTCCATCAGCGTGTCGCGCTTGATGATCACCTTGCCCGAGCTGTCACGGATGTCTTCGCAGGCCGTGCGTCCAAGGATGCGCGAGCCGAGCGAAGCCACCACGGTGCCGGCGTCGACGATGGCGCGCATCTTGATGCCGAGCTTGGTGCCGCAGTCACTCTGCGTGATGATGCAGTCCTGCGCCACGTCGACGAGACGACGGGTCAGGTAGCCCGAGTTCGCAGTCTTCAACGCGGTGTCCGCGAGGCCCTTGCGGGCGCCGTGGGTCGAGTTGAAGTACTCGAGAACCGAGAGGCCTTCCTTGAAGTTCGAGATGATCGGCGTCTCGATGATCTCACCCGACGGCTTGGCCATCAGGCCGCGCATGCCGGCGAGCTGGCGCATCTGGGCCGGCGAACCGCGGGCACCGGAGTGAGCCATCATGTAGATCGAGTTGATGTCGGCATCGGCCCCGCTCGCCGTCTTCTTGGTGGCGGAGATCTCCTTCATCATCGCCTTGGCGATTTCTTCCGTGGCCTTCGACCAGGCGTCGACGACCTTGTTGTACTTCTCGCCATGGGTGATCAGGCCGTCGTTGTACTGCTGCTCGAAATCCTTCGCCAACGTACGGGTGGTATCGACGATCTTCCACTTGCCGTGCGGCACGACCATGTCGTCCTTGCCGAACGAGATGCCGGCCTTGAACGCGTTGTAGAAGCCGAGCGCCATGATGCGGTCGCAGAAGATCACCGTCTCCTTCTGGCCGCAGTGACGGTAGACCTGGTCGATCACGCCCGAGATCTCGCGCTTGGTCATCAGCTTGTTGATGATCTCGTACGAGATGCGCGGGTTCTTCGGCAGCAGATTGCCGAGCATGACGCGGCCGGCGGTGGTCTCGATCCAGCGCTTGGAGACCTTGCCGGTCTCGTCCATGCCTTCCCACCGGTACTTGATCTTGGTGTGGAGGTGGATGACCTTCGCATGCAGGGCGTGCTCGAGCTCGGCCATGTCGCCGAACACCTTGCCCTCGCCGGGCAGGCCTTCACGCATGATCGAGACGTAGTAGAGACCGAGCACGATGTCCTGCGACGGCACGATGATCGGCTGACCGTTCGCCGGATGCAGGATGTTGTTGGTCGACATCATCAGGACGCGCGCTTCCAGCTGCGCTTCGAGCGACAGCGGAACGTGCACGGCCATCTGATCACCGTCGAAGTCGGCGTTGAACGCGGAGCAGACCAGCGGGTGCAGCTGGATCGCCTTGCCCTCGATCAGCACGGGCTCGAACGCCTGGATGCCGAGTCGGTGCAGCGTCGGTGCGCGGTTGAGCAGCACCGGATGCTCGCGGATGACCTCGTCCAGGATGTCCCAGACCTCGGGCCGCTCCTTCTCGACCAGCTTCTTGGCCTGCTTCACGGTGGTGGACAGGCCCTTGGCGTCAAGCCGCGAGTAGATGAACGGCTTGAACAGCTCGAGCGCCATCTTCTTCGGCAGGCCGCACTGATGCAGACGCAGCTCGGGACCGACCACGATCACCGAACGGCCCGAATAGTCGACGCGCTTGCCGAGCAGGTTCTGACGGAAGCGGCCCTGCTTGCCCTTGAGCATGTCGGCGAGCGACTTCAGCGGGCGCTTGTTGGCGCCGGTGATGACGCGGCCGCGGCGGCCGTTGTCGAACAGCGCATCGACCGCTTCCTGAAGCATGCGCTTCTCGTTGCGGATGATGATGTCGGGCGCGCGCAGCTCCATCAGCCGCTTCAAGCGGTTGTTGCGGTTGATGACGCGACGGTAGAGGTCGTTGAGGTCCGAGGTCGCGAAGCGGCCGCCGTCCAGCGGCACCAGCGGACGCAGGTCCGGCGGGATCACCGGGACCACGGTCATGATCATCCATTCCGGCTTGTTGCCGGAGTGGCGGAACGCTTCCACGATCTTCAGGCGCTTGGCGAGCTTCTTGTGCTTGATGTCGGAGTCGGTCTCCTGCATCTCGACGCGCAAGGAGGCCTCGAGCTTCTCGAGGTCCATGCCCTTGAGCAGCTCGCGGATCGCTTCCGCGCCGATCATGGCGGTGAAGGAATCCTGGCCGTACTCGTCCTGCGCCTTCAGATACTCGTCTTCCGACAAGAGCTGACGGTCCTTCAGCGCGGTCAGGCCCGGCTCCAGCACGACGTAGTATTCGAAATAGAGGATCCGCTCGAGATCCTTCAGCGTCATGTCCAGCAGGAGGCCGATGCGCGAGGGCAGCGACTTCAGGAACCAGATGTGGGCGACGGGGGCTGCGAGCTCGATATGGCCCATACGCTCGCGCCGGACGCGCGACAGCGTGACCTCGACCGAGCATTTCTCGCAGATGATGCCCTTGTACTTCATGCGCTTGTACTTGCCGCACAAGCACTCGTAGTCCTTGATCGGCCCGAAGATGCGGGCGCAGAACAGGCCGTCGCGCTCCGGCTTGAAGGTACGGTAGTTGATGGTCTCCGGCTTCTTGATCTCGCCGTAGGACCAGGACAGAATCTTTTCTGGAGACGCGATCGAGATCCGGATCTGGTCGAAGACCTGAGCCGGCGTCGTCGGATTGAAGAGATTCATAATTTCTTGGTTCATCGTCTTCTCCTCGCGTGCCGGTCGCCTCCGGCCGCAAATTCGAAAATCACTTAGCGGGGCGCCCTGCCCCTCAAGGCCTCAGGCGGGGCGCCAACGCCCGGCCGCGAAGGCCGGGCATGACAGGTCGAATTACTCGGCCGCTTCCGACGTCGGCGCCGGTCCCATCTTGGAGTTGTGCAGGTCGACGTTGAGGCCGAGCGAGCGCATTTCCTTGACCAGCACGTTGAAGGATTCCGGAATACCAGCCTCGAACGTGTCGTCGCCGCGCACGATCGCCTCGTACACCTTGGTGCGGCCGGCGACGTCGTCCGACTTCACCGTCAGCATCTCCTGGAGCGTGTACGCCGCGCCGTAAGCCTCGAGCGCCCACACCTCCATTTCGCCGAAGCGCTGGCCGCCGAACTGCGCCTTGCCGCCCAGCGGCTGCTGGGTGACGAGCGAGTACGGACCGATCGAACGCGCGTGGATCTTGTCGTCGACGAGATGGTGCAGCTTGAGCATGTAGATATAGCCCACCGTCACCTTGCGATCGAACGGATCGCCGGTGCGGCCGTCATAGACGGTCGACTGACCCGAAGCGTCGAGACCGGCGAGCTTCAGCATCTCCTCGATGTCGGCTTCCTTGGCGCCGTCGAACACCGGCGTCGCGATCGGCACGCCGCGGCTCAAGTTGTGGCCGAGCTCGATCAGTTCGTTGTCGTTGAGCGACTTGATCGTCTCGTCCTCGCCGTAGACCTTCTTCAAGGTTTCCTTCAACGGTTTGATGTCCTGCTTCGACAGGTACGCATCGACCGTCTGGCCGATACGCTTGCCGAGGCCGGCGCAGGCCCAGCCGAGATGGGTCTCGAGGATCTGTCCGACGTTCATGCGCGAGGGCACGCCCAGCGGATTGAGCACGATGTCGGCATGCGTGCCGTCTTCGAGGAACGGCATGTCCTCGATCGGCACGATCTTCGACACCACGCCCTTGTTGCCGTGGCGGCCGGCCATCTTGTCGCCGGGCTGGATCTTGCGCTTAACCGCGACGAAGACCTTGACCATCTTCATCACGCCGGGCGGCAATTCGTCACCGCGCTGAAGCTTCTCGACCTTGTCGAGGAAGCGCTGTTCCAGCCCCTTCTTCGACTCGTCGTACTGCTTCCGCATGGCCTCGATCTCGGCCATCAGCTTGTCGTTCGGGGAGGCGAACAGCCACCACTGCGACTTCGGGTACTCCTCGAGCACCGCACGGGTGATCTTTGTGTCTTTCTTGAAGCCCTTCGGACCGGCGATGCCCTGCCGTCCCTCGAGCAGCTCGGCAAGACGGTTGTAGACGTTGCGGTCGAGGATCGCCTGCTCGTCGTCGCGGTCCTTGGCCAGACGCTCGATCTCTTCCCGCTCGATCGCCAGCGCACGCTCGTCCTTGTCGACGCCGTGACGGTTGAACACGCGCACTTCGACGATCGTGCCCTGCACGCCCGGAGGGACGCGCAGCGAAGTGTCGCGAACGTCGGATGCCTTCTCGCCGAAGATGGCGCGCAGGAGCTTCTCTTCCGGCGTCATCGGGCTTTCGCCCTTCGGCGTGATCTTGCCGACCAGGATGTCGCCGGCGCGCACTTCCGCACCGATGTAGACGATACCGGCTTCGTCGAGGTTCTTCAGCGCTTCTTCCGAGACGTTCGGAATGTCGCGGGTGATTTCCTCAGGTCCGAGCTTGGTGTCGCGGGCCATCACCTCGAACTCCTCGATGTGGATCGAGGTGAAGACGTCTTCTTTCACGATCCGCTCGGAGAGCAGGATCGAGTCTTCGAAGTTGTATCCGTTCCACGGCATGAACGCGACCAGCACGTTGCGGCCGAGCGCGAGCTCGCCGAGATCGGTCGAGGGACCGTCGGCGATGATGTCGCCCTTCTTCACGATGTCGCCGACCTTCACCAGCGGACGCTGGTTGATGCAGGTCGACTGGTTGGAGCGTTGATACTTCATCAACCGGTAGATATCGACGCCCGACTTGGTCGGATCGAGATCTTCCGTGGCGCGGATGACGACGCGGGTCGCATCGATCTGGTCGATCACGCCCGAACGGCGCGCCGCGATCGCAGCACCCGAGTCACGCGCAACCACGCCTTCCATGCCGGTGCCGACGAACGGCGCCTCGGCGCGGACCAGCGGCACCGCCTGGCGCTGCATGTTCGAGCCCATCAGCGCGCGGTTGGCGTCGTCGTTCTCGAGGAACGGGATCAGCGCCGCGGCCACCGAAACGAGCTGCTTCGGCGACACGTCCATGTAGTCGACCTTGTCCGGCGTCACCGGCAAGACTTCGCCGGCGTGACGGCAGACCACGAGGTCTTCGGTGAAGCGGCCCTTCGGGTCGAGCGGCACGTTGGCCTGCGCGACCGTGTAGCGGCCCTCCTCCATCGCCGAGAGGTACACGACCTCGTCGGTGACGCGGCCGTCCTTGACCTTGCGGTACGGCGTCTCGACGAAGCCATACTTGTTCACGCGCGCGAAGGTCGCGAGCGAGTTGATCAGGCCGATGTTCGGACCTTCCGGCGTCTCGATCGGGCAGATGCGGCCGTAATGCGTCGGATGCACGTCGCGCACTTCGAAGCCGGCGCGCTCGCGGGTCAGACCGCCCGGTCCGAGCGCCGAGAGGCGCCGCTTGTGGGTGATCTCGCTGAGCGGGTTGGTCTGGTCCATGAACTGCGAGAGCTGCGAGGAGCCGAAGAACTCGCGCACGGCGGCAGCCGCCGGCTTGGCGTTGATCAGGTCCTGCGGCATCACCGTGTCGATGTCGACCGAGGACATGCGCTCCTTGATCGCACGCTCCATGCGCAGGAGGCCAATGCGGTACTGGTTCTCCATGAGCTCGCCGACCGAACGCACACGGCGGTTGCCGAGATGGTCGATGTCGTCGATCTCGCCCTTGCCGTCGCGCAGGTCCACCAGCGTCTTGATGACGGAGAGGATGTCTTCCTTGCGCAGCGTGCGCTGGGTATCGGGCGCATCGAGGTCGAGGCGCATGTTCATCTTGACGCGGCCGACCGCAGAGAGATCGTAGCGCTCGGCGTCGAAGAACAGCGACTGGAACATGGCCTGCGCCGATTCCAGCGTCGGCGGCTCGCCGGGACGCATGACGCGATAGATGTCGAACAGCGCGTCCTCACGCGTCATGTTCTTGTCGGCCGACAGCGTGTTGCGGATGTAGGGACCGACATTGACGTGGTCGATGTCGAGCAGCGGCAGCTCCTTGTAGCCCTGCTCGTTGAGCGCCTTCATCAGCTTGTCGGTGATTTCCTCACCGGCTTCAGCATGGATCTCGCCCGTCTTCGGGTTGACGAGGTCCTCGGCGACGTAGTTGCCGACCAGCTCCTCATCGGCCATGCGCAGCGCCTTCAGCCCCTTCTCCTGGAGCTGGCGGGCGGCACGGACGGTGAGCTTCTTGCCGGCCTCGAGCACCACCTTGCCGGTATCGGCGTCGATCAAATCGTTGACGGTCGAATAGCCGCGGAAGCGGTTGGCGTCGAACGGAACGCGCCAGCCTTCCTTGGTCCGCTTGTAGAGGATCCTCTTATAGAACGTGGACAGGATCGCCTCGCCGTCGAGGCCGAGCGCGAACATCAGCGACGTCACCGGAATCTTGCGGCGACGGTCGATACGCGCATAGACGATGTCCTTGGCGTCGAACTCGATGTCGAGCCAGGAGCCGCGATACGGGATCACGCGAGCGGCGAACAGCAGCTTGCCCGAGGAATGGGTCTTGCCCTTGTCGTGATCGAAGAACACGCCGGGCGAACGGTGCATCTGCGAGACGATGACGCGCTCGGTGCCGTTGACGATGAAGGTGCCGTTCATCGTCATGAGCGGGATGTCGCCCATGTAGACGTCCTGCTCCTTGATGTCCTTCACCGACTTCGCGCCGGTTTCCTCGTCGATATCGAACACGATGAGGCGCAGCGTCACCTTGAGGGGAGCCGCGAAGGTCATGCCGCGCTGGCGGCACTCGTCGACGTCGTATTTCGGTTGCTCGAACTCGTAGCGGACGAATTCCAGCATCGAGGTGCCCGAGAAGTCGGAGATCGGAAACACCGAGCGGAACACCGCCTGCAGACCCTCGTCGAGACGGCCACCCTGGGGCTCGTCGACCATCAGGAACTGGTCATAGGACGCCTTCTGAACCTCGATGAGGTTCGGCATCTCGGCGACTTCCTTGATGTGTCCGAAAAACTTGCGAACGCGTTTGCGACCGGTGAATGTCTGCTGCGCCATCGTGGCCTCTCATTTCGTCGCCCGCTCTGGGCGCGCCGTCCGGAACGCGGCTGCCACCGCTCCCCGGGTTGAATTTTTCGAACCCGTCTTGGGGGCCGGAAGCTCAGTTTCAGGCGGGAATGTCCTGAATCTGTTCTTCAGACCTTCAAAACGCAAAACGACGCGCGGGGCGCAGAAGCGCGCCCGCCCGTCACAACGATCGTCTTCACGGACTGCAAAAGCCCGAAATAGCCTGCTCTCCCAACGGCTTACAGGGAAATCCGGCATCCCTGCCCACCGCGCTTTCGTGCTGCCGACCCGATATGGGGCGACAATAATGGAGATTCGAGGGGTAAACCCTCAAATCCCCACACTTTTTCGTGTTCGGCCTGCGTCGGGACGCTCCGTCGCACGCCTTTTGCATCCGGCCCACCCCTTCGATGGAGGCGAACCAAGATCCCGGGTCGCGCCGATGCTCGCCCGGGACCTCGCCAGTAAGCTTCCGCTTACTTGAGCTCGACCTTGGCGCCAGCCTTCTCGATCTGCGCCTTGATCTTCTCGGCCTCTTCCTTGTTCACGCCTTCCTTCAGCGGCTTCGGAGCACCCTCGACGAGGTCCTTGGCTTCCTTCAGGCCGAGACCGGTGATGGCGCGGACTTCCTTGATGACCTCGATCTTCTTGTCGCCGGCGCTGGCGAGAACGACCGTGAACTCGGTCTTCTCTTCAGCCGGAGCGGCAGCGCCGCCGCCAGCGGCCGGACCGGCCACGGCGACAGCCGCGGCAGCCGAAACGCCCCACTTCTCTTCGAGGAGCTTCGCGAGTTCGGCAGCTTCGAGCACGGTGAGGCTCGAGAGGTCGTCAACGATCTTCTGCAAGTCAGCCATTGTTCAGTTTCCTTACGTGTAAGTCTGGTTCGGGTTTGAGTTTTGCGAAGGGCGTCAGGCCGCTTCGCCCTTTGAGGCATGAGCCTGGATGACGCGCGCGAGCTTGCCCGCGGGCGCGTTGGCGAGCTGAGCGAGCTTGGTCGCCGGGGCCACGATGAGGCCGACGATCTTGCCGCGCAGTTCGTCAAGCGACGGCAGTGAGGCAAGCGCCTTCACCCCGTCGACATTCAGGACGGTCTTGCCCATCGAGCCGCCGATGATGACGAACTTTTCGTTCGCCTTGGCGAATTCGATGGCGACCTTCGGCGCCGCTACCGGATCGTTGGAAGTCGCGATCACTGTCGGCCCCTTCAGCATGGGGCCAATGGCAACGACGTCAGTGCCTTCAAGAGCAATTTTGGCGAGACGGTTCTTCGAGACCTTCACCGAGGCGCCAGCCTGCTTCATCTGCATGCGCAGCTTCTGCATCTGGGCAACGGTGAGGCCGGAATATTGAGCAACGATCGCGACGCCCGTGGTCTTGAAGACCTCGTTGAGCTGTTCGACCGCTTCCTTTTTTGCCGCTCGTTCCACAGCAAGCTCTCTCCGGTTGGCGGCCATCGCGAGAAGCGGGACCGCCGGGTTGCACCCATCGTCCCGCCCAAACCTGAACCTCCGGGCCAAAACCCATCGGACACGCCGGGCAAGACGACAATTCAAGCCTGCCCTCCGGGAGCCCATAAGGCCCACGGCGTGTCGAGGTCCGAACCAGACCCGTTTCGCGAAGCCAGCCCTTGAAGCTGGGTGCGAAGTGAAATCCGGTCTTCACCCGTCTATGCAGGCCATGCGATTAAGCCGTTGAGAAATCGAAATTCCCCGCGGGCGCCTGCAGTCTTGGACAGGACAAGGTCAGCCGGCGAACCGCCCGACCTCTGCCCGCATTCCACCAAGTGACGAGGTTTCCTTCCTTTTCCGGGCAAATCCTTGCGGACGTCCTGGAAAGGAATGATCTCCCGCTGCATCGGTTTTCGGAATGCGTGCACGAACGCGCCAGCCGAGGCCGGCACGTCCGGAAGCCGTTCTTTAACCGCTCGGAGCCTGCTTGCCAAGAGCAAAATTCACACCAGTTCCAATCCGTTGCCGGCCGGGCCCGAGGCGGGCCAACAAGAGCCGATTCAGGCCGATTTGACCGCGTAAGGCAGCGGCTTGCCCCCGAAGAATGCGGTGAGGTTCGCCAGGACGCAATTTTGCATGGCGACGTGCGAATCGAGGGTGTGGCCACCAATATGCGGGGCGAGCACCACATTGGGGAGAGCGGTCAGCGCATCGGGCGCGTGCGGTTCCCTTTCGTAGACGTCGAGGCCGGCGCCGGCGATGGTCTTGTCGGTAAGCGCGGCGATCAGAGCCTTTTGGTCGATCACAGAGCCGCGGGAGATGTTGACGATATACCCATCCGCGCCGAGACGCTTCAGGATACCGGCGTCGACCACGTGCTGGGTCTCGGCCCCTGCCCGGACCGCGATCATCAGCACGCCGCACCAGTCGGCGAGCGCTTCCAGCGTCGGGAAATATTGATAAGGCAGATCGTATCTGGTGCGGCTGAAATAGCCGATCTCGCTTTCGAACGCCGCGCAGCGCGCCGCAATCTTGCGGCCGATCTCACCCATGCCGTAGATACCGATCCGGCGGCCGGGCATGCCCGCCTGCGGCCGCATCATCGGCGAGGGTTTTGACGCCGCCCAATCGCCGCTGCGGACATATTGGTCGGCAACCAGGATCCGCCGCGTCGTCGCCAGCATCAGGGTCACCGCGATGTCGGCGACGGAGGCCGCATTGGCACCCGGACTATGGCCGACCGCGATGTTGCGCACGGCGGCCGCCTTCAAGTCGACACCGTCATAGCCGGTGCCGTAGCAGACGATGGCGCCAAGCTTCGGAAACAGATCCATCGCCTCGGCCCCCAGCGGCGTGCCGCCCGCGGTGAGCATCGCGCGGATGCCGCCGAGTTCATCCGCCGAAAACACCTCACGCGCGGGTTTGCCACCGGTGTCGAGCAACTCGAACCGTTCGGCGAAGCGCACCATCATTGTCTTGGGAAAGCGGGAGTAGATCAGGACCTTGTCAGCCATTGTTCTTGTTTCCGGTGAACGCGGTCACAAACGACGAGGGGCGGAATCGGTTGCCCAATTCCGCCCCTCGCCTCATGCAATTTGCAAACCTTAGCCGAGGATGGTGCCCGGCTCGACCTTCACGCCGGGGCCCATCGTCGAGGACACCGCAACGCGCTGGATGTAGGTGCCCTTGGAGCCGGCCGGCTTCGCCTTGGAGACGGCGTCTGCCAGGGCCTTGATGTTCTCGACCAGCTTCTCCTCGGAGAACGAGGCCTTGCCCACGCCGGCCTGCAGGATGCCGGCCTTCTCGACGCGGAACTCGACCGAGCCGCCCTTGGCACCCTTCACCGCGCCGGTGACGTCCATGGTCACGGTGCCGATCTTCGGGTTCGGCATCAGGCCGCGCGGGCCGAGCACCTTACCCAACCGGCCGACCAGCGGCATCATGTCGGGGGTGGCGATGCAGCGGTCGAAATCGATCGAGCCGTTCTGCACCTTCTCGACCAAATCCTCGGCACCGACGACGTCGGCACCCGCAGCCTTGGCCTCATCGGCCTTGGCGCCACGGGCGAACACGCCGACGCGGAGCGTACGGCCGGTGCCATTCGGCAGGGTCACGACGCCGCGGACCATCTGGTCGGCGTGACGCGGATCGACGCCGAGATTGATCGCGACCTCGATGGTCTCGTCGAACTTCGCTTTCGCGCGCTCCTTGACCATCTTGATGGCGTCCGCGAGCGAGTAAAGCTTTTCGCGGTCAATGCCTTCGCGGGCTTTGTTCAAACGCTTTCCGATTGCCATGACCGCTTACCCCGCAACTTCCAGACCCATCGAACGGGCGGAGCCCTCGACCATCTTCATGGCCGATTCGATGGAGTCGCAATTCAAGTCCTTCATCTTCTTCTCGGCGATCTCGCGCACCTGCGCCTTGGTCACCTTGCCGGCCTTGTCACGGCCCGGCGCCTTCGAGCCGGACTGGATCTTGGCAGCCTGCTTGAGGAAGAACGACATCGGGGGGGTCTTCATCTCGAAGGTGAACGAACGATCGGCGTAGATCGTGATCACCACGGGAATCGGAGTGTTCTTCTCTTCCTTCTGGGTCTGGGCGTTGAACGCCTTGCAGAACTCCATGATGTTGAGACCGCGCTGACCGAGCGCGGGACCGATCGGGGGCGAAGGATTCGCCGCGCCGGCCGGGACCTGAAGCTTCAGGTATCCGGTCACTTTCTTTGCCATGTATCACTCCTGTTGTGCCGGCATGGCCGGCGGTTTCAGGTTCGTGGTCTGGGTCGAATGCGGCTGGCAACCGCCCTCTCCCTCCCACGGCCTCTTGCTGCGCAAGACCGAAGGTCTCACGCGTACCCGGTCAGACCTTCTCGACCTGACCGAATTCCAGTTCGACCGGCGTGGCGCGGCCGAAGATCGACACCGCGACCTTCACGCGCGAGCGCGCCTCGTCGATTTCCTCGACCACACCCGAGAACGAGGCGAATGGGCCGTCGGCCACGCGCACGTTCTCGCCGATCTCGAACGAGACCGACGCCTTCGGCCGTTCCACGCCCTCCTGCACCTGGTGCAGGATGCGCATGGCCTCGGCTTCCGAGATCGGCATCGGCTTGTTTTCAGCGCCGAGGAAGCCCGTCACTTTCGGCGTGTTCTTGATCAGATGGAACGCCTCGTCGGTCAGCTTCATCTTCACCAGCACATAGCCGGGGAAAAACTTGCGCTCGGCGTCGATCTTGCGGCCGCGGCGCACTTCCGTGACCTTCTCGGTCGGCACCAGCACCAGCTCGAACAGCTCCTCGAGCCCGCGTTGCTTGGCCTGCTCGCGGATCGATTCGGCGACCTTCTTCTCGAAGTTCGAATAGGCGTGGACGATGTACCAGCGCTTGTCAGACACTTGAGCGGTTGCTGTTGCCATCAGTGAATGCCCAGAAGGAAAGTGATGAGGTAACGGATGATCTGGTCGGAGGCGAAGAAGAAGATCGAGGCCACGGCGACCATGACGAACACCATGATGGTGGTGATGGTGGTCTCACGACGGGTCGGCCAGGTGACCTTGGCGGTCTCCGAGCGCACTTCCTGCAAGAACTTGAACGGGCTGACTGCCATCGTTTGATGTCCAACGTCCGTCGCAAGACGGCTACTGATTTCGAAGGGATCCGAACAGCCGCCTTTGGCCCAGCCCTCGTCTGAAGGATGAGCCGGAAACCGGGCTCGATTGTTCGGGGATTTCAAAGCCGCGCCGGAAATCCGCGTCTAACGGGCCGGCTGCGAGTGCGGGGTAGATACTGCGGATAGGGCCAAAGGTCAAGATATTGGGAGGGCTCGCGCGGCGAGCCAGTGTCCCGGGCAGCCATGTAGAGCCCAAGGTGGATCAAGGACTTATCCACCCCTCCCTGCGAGCCGAAATCCAGGCTTCGAGCCGGTAGCCGCGACGCTGGGAGGCACTCGCCTCCAAGCGGCCCCTGACCGGCCTCGCCGGATCAGTCGGCCCGGTCGACCATGGAAATCCCCGGCAGCGGCACCACGAATTTTCCGCCCTCGGCGAAATAACGGGCATGCTTGGACCGGATCGGGTCGACGTAACGCCAGGCGAAGACGACGACGAACGCCGGCTTGCGCTCATACAGCGCCGCAGGCGGCAGGATCGGGATGTCGTAACCCGGTCCGGCCATCACGTTCCCCTTCTTCGGATCGTCGTCCACCAGGAAATCGATTTTGTTCTCCAGGCCGAACTGCGGCAGCAGCGTCGTGGTGCCAACCGAAACGCCGTAGCCGGCGACCAGCTGACCGCGCGCATGGGCGGCATCAGCCATCGCAACCAGCTCGTCGCGGATGGCCGCGATTCTCTTTACATAGGGCGCGTAGTAGGCCGGCTGATCGACGCCGAGCCGATCTTCCTCGGCGATGAACCGCGCGACCTCCGCCGACGGCTTCTTGGCACCGCCGGCGCGCTGCACCGTCACCCGGATCGAGCCGCCCTTGGTCCAGATGTGCTGGACGTCGATCACTTCCATGCCGAGCCGGGCGAAGAAGCGCGTCAGCGGCTTGATGTTAAAATACGACAGATGCTCGTGATAGACGGTGTCGAGCAGGTTCTTCTCGGTGACGTCGACGCCGTATTGCGTTTCGAAGACGAACAATCCGTCCGGCGCGAGCACGTCGCGAACCCCGATCACCAGCGGATCGAGATTGTCGACATTGGCGATCATGTTGTTGGCGATCACGACGCTCGCCGCGCCATGGCTCTTCAGGATGCGGTGCCCGACGGCGTCAGTGAAGAAATCGCCGATGGTTTCGATGCCGGCCTCGGTCGCGCGCCGCGCAATCTCGACGGCGGGATCAACGCCCAGCACACGCATGCCACGCTCCTTGAAGAAGCCGAGCAGCGACCCGTCGTTGCTGCCGAGTTCGACGACGAGTGAACCCGGCGCGACGCCGAAGCGGCTGACGACATCGTTGGCATAGCCTGCGAAATGCTCCCGCAGGCCGAGCGACAGCGAGGTGGTGTAGACGTAGTTGCGGTACTGGATCTCCGGATTGCCGACATGGAGAATCTGGAGGTGGCCGCAATCCCTGCACAGATGCAGCGCCATCGGTACCGCGGCCCGGAAGACGGGATCGTCGACGCTGGCGTTCGGCACCTGGAAGTTCGGCGTGCCAATGGGCATGCCTGCCATCGGAACGACCAGCTCCTGCTTGTCCGAATGACAGAGGCGGCAAGTATGGCGGACGTAGAACAGGTTTTTCATCATGGAACCGAAAAATGAGATGCGCGAGCGAGTGAGGCAGTCCCACCCTGTGAAGGCCAGATCGGCAATGGGCTCAAGCGGGTCATGGGTGGCTCGAGACTTCCTTGCCCTGCCCTAGCGCGAAGCTGGGCGTCCCCTCCGCCGCCTTGGCGGCCTTGTCCGCCGAATACGAGCCGCGCTCCGGACTCGCCAGCCAGATCACGCCGCCGACGAGCCCGATGATCACGCTGATGGCGCCGAGCAGGAGCGAGACCGACAGCGCTTCCTCGGACGGCACGCCCGCCAGCCCGAGGCAGGCGACCATCGCCCCTTCGCGAACGCCCCAGCCGCTGATCGAGATCGGAACGGCCGTCAACAGCACCACCGGCGGAATCAGGATGCCCGCGTCGAGCACGGAGAGCTGCGCTCCGACGCCACGCGCCAAGGCGTAGCAGGCCGCCGCCGTCACCAGATGGATGAGGAGCGCCGATCCGAACAGCAAACCACGGCGCTCGGATTGCAGGAGAAGAAACCTGACGAGCGTTCCGAACCGGACGAAGCTTGCGATCGCGGGAAGCGCGATGAGGCGTTTCGGCAAACGATCGAGCGTCAACAGGACCATGGTGCCGGCGACTCCCGCCAGCGTCAGCCCGCCGATGGCCAGGATCGCGGCCTGATTGGACACGCGCGACACCAGGAACGGCAGTCCGGCCACCATCAGCACGATCAGCCCGATCAACGCCGTGAAACGGTCCGCCGCAACGCCCTTGACCGCCTCCGGCCACTGCACGCTGCGCTGCCGCAGCAGCCACATCCGTACCGCATCGCCACCGACCGACGAGGGCAGCACCTGATTGAACCAGAGGCTGATCATCAGGATCCGCCAACCGGCGAACCAGTCCAGTGGCACGCCGAGCGCGCGCATGATCAGCTCCCACCGGCCGTTGAGCACGAAGGTCTGAAAGAAGATCAGCGCCAGGGCGAGGACGAACAAGACGGGATCGACGGAGACGAGATGGTTGCGCAACTGATGCAGGTCGAGACCGCGCGCGATGTAGACCAGCACCGCGACTGACAGCAGCAGCTTCACCGAAAATAGGGCCGCCTGCTTGAACCGCGACTGCATCGGGGGCTCGCCTCAGGATGCCGGATATTCCGCGCGACCGATGACGAGGTCGATCGCGGCCATCATCCAGAACTGGTGCGTGGTCTCGACAATGTTGTAGCTGCGGCTGTCCACCCAGAAATTGACGTCGCCGAGATTGCGCAGGGGATTGTCCGCATTCATGCCCGACAGCGTGATGACGTCGAGCTTCATTGTCCGCGCCTGCGCAACCGCATTGAGGATGTTCTTCGAGCGCCCCGACGAGCTGATGGCGACCAGACAATCGCCGGCGCGGGCGCTCAGCCGCACCGCATGCGCGATCCAGTCTTCGAACCCATAGTCGTTGGCGAGGCACGACATCATGCTTGCATCGCTGAAGCAAAGTGCAGGCACCGATGCATTCTTCGCCAGATCGATCGCAAGATGCGAGGCAATGCCGGCGGAACCACCATTGCCGATGAAGATGACGCGACCGCCCTGCTCACGCGCGCGCAACCAGGTCGCGCGGGTGGCGGAGATCCTTGCAAAAATAGCGTCATCGACGGCGGTCGCGCGATGCAGGCGCCCCATGTAATCGGCGAGGAACGCCTTGTGATCGGGATCGACGGACTCGGCAGGCATGGGCTGGCGGCTCGACTGCAACATGAGGCCCTGATACCGGCTATCACCAGGGATTGCAAAGGTATAATGCTTGCAAAAGCGGCGAGCGACTGGTAGTCGGCCTTTCGGGTTTCACTCAACATTGGCGGCGCCCGCAGGGCATTCGCACTACGGATGTTCCCTATGAAGTGCATCGTTACTGGCGGCGCCGGTTTCATCGGCAGTCACCTCGTCGATCGCCTCCTCGATGACGGCCACGAGGTGATCGCGCTCGACAATTTCGTCATCGGACGTCCCGAAAATCTTGCGTCGCGCGCCAAATCGGACCGGCTCAAGGTCGTGCGCGCAGACGTCACCGAGGCCGACTCGATCAGACCGTATTTCCACGGTTTCGATTGGGTCTTCCACCTCGCGGCGCTGGCTGACATCGTCCCATCGATCGAATCGCCGATCCCGTATCACCGCGCAAATGTCGACGGCACGGTCAACGTTCTCGAAGCCGCGCGGCACGCAGGCGTCAGCCGCTTCGTCTACGCGGCTTCGTCGTCCTGCTACGGCATTCCCGACATCTATCCGACGCCTGAGAGCGCCGAGATCCGGCCGATGTATCCTTACGCTCTCACCAAGAATATCGGCGAGCAATGCGTCATGCACTGGGCCCAGGTCTACAAGTTGCCGGCCGTGGCGCTGCGCCTGTTCAACGTGTACGGGCCGCGCCATCGCACCACGGGCACCTATGGTGCCGTGTTCGGCGTGTTCATGGCGCAGAAGCTCGCGGGCAAACCCTTCACGGTGGTCGGCGACGGCGAGCAGACGCGCGACTTCACCTTCGTCAGCGACGTCGCCGATGCCTTCGTGACCGCCGCGCGCTCCGATGTCTCGCACGAGATCTTCAACGTCGGCTCGGACAACACCTACAGCGTCAACCGGCTGGTCGAGCTTCTCGGTGGTGACAAGGTCCACATTCCCAAACGTCCCGGCGAGCCCGATTGCACCTACGCCGACATCACCAAGATCAAGCGGGTCCTGAAATGGGCACCGAAGGTGAAGTTCGAGGACGGCGTCGCGACGATGCTGAAGTCGATGGACCAGTACAAGGATGCGCCGCTGTGGACGGTGGATAAGATCGCCGACGCCACCAAGGACTGGTTCAAATATCTCGGTGACGACAGCGATGCGGCGTCCGGGATGCCGAAGGCAGGCCGTTGAGCAAGCTCATTCCACCTCGACGCCCCTGCCTCCAACCGACTATTTCCGGGCCGGCCAGACCGCCCCGCGCCTTGGGTAATTCACATGGCTAATGCTTCGACTGACAAGCCGCCCGTCCATCCGGCACCACACCAGAAGATCAAGACGATCGAGCAACTGGGCGAGATCGCGCGGGCGGCGCAAGCCGAGGGCCGGACCGTTGCGCTCTGCCACGGCGTGTTCGACCTCGTGCATCTCGGCCACGTCCGGCACATCCTGGCGGCGCGCAACGAGGCCGACGTGGTGATCGTGACCGTCACGGCCGACCGATTTGTGAACAAAGGCCCCGGACGGCCGATCTTTCCGGAGAGCATGCGCGCCGAGATGCTGGCCGCGCTCGGCACGGTCGACTGGGTCGGCATCAATCAGACATCCAGCGCCGAGCCGGTCCTCGATACCGTGCGCCCCGACATCTACGTGAAGGGCTCGGACTACGAAAATCCGGAGGATGACGTCACCGGCAAGATCGCCACCGAGCGTGAGGCCGTCGAACGTCATGGTGGCCGCATCGTGTTCACGCGCGACGTGACCTTCAGCTCGTCGTCGCTGATGAACCGCTACTTCGACATCTACGATCCCCCTCTGCGCGACTACCTCCAGAAGGTGCGCGAAAGCGGCGGCGCCGAACGCCTGCTGAAGCTGATCGACAAGATCCAGGACATGCACGTCGTGCTGGTCGGCGACACCATCATCGACGAATACCAATACGTCACGGCGCTCGGAAAGGCTTCGAAGGAAAACATCGTCGCGACCCTGTTCAAGAATGGCGAGCAATTTGCGGGCGGCGTCATTGCCGCGGCCAATCACGTGGCGAGCTTCTGCAAATCGGTGGAGATCGTCACGACGCTGGGTGGCAACGACTACCCCGAAGAGTTCATCCGCGCGCATGTCCGTCCGAACGTCACGCTCACGCCGATCCGCATTCAGGGCCGTCCGACCACCCGCAAATTGCGGTACGTCGAGTTGGGCTATCTGCACAAGCTTTTCGAAGTCTATACCATGGACGACACGCCGCTCGACGAGTCCGAGCGCAAGGAGATCGACCGTATCACCGCCGAGCGCGTGCGCGGCGCTGACGTGGTCATCGTCACCGATTTCGGTCACGGCATGATCGCATCCAGCACCATCGACACGCTGATCGCGAACTCCAAGTTCCTTGCGGTCAACGCGCAGAGCAACAGCGGAAACCACGGCTACAATCTGATCACGAAGTATCCGCGCGCCGACTACGTCTGCATCGACGCGCCAGAAGCGCGTCTGGCGGCCACCGACAAGTTCAACGACATCGCGTCGGTGATCCAGGGCGGCCTGCACGGCAAGATCGATTGCCACAACATGATCATCACGCACGGCTCCTTCGGCTGCTACCCCTTCTCGTCGAAGACTGGTGTTGCGCGCGTACCCGCCTTCACCAAGACCGTCGTCGACACGGTCGGTGCCGGCGATGCCTTCCTGACGATTACGGCGCCGCTGGTGGCAGCCGGCGGCAATATCGAGGACGTCGCCTTCATCGGCAACGCGGCAGGCGCGATCAAGGTTGGCATCGTTGGCCACCGCAGCTCCGTCGAGAAGGCACCGCTGGTCAAATTCGTCACCGCCTTGTTGAAATAGCGCAAAAGAGAAATTCTGGAGAGCGACAGTGATTGGTCAGAAATGGAATGTGATGGTCACCGGTGGCGCCGGCTATGTCGGCAGCGTACTGGTTCCCCAGCTGCTGGCGGCGGGCCACAAGGTCACGGTCCTCGACCTCTTCATGTACGGTGACGACGTCTTCAGCGCCGTTCGCGACAATCCGAACCTGCGCCTGATCAAGGGGGACATCCGCGATGAGGCCGCGATCAACGAGGCCCTGCGCGGCAACAACGCGGTGATCCACCTCGCCTGCATCTCCAACGACCCCTCGTTCGAACTGGATCCGGCGCTCGGCAAGTCCATCAACTACGACTGCTTCCGTCCGATGGTGCGCGCTGCGAAGAAGGCCGGCATCAAGCGCTTCATCTATGCCTCCTCCTCGAGCGTCTATGGCATCAAGGACGAGGCCGAGGTGACCGAGGAGCTGTCCTGCGAGCCGCTCACGGACTACTCGAAATTCAAGGCGATGTGCGAGACCGACCTCGCCGACGAGGCCGCGTCCGGCTTCGTCACCTGCACGGTTCGTCCCGCCACCGTCTGCGGCTACGCACCGCGGCAGCGCCTCGACGTCGTCGTCAACATCCTGACCAACCTGGCGGTCAACACCGGCCGCATCCGCGTGTTCGGCGGAACGCAGAAGCGCCCCAATCTGCACATCGAGGACATGTCCGCGGCCTATCTGTTCCTGCTGCAGCAGGATGACGCGAAGATCGACGGCAAGACCTACAACATCGGCTACGAGAACCACTCGCTGATGAAGATCGCCGACATCGTCAAATCGGTGGTCGGAAATAATGTCGACGTCGCCGTCGAGCCGACCGACGATCTTCGCTCCTACCACGTCTCCTCGGAGAAGATCCGCCGCGAGCTCGGATTTGCGCCGACGCACACGATCGAGCAGGCCGTGTCCGGCCTCGTGGACGCCTTCAAGGCCGGCCGGCTGCCGAACTCGCTCAACGATCCCCGATACTTCAACATCAAGATGATGCAGAACATCAGCCTGAAGTGAGCGGCGTGCGGATCGGCATCGATTTCGACAACACCATCATCTGCTACGACAAGGTCTTTGCCCTTGTCGCGCGTCAGCGCGGGCTGGTGCCTGAGGGCTGGAAGGGGCTGAAGACCGAGGTGCGGGATTATCTGCGGTCCCGCGCGGGCGGCGAGCTTGCCTGGCAAGGCCTGCAAGGCTTCGTCTACGGCAAAGGAATTGGCGGCGCCGAGATCTATCCTGGAGTCCGCGAGTTCCTCGCGGCGTGCCGCAAGGCCGGCGCGAGCGTCTATATCGTCAGCCACAAGACGCGGTTCGGCCATCAGGATCCTGACCGCGTCGATTTGCGCGACGCCGCGCGCGGCTGGTTGAGGGGCGCGGGCCTGATCGACGCCGCCGATGCGGCGCTGGCCGAGGGCAATATCTATTTCGAGGATACGCTGGCGGCCAAGGTCGAGCGGCTCGCGAGCCTGCAGCTCGATATCTTCATTGACGATCTCGTCGATGTTTTCGAGCAGCCGCATTTTCCGAAGGCGACGCGGTCGATCCTGTTCACGCAGTCGAGGGCTCCTCACCCCGTCCATTGCGAGCCGGTCGCGACCTGGGCCGATATCCACCGCGGAGTGTTCGCGGAATGAGTGAGCCGGACATCAGCGCGGAGGATGCAATCTCGATCGGCAGCCGCTTGGCCGGGGCGCGGGTCGCGGCCGCCCAACCGGCGCGGTCCGGCGGCAACAACCGCGTGTTTCGGCTGGAGATGGCGAAGGGACCGCCCCTCGCCCTCAAGCACTATCCATCCGACGGGCGTGATCGCCTCGGACAGGAATATGAAGCGCTCTCGTTTCTGTCGCGCCACGGCATCACGTCGATACCGCGGCCGATCGCGAGGGATGCGGATGCGTTCTGCGCGCTGTATCAATGGTTCGACGGCGATCCGGCGAGCCTGCGCCCCCAGGACGACGATGCCGACCAGCTGGCCGATTTCCTGATCGAGCTGCAAAAGCTGCGCAACGCGGAGGGCGCGCAGAGTTTGCGCAACGCGTCGGCCAGCATCTTCTCGCCCGATGAAGCCATCGCCCAGTACGAGCAACGCCTCGACGGGTTGAGGCGCGCATCGCAGGATCATCCGGACCTGCGCGCGTTCGTGGACGGGAGCCTGGTTCCCAGCACCGCCAGCGCGATCCGGCAACTCCGTCGACGCTATGCGGAAATTGGCCGGGATCCCGCAGCGGACCTGGCGCCGGCCCATCGCGCATTGAGCCCGTCGGATTTCGGACTGCACAATGCGCTGCGCGCCGAAGACGGCAGGCTGCGATTCATCGACTTCGAATATTTCGGCTGGGACGATCCGGTCAAGCTCGTGTCCGACACCGCGATTCATCCCGGCAGCGATCTGCCCGAGGCCGGCGCAAACCGATTGATCGAACGACTCTCGCGCGCCTTCGAGGCTGGGGATGACGCGTTTGCGATCCGCCGTGACGTCCTGTATCCTGTGTTCGGGGCGATTTGGTGCCTGATTGTCCTGAATGCCTATTTGCCGGAAAGCCGCTCCCGGCGCGCCCTGGCCATGCAAGGTGGCGATTTGACGGTCCGCCTCGCCGGTCAGCTCGACAAAGCCCGCCGGCTCCATCAAACGATTTGCCAACGTGATCCAGATCTCACCACACGCTGAAGCCGCCCTCACCTGCCCGCTGGATGAGCGCAGCCTTTATCTGCGCCGCCTGGTCCTCGGTTCTGTCCGCTCGGCGGGACGCGGACATGTCGGTCCTGCCCTGTCGCTGATCGAGATGGTCCGCGTGCTCTACGACGACGTGCTGCGGATCGATCCGAAGAACCCGCGCGATCCCAATCGCGACCGCGCGATCCTCAGCAAGGGCCACGGTTGTCTGGCGCTCTATGCGCTATTGGCCGATCGCGGTTTCTTCCCGCTGTCGGAGCTGGAAGGCTTCTGCGGTCCCGACAGCATCCTGGGCGGACATCCCGAATACGGCATGGTGCCGGGGGTCGAGGCCTCGACCGGCGCACTTGGGCATGGCCTGTCGATCGGTGTCGGCCTCGCGCTCGCCGCACGCATGCGCGAGCGCACCTACCGCACCTTCGTCCTGCTCGGCGACGGCGAGATCAACGAGGGATCGGTGTGGGAAGCCGCCATGGGCGCGGCCAAGCACGGCCTCGACAATCTGGTCGCGCTGATCGACTACAACAAGCTCCAGAGTTATGGGCCCACCGACTACGTTCTGCCGCTGGAGCCGCTTGCGGACAAATGGCGCAGCTTCGGCTTCGCCGTGCAGGAGCTCAACGGCCACGACGTCGGCACACTGCGCACGGTCCTGAAGCAGGTTCCGGCCGTTCCGGGGAAACCCACCGCCATCATCTGCCATACCGTCAAGGGCAAGGGTCTGCCTGCGGCGGAATCCAACGCCGATTGGCATCACAAGAACAAGCTGACCGACAGCGAGCTCGACGCCATCCGCGTCGCCGTCGGCGATTTTTGATCGGCTCCCCATGCGCAACACAACCATGAACATGGTCCACAAGCTCGCCACGCGCGACGAGCGGGTGCTTTACATCGGCTCCGATCCGGGCGCGGGCACCTTGCGCGCGATGAGCAAGGAGTTTCCCAAGCGCCATCTGATCGAGGGCATTTCGGAAGCGCACATCATCGGCATGTCGGCCGGTCTCGCGATGGAGGGCTTCGTGCCCTACGTCAACACCATCGCGACTTTCCTCACCCGCCGCTGCTACGAGCAGGTGGCCGTCGACCTCTGCCTGCACAATCTGCCGGTGCGGCTGATCGCCAATGGCGGCGGGCTCGTCTACGCGCCGCTCGGCCCGACCCACCAGGCGATCGAGGACATCGCCATCATGCGGGCGCTGCCGAACATGACGGTGGTCTGCCCGTGCGATGCCGACGAAGCGGCGCGCATGATGGAGCAAACGCTCGACTGGACCGGGCCGATCTACATCCGGCTCGGAAAGGGCGGCGACGCCGTCGTCTCGAAGGCGGAGCACGGCTTTGAGATCGGCAAGGCTATCCTGATGCGGCCGCCGGGCGACGTTCTCATGGTGACCACAGGCATCATGCTGCAGCGGGCGCTGGCCGCAGCCGACCTCCTGACCGCACAAGGCATTCGCGCCGGCATCCTGCACATGCATACGGTGAAGCCGCTCGACACCGCGGCACTGCTGCAAGCGATCCGCGGCACCAAGCTCGTCGCGACGCTGGAGGAGCACGTCCCCTCCGGCGGCCTCGGCAGCGCGGTTGCGGAGGCGCTGATCGACAAGCTCGGCTCCGGCCTGCCCGCGATGCTGCGGCTGTCGCTGCCGGACCGCTTCATGCACAATTACGGCTCGCAGGACTCGCTGCTGAAGAAGCACGGCCTTTCCGCTGGCGCCATCGCGACCTCGATCGAGCGCACACTTGCCGCCTCGCCCACCTCCTCTCCTCAACTTCATTCCACCTGACGGGTCACATGTACGACGTTCGATATTCCTATCTGCTCGAGCAATTCGCCGACCCCGCTCCGATCCTGGCCGAGATCGGCCGCCTGGTGGCGACCGGTGATTTCACCCTTGGCAAGCCGGTCGCCGAATTCGAGCGGCGCTTTGCCGAATTGATCGGCGTCCGTCACGCCATTGGCGTCGGATCAGGCACCGACGCGCTCAAGCTGCCGCTCAAGGCGCTCGGCATCGGCCATGGCGACGAGGTCATCACCGCCGCCAATACGTTCATTGCGACCGTCGGCGCAATCGCTGAAACCGGCGCGACGCCGGTGCTTGTCGATTGCGACGATTCGTTCTGCATGAATGTCGACCAGGTCGAAGCGGCGATCACCCCGAAGACCAAGGCGATCATGCCGGTTCAGCTGACCGGTGAGGTCACCGACATGGGCAAGCTGATGCCGATCGCCCAGCGCCACAATATCCCGGTCGTCGAGGATGCCTGCCAGGGCATCCTGTCCGAGTTTGCCGGGAAGCGCTCCGGCACCCATGGCATCGCAGCCGGCTTCTCGCTGCATCCCCTCAAGAACCTCAACGTCTGGGGCGATGCCGGCGTCGTCGTCACCAATGACGACGGGATGAACGAGCGGCTCCGCCTCATCCGCAACCACGGCATGAAGAACCGCGACGAGATCGCGATCCTCGGCTGCAACTCGAGGCTTGATTCGCTGCAAGCTGTCGTCGGCAACTGGCTGATCGGCCAGACCAGCGAGATCACGCGGCGCCGGATCGAGAACGCGGCCTATTACGACGCGGGCCTTGCCGGTCTGCCCGGCCTGCGCATCCCGCCGCGCCGGCCCAACGTGAAGCACGTCTACCACCTCTACATGGTGTTCGCCGAGCGCCGCGACGAGCTTTACAAGCACTGCCTGGACAACGGCGTCGAGGCCAAGATCCACTATCCGATCCCGCTGTATCAGCAGGAAGGCCTCAAGCATCTCGGCTACGCCCCGGGGACCTTCCCGGTCACTGACCGCCATGCCAAGGAGGTCATCAGCTTCCCCGTGGACCAGCATCTGACGCGCGCGCAGCAGGATCGCGTCATCGAGACCGTTCGGAAGTTCTGCCATGGACGCTGACACCGGCCGCCGTCGCATCGGTTACGTCAATCTTCCCGCGCAATTCGAGGAAGAGCGCGGCGAAATCATGCAGGCGGTCGAGGGGGTGTTCCAGCGCGGCGATTTCATCGGCGGGGCGGCGGTCGCAAAGCTCGAGGAGGAATTGTCCGCCTATCTCGGCTCGCCGCATGTCGTGACGCTGAATTCCGGCACCGATGCGCTGATCCTCGCCATGAGGGCGCTCAACATCGGTCCAGGCGACGAGGTCATCACCCCGCCGAATTCGTTCGTGGCATCGACCGCCGCGATCATCGCGGTCGGCGCCACGCCGGTCTTTGCCGACGTGCTGCCGGACCAGAACATCGATCCGGCCGCGGTCGAGGCCGCCGTCACCCCGCGGAGCAAGGCGATCATGCCGGTGCACCTGACCGGGCGCATGGCCGACATGACCCCGCTGATGGCGATCGCCACCAAGCACGCTCTCGCCGTGATCGAGGACAGCGCGCAGGCCGTCGGCTCGACCTATGACGGACGAATGAGCGGCACCATCGGAACGTTCGGCTGCTTCTCCGCCCATCCGCTGAAGAATCTCAATGCCGCGGGCGACGCTGGCTTCGTCGTCACCGCCGACGCCGAGCTCGCCGCGAGGCTTCGGCGCCTGCGCAATCACGGCCTCATCAACCGCAGCGACGTCCAGGAATGGGGCATCGTGTCACGGCTCGACACGCTTCAGGCCGAGGTGCTGCGAATCCGCCTGCGCCATCTGCCCTCCGTGATCGAACGCCGGCGGCGCAACGCTGCGCAATACCGCGCCGAACTCGCAGGCCTGCCCTTGTTCATTCCGCCCTGCCGCAACATCGAGTTCAACACCTTCCATACCTTCGTCGTGCAGACCGAACGACGCAACGACTTCCAGAAATATCTGGCCGACAAGGGCATCGAGACCGCGATCCACTATCCGATACCGATCCACCTCCAGCCGGCGGCGGCGCATCTCGGCCACGGACGCGGCACGTTTCCGGTGACGGAACGGCAGGCGGATCAGATCCTCACCCTCCCGATCAACCAGTTCCTCTCGGCCGCCGACATCAGCTATATTTGCGCGACTGCCCGGGAGTATTTTGCATGACTGACACGGCTTTCCTTCAGGCCGACGAGCAGGCGCTGGCCCAGCGTTTCATCGACGACGGCTTCGTCACCACGCCGGCCGACGATCGCGCCGGGCTCGACCGGATCCAGCGCCGCGCAGCAGAGCTCGCCGCGGACTATCTGAAGCTGCCGCACAGCAACGAGCCCTACGCGATGCTGGACACCATCCACACGCGCGTGAGCGTGGACGATCTCAACGGCCTGCGGCTGCACGTCTTCAACGGCCTCAACGCCGAGCCCTGGTTCCGACCGACCTATTTCCGTCTGGCGCGTTCGACGATCGAGACCATCGTCGGCAACGAGCTCTGCATGCAGCGCCGCGTCAATCTCAGCATCCAGCTGCCCGGCGACGACTCCTCACTACTCGCCACCCATTCCGACGTCTGGTCGGGCGACTCGCCGTTCGAGGTCGTGGTGTGGGTGCCGCTGGTCGACGTACACCGGACCAAATCGATGTATCTGCTGCCGCCGTCCCTGAATGGCGACATGCAGGACCGGATGGCCAGCCTGCGCAGCGCCGAAGAGCTGTACAAGACGATCAAGCCGCACGCGACCTTCATCGAGATCCCCTATGGCCACGTGATGCTGTTCAACCAGACGCTGATGCACGGCAATCGCGTCAATGAGGAACCCGGCACGCGCTGGAGCATGAATTGCCGCTTCAAGAGCATCATGTCGCCCTATGCGGACAAGCGCTTCGGCGAATTCTTCGAACCGATTCTACTGCGCCCTGCGACACGGGTCGGCATGCAATACAAGCTGCCGGGAGGCTTCCATGGCTGAGCGAGCCGGCCATCGCGGCTATATCGGCGCCCGGCCGCTGAACGGCAGTCGCGCACCGCAGCACGTGCAGAACATCGTGATCCGCGACTATGCGCGGCGGAAGAACCTGCAATATCTGCTCAGTGCCGCCGAGCACACCATGCCCGGCAGCTACATGGTGCTCGAGGACATCCTGGACGAGCTGCCGCGGCTGCGCGGCCTGATCCTCTACAGCATCTTCATGCTGCCGCCCGAAGAGGCACGGCGGCGAGATATCTACGACCGCGTGCTGCGCGAAGGCTGCGATCTGCACGCGGCCGTCGAGGAGATCGCGCTTTCCTCACGGGACGACATCCAGGCCGTCGAGGACATCCTCCTCGTCAATAAATTTGCGACCATCCTGTGACGATGGCACGGACCGGTTGACGATCATGGCCGAGATCAACCTGCTCCAGCCGATGCATGCGTCGACCAAGCGGAACTACGTTCAGCGGGTTGTCGAGCATGACAAGGCGGAATCCGCGACCGTGGCGCGGCAGTGGGGGCGCGATTACTGGGACGGCGACCGCCGCTATGGCTATGGCGGCTATCGCTACGACGGACGGTGGCGCCCGCTCGCCCAGACCCTGATCGATCGCTACGGCATCAAACCCGGCATGAGCGTGCTCGATGTCGGCTGCGGCAAGGGCTACCTGCTCTACGAGTTCACCCAGCTCGTGCCCGACCTCAAGATCGCCGGCATCGACGTCTCCGACTATGGCATCGCCAACGCCAAGGAGGAGGTGCGGCCGCAGTTGAAGGTGGGCAGCGCCGTCGAGCTGCCCTACCCCGATCACAGCTTCGATCTCGTGGTGTCGCTCGGTGTGCTCCACAATTTGCCGCTCGAGGACGTGTTCCGCGCGGTGTCGGAAATCGAGCGCGTCGGGCGCGGCGCCTCGAAATATCTGATGGTGGAATCATTCCGCAACGAGCGCGAGAAGGCGAACCTCCTCTACTGGCAGCTCACCTGCCTGAGCTTCCACGGTCCGGAAACTTGGGCCTGGATCTACGATAAATGCGGGTACCGGGGCGACCATGGCTTCATCTTCTTCGAATGAGACGGCCGGCCCGCGCCGGCTGACCTCACTGCGCGCGCAAAACCCGGAAGTGTATTATTCGGACGACGCCATCGTCACGGCGGACGATGCCACGATCGCGGAGCTGAAACGCATCGCCGCCGGCAATCCGCGTCTGCGCAGCCGGCTATGCACGCATCCGGATGCCTCGTCCGGCCTGCACGAGATGCTGATCGTGCATCATCGCGAAGCCTATGTCCGCCCCCACAAGCACTTTGGCAAACCTGAATCGTTTCACCTGATCGAGGGCACCGCCCGGGTCGTGATCTTCGAGGACGACGGCCGCATTCGCGACGTGCTCGAGATGGCGCCCTACGGCCATGGCGCCCTGTGCTATTACCGGATGCCCGAGAAGGTCTTCCACTCGATCCTGATCACCTCGGAGTGGCTGGTGTTTCACGAAACCACCGCCGGCCCGTTCGATCCCTCCCGCACCGCCTTTCCCGACTGGGCGCCCGACGGTAGCGACGCCGTCGCGGTCCAGGACTATGTCACATCACTAGGCACGCTCGCCGCGGAATATCTGAACAAGCGAGCCAAAGCTTAGGACCATGGCCAGCTCCGCCGGGTTCGATGATTGTCGCATGACTGCAGGTCTAAAAGCAGCGGCTCTCCCAGAACGGGCGCGATCGGGCATTGGATATGTCCACGTGGCTCTGGCTCTCGCCTTTGTTACGAGCATGCCCGCGCTGTTCGCGCGTGAGGTCTTCGGCGACGACTGGACCGTGTACTACATCTACTGGACTCAAGGTCCGATCGGCGTCGCTCGCGTGCTGTGGGAGTCGGCACACGCCGGCTTCGCGATTCCCATGACGCTGTTTGTGGCGCTTTTGAACGATACTCCCGATGTCGCTGCGCGACTCGCCGGACTGGGCTGCCACCTAGTCAACGGCTTGCTGCTCTACTCCATCCTGTCGCGATCATCACATACAAGACAGATCGCCGGACTTGTCACCGCTCTGTTCCTGCTCAGCCCGTTCTATGCAATTCGCCTGACACTCAACGCGGTCTACGATTTCTTCCTGCTCTTCTACCTGCTGTCCTACGCGTTGACATATTCGAAAGTGCGGGCACTTCGATGGGCAGCGCCGATCGCTCTGTTTTTCTCGTTGTCGCTCGAAATGCTGATCGCGCTCGAACCGCTCCGCATCGTGCTGACCTGGTCCGCTCTCGAACCGTGGAAACGTAGGTTCGCGCGCCTTGCGCCGTTCTGGCTGGTGATCGTGGCGGTGATCATGCTGCGTCTAACCATCCTGGGAAAGAGCGGTCACTACGCCGGACAATATAGCTTTGTGCGCGACCTCACCGTCATAGGCCACTCACTGTCTGAGCACCTCATGGCATTCCCGCAGGGCCTGTCCTACGCCTACTCCCATGGGTCCGCGCTGCTGGGCCATACTGTCTGGACGATGCTGACGTTGGTTGCGATGGCGGGTTTCGCTCTCCTCTCTTCCAGAGCTTTGTGGACGCCATGGGTGTTCGAGGGTCGCGGCTCGATCAGGCGTGTGCTGGTGCTGCTCTTGTCGGGAGCCGCGATTGCCATTCTTGGCGCTATGCCCTTTGCCCTGACCGGGACCTATGGCGACGTGACCAGGGGAGAATCGAGGCTGCTCTTCGCCTCGCAACTCGGCATATTGATATTGGCGGCCACCGTCATACAAATGATTCCGACAGCGCGTCTGCGCGCAGCGGTCGCGGGCGGCCTGATCGCAGTCTTCGCGCTGGCCATGGCGCAGGATTCAAAATGGCTGCTGTATGACGGTCTGATCAACGCAGACCTGCAGCGGCAAGTTCGGGCGGCCTTGCTTGCGGATCCCCAGCCAAAGGTCGTGAAGCTCCAAGTTGAGAACAGCCACATCATCTCATTTCGGTCCCGGTGTCTTGGCGCCAGTGACATGAACGTTGCACAGATGATGTTACGCGATGAAAATCGCGAACGATCGTTTGTCTATACCGATTATTGCGGGGATTTTCAGAACCCCAGCGCCGTCCCGAGCGGCAACTGCACGGTTTCCTACCTCGAGTTTTTTCCCTGCCCGCCACGCCGAGAAACCTGGCGCTATCGCGCTGCGCCGGGAATTCCGCAGCCCGACGACATCAGCTTGGTCGAACTGCTGAAGGCCGTCCTCAAGGAAGCGCCTTCCGCCACGGAAGGTCGCGGCGAGCTCATGCAACTAAAGGACGATCTGCCGATCCCCCTGGCAAGAGCAGAATACCGGCCACCCTGCGGCCGGCCTGGAGTACGCGGATCCGCCTGGCTGCTGGCTCTCCCCACACCGGCCTGCGAAGATTCCGCTTCAGGAGCTCGATAGGCGCACCGCGATGTTCATACTATCGCATCCCTTGATCATCCTACTCATTCTGACAAGAGTTAGTGCCGTTCAGCTGATGCGCGGTGCCGGAGGAAACTGGTTGATCACGGGCGGAACGGGCTGACGATGCTTCCTGGCAAGAAGACAATCATTGTCCTTACCAAGCTCATGGTCTCGGCCGGTATCATCGTTCTGATCGCACGCGACCTCGATCTTTCGTCACTCAAGGCCGACCTTCTCGCTGTTAAATTACACATGCTCGCACTGGCGATGTTGCTGCTGTTCGCGCAGACGTTCGCCCTGTGCAACCGCTGGATCTTGATCCTGCGCACGATGGGCGTTTCTCTGGATTGGCTGGCCGGGTGGCGCATTCTCCTTGCGAGTGCCTGGTTCAATCAGGTGTTGCCCTCCGGCGGCGAAGCCGTCCGTATATGGATGTTGCGGCGGCATGGCATACAGTGGTCGCTGACCCTCAGCAGCATTATCGCAGACCGGTTCATCGGCCTTCTGGCCCTTGGCTTCCTCATCTTGGCGGGAATGCCGTTCTTGATCTCGCGCATCCATGACAATGTCTTGCTGGTCGCCGTCATAGGTATTGTCGCTGCCGCGTACTTCGGCGCAATTGTCCTGATGATGTTGAATCGCTTGCCGGCCCGAGTGACTGCAGTTCTTCCCGTCAGGATCGTGCAATTTGCGATGCTTCTCGAGGCTCCGCTACTCGCGCGAGCAGGACGCAAAGCATTGTTTGGTTCGGCTATAGTTGTTCATCTTTTGACCGTTACGGCTTGTTATGCCCTCGCGATTGGCCTGGACGCCGGGTTGTCCGCACTTGACGCATTCGTCCTCGTTCCGCTGGTGATTGTGGCGGCCGCTGTCCCGCTTTCCATCGGAGGATGGGGCATTCGTGAGGGAGCGATGGTTGGCGCGCTCGGTCTCGTCGGTATCGCACCTGACAAGGCGCTTGCGATATCAATTTTGTTTGGCCTCGGCAATCTCATCGTGGGCGTCATCGGGGGTGCTGTGTGGCTGCTTGCACCGGAGCGTGCGACTTACAGCACCGGTCAAGCACGAGTCAGCGCCGAACGGGATGATGCTGCTGCGCCGGTCCATCAACGGCAATTGCGCGAACCTGAGGCGCATGGGACGGAACTACAGCGGTGACCGGACGAGCCGGATGCTCTTGCTCAAACACCACCGTGTGGCGCCGCGCTGGTCCGGCCGCTGGTGGACAGGGCAACTTAGGAATTGTGGCGCAGGCTGGGCCACTATATAGGCTTCAGCTACGTTGAGTTTTCACCTCGGGGGCTGTTGTTCCCCTGTCATTCCTGCACAGGCTCAGACCAGTGACCGACCATTGCCGCCTTTGCCATTCGACCAACCTGCGACCGGTGATCGACCTCGGAATGATGCCGATTGCGCATCGACTTCGGCATAGCCGAAACGAGCAGGAGGAACGGTATCCGTTCGAGGTGCTGGCCTGCGGCGATTGCGGTCTGCCGCAGATCGTCAAGCCGATCGATCCCGATATCCTGTATCGCCAGTTCAATTACAATTTCAGCAGCTGGAAGCCGGAACCGCACCAGGTGGACGAGCTCGATACCATCGCGAAATTCTCGAGCCCTCAATCGGTGTTCGAGATCGGATGCAACGACGGCCTGTTCATGGACAAGCTGCGCGAGCGCGGCGCGAAGGTCTTGGTGGGCGTCGAGCCCAACCCGGTATCGGGCAAGATCGCCCGCGAGCGCGGCATCAAAGTCTATGCCGACATGATCAGCCCGGCACTATGCCACGATGCGGTCGCGCAGGCCGGCAAGTTTGATCTCGTCGTCTCGCGCCAGGTGCTGGAGCACATCGTCGACTTCGAGAACTTCTTCGACTGCGTGAAGATCGCGCTGCGCGACGATGGCCTGCTGTTCATCGACGTGCCCGATTTCGCCCCCGGATCGACGGCGGGCGACCTCTCCGTCCTCTGGGAGGAGCACGTCAGCTATTTCACCGAACCGACCCTGCTCGCCCTGCTGGCACGCCACGGCTTCGAGGCGGTGTCCGTGAAGAAATACAATTTCAGCGGCGGCAGCCTCGCGATTGCAGCCCGCCGAGCGGCGCGCGACGTGACACCGCCTCCTGCGCCATCCGGCGTCGGCGAGAAATTCGGTCAGCGCGCGCGGGAGTATGGCGCACGGCTGCGTCCGATCCTCACCAAGGCCCGCGCCAATGGTGCCGAGATCGCCATCTATGGCGCAGGCTGCCGCGCCTGCACCTTCACCAATGCCCACGAACTGGCGGATCTCGTCGATCTCTCGGTCGACGATCAGAAGGAGCGCCAGGGCCTGTTCCTGCCTGGCACCGGCATTCCGATCCGTTCGCCTGTGGACCTCACCCGCAAGCCGGATCCGCTTGTCTGCCTTCTCGCCGTGAACCAGGAAAACGAGGCCAAGGTCAGCAGCCGGCTGCGAGAGAACGTGAAGCGCCCGCTGCACATCGTTTCGATCTTCGCGCCCTCCGACATCTGGAGCGAGCTCGATCGCCTCGAGGCGGTCGCAGGGTCGCCGCATGGCTGAGGACAAGCTCTTCAACTACTACGAACGCCAGAACGTTCTGCCGACGTTCGGGAATTTCAAATCGTCCGCTGAGCTCGGAGCCTATGCCAGTCAGCGGCGCGAACTGTTTTCGGACAAATTGGCGCTGTCGCCGCGGCTGTTCCGCGATGCCGAGGTGCTCGAATTCGGTCCTGATTCCGGCGAGAATGCCCTGGTGTTTGCCGGCTGGGGTGCGAACATGACGCTCGCCGAGCCGAACCGTCTCGCCCACGAGAAAATTCAGGCATATTTCGCGCAATTCAGCCGGGCGGACCGTCTGCGTGAACTCGTAGCGTCCGATGTCGAGGGATTTCGCAGCGATCGTCGCTTCGACATCATCGATGCCGAAGGATTCATCTACACGGTGCAGCCGACCGAAAATTGGCTCCGCATCTTCCACCGGCTGCTCAATCCCGACGGTCACGCCGTCGTTTCCTACTACGAACGTTATGGCGGCTTCTTCGAGCTCGCGCTCAAGGCGATCCATGCGGCCGGCAAGGCATTGACGGGTCGGCCCGCGCTGGAGACCGCGAAGACGCTATTCGACGCGAAATGGAACAGCATTCCGCACACCCGCAGCTTCGACTCCTGGCTAATGGACGTGCTGGAAAATCCCTTCGTTCGGCACCGGTACTTCCTCGACGCTAGAGCCTTATGCACGGCGGCGCATGAACAGGGCTTCGACATCCATTCGGCATGGCCGGCCTATCGCGACAGCCTTGACGTCTACTGGCACAAGAAGATCTTGTCCGACGACGAGAAGCTGCGGCGCGCGGCGCGCCATCTTAGCCGCAGCCGCCTGAGCTTCCTCGGCGGACGGAAGCTCTATCTGGTCGGCAACATCGAAGCCGTCGACGCGATCTCGGCATCGATCGAAGCGCTGGTTCGCGATGTCGACGGGATGATCGACGATCCCTTCGGCGCCAGCCTGCCCCGGGTGATCTCCAGCCTCGCCGCATTGCGCGATTCGATCCGGACGACGGAGATTCTCGCCGACGATGCTGCCGACATCGAAGCCATCGTTGCGACGCTCGACAGTTTCCATCGCATCTTCGGCGCGATCGGGCGGCGGGATGCATCTGCAGTCACCGCCCTCACCCAATCAGACCCGGCGTTCATCAACACCTGGGGTCAGCCGGCGCACTTCCTCGTCGTCCGAAAGCGCTTCGAGGGATCGTAGCCAGTGAGGCCAGGCATTGGCATCATCGGAACGGGCATGGTCGGCCAGATGTGCCACCTCGCCAATTTCGCTGCCAACCCCGCCTGCCGCGTCGTCGCGATTGCCGATCTCCGGCCTGATCTGGCGGCCGCAGCGGCGCTGAAATTCGGCGTCGCGCGCATCTACGGCACGCACCGGGAGTTGCTCGCGGACAGCGAGGTCTCCGCCGTCGTCGTCGTGACGAAGCGACGCGCCACCGGCCCGATCGTCCTGGACGCATTGAACAGCGGCCGGCACGTGCTGTCGGAGAAACCGATGGCCTACACGACGGTTCAGGCCGCGATGCTGGTCGAAGCTGCGCAGCAGAAAGAGCTCCTGTACAGCGTCGGCTACATGAAACGTCACGACGCCGGCGTGGCGCGCGCGCTGGTCGAGCTGGCGCGCATCCGCGCCGACCTGTCGCTCGGCCGCATCATCGGCGCGCATGGCTGGTGCTTCGGCGGCGATACGGGCCGATCGCAGGACAATTTCGTCATGACCGGCGAAACGCGGCCGGACGGGCTCGAGCTCTGGCCGGATGGTCCTGACTGGATGCCGAGCGCGATGCGCCCCGGCTACGACAATTTTCTGAACGTCTTCAGCCATATCATCAATCTGGCGCGTTACGTGCTCGGCCGGTCGCCGACGATCGCCGAAGGCACCGTCGAGACCTCGGGAGCTGCGCGCATCACCCTCGACTTCGACGGCATCGCGTGCACGCTGGATCTGGTGAACGGGTCCGAGGGCGCCTGGCGCGAGGGACTGACGATCAATTTCGAGCGCGGTGCCCTGACCATCGAATTGCCCCCTCCCTTCGCCGAAGAGGAGGCGCGGGTCATCCTCGATCATGACGGCGAATCCACGCAGCTCGTGCGTGCAACCAGCTGGGCATTTCGGCGCCAGGCCGATGCCTTTGTCTCCGATATCGTCGAACGACGGATACCCCTCGCCTCCGGCCAAGACTCGGTGACCGACATCGCGCTTGCAGAAGCGATCTGGAAGCGGCGAGCTAGCGGCTAGGCGAGACATCCTCGCTGGCGCCGTTGAGCGGCAAGATTCCAGCGATCGGGCCGACCTTGATCGTGATCTGCGCAAGTTGAGCCAGAAACTCTGCAACGTCACAGCGCGCCAGCAACCGACACGCGTAGTACCTTCGCACCACTGCCCGGTCCGACGCAGCTCCAGAGCCCGCCTGCAACAAGATCGTCGCCTGCGGTCCCGACGGATCGAAATGACGGAATGCAGTTCCCGGAGCGACCCGCTTCCACTCCATTTCCTGGAGGATGTCAGGCCGCTCGGCTCGCAAAGCAAACCCGAAGAAAGGCTGATTGCCCCAGGCGAGGCGGAGCATACCGGTGACCTCGGCCAGGCCGAACGGCACGTCCCGTGACGGATAGTCGAAGAAGCGGTCGTCGAGCGCGTAGACCGTCGCCGCGGGCTGGACCCGGTCGGCGAGGCCGCGCGTCAGAGCCTCCTGTTTCAGCGTTCTCGCCTGCATGAAGACGTAATCGTTCCACAGCGTTCCGATCCACAGGATCGTGCCCAATCCGAACAACATCGCAAAGGCGGCGCTGGGTCCGATCCAACGTTCGGCCTGACGCTTGAACGCGAGAAGCGCCAGCGCCGCCGGCACGCCGAACAGCAGCAGGTGACGGCTTTCGTAAAAATGCGTGGAAGAGGGTCGCAGGCCGGCGATCAGATAGGGCGAGGACAATGCGAGGAACAAAACCACGGCGAGCACGAGCGGCAAGGCGGTCGCGCGTCTGGGTGGCGTTGGCTCCGTACCGGGACGCAGCAGTAGCAAGACGACGCCAACGAGGACCGCAGCCGAGATGAAGGGCGCTGGGACCTGGATCGCCGCCCGGATCGCGTGGGTCACGACGTCCCTGTAGCCGGCGTCGAAGAACGCCCCCCATCCGTTCGCCATCTCGCTGAGCGTCGGGAAATGGGCGTCATAGTGCTGCGCGTACAAACCAATCCGCTTGAACCAGATACTCAGCGCGGCCGCATAGACCGGAGGAAGCACGATCAAATCCGGATAGCCCAAAGCGCAGCGCCAGGCTGCGAGCCATGTGCGACGAACGAAACCATGCGCGGCGGCTTCGCTCCGCCATTTTGCAACGAAGAGTCCCAGCATGACGAAGGCATAGAGCATGACCGTCGAGTTGAGCGCGAAGCTGAGAAGGAATGCGAACGCACAGGCCACGCGAAGCAACACACGCCGCCGACCCCGGGCGCTGAAAGCGAGCGTCAACAGCCATGCACCGACGAACAGGAGTCCAAAGCTGAAGACGTAGACCGCGTTCGCCTTTCCCGCCCAAAGCTGATAGCCGGGATAGGTCCAGACGATCAGCGCAAAGCCAACTGCTTCGGCGCGATCGAGCAAGCCGAGCCGCGTCGCCGTCAGCACCAGGCACACCGCGCCGAAGACAATTCCAGCAAACGCCAACGATACCATCACGGCCACCGGCGCGCCCGTCCAATTCGCGAGCGTGTCGTAACTGTAAAAGATCGGATGGCCGGCGCCGTTCAGCAGGAAACCGATGTCGATGAAATAGTCCGGACGTGGCTTGAGCACCAGCCAATCGTCCATGAAGAGGCCGTCGTTCAGGAGCATCGGTGCATGCGCGGCCAGCAACACCAGGAGGAGAACGACTATCGCGCGCAGCAATGGGGACGAGTTCGGACGGGAGAGGAAGGGCATCGCTGGCAAGAATTCGCACGCCCACGTGACGACCGCAAGAGCGGGATGGCGGGCTCCCTTGACCGGAAAAATACGACCTCCTATAGACTTTCGCTCTGGCTGGGCCTGAGAGGCGTCCGGGATTTCCGCAATGAACATGCTACCGGGCCCGGCGCAAGCCGCTGCGATCTGTCTCAGCATCGCCTTCCCACTTCTACTGCTGGGCTATGCGCGCATCGCTGCCACAGGCGGATCCGGTCGCCGCTTTCGGCTGGGCTGCGTCAGCGTCATCGTCCTTTACGTGCTCGCCTGCATCGTGCTTCCCGGTCAACGCCATTTCGACGAGGTGCTCAGCGGTCTCTTCCTGTTGGCGACGGCGATGATGCTTTGCTACGTCCTGTTCAGCCTGCTGGCATGGGGCTTTACGCTGACGTTGCTCACGGCACTGGTCAAGACTGGACGTCCTCTCACGCTGGAGCAATGGGCCGCAGCCTACATGCAGGGCGGCGATCTCGGCACCTTCACGCATAATCGCCTGAAACTCCTGATCGGTTCGAGGCTGGTGACGACGGCAGACGGCAGGCTGGCGCCGACATCCAAGGGGGTGGCGGTCGCGCATCTCGTCAAACTGGTTCGTCTGTCGACGGGCCTTGGGTGAGCGGCACGATGTCCTATGTTGTCGGACTGATCGCCGTCCTCGCCTTCGCCGTGCTGTCGCCTGCCCTGCAGCTCATGGCGCGCGCTTTCGCATGGTCGCTTTCATCCGTGATGCTGCTCGCGATCGCCGCGGTCGTCTCGCATGGCTTCGGCGTGATGCTCGGTATGCTCGTCGTCCCGCAATTCCAGTACTGGGACGCCGCCTCGATTTTCGCGTTTTGCGTCATGGCCTATGTGTTCGCCTTTGGCGCAGTGTTCAAATCGGTTTCGCTCGACATCCTGCTTGGTCTCGTCGACCGGCCTGAAGGCAGCGCCCCGCTTGTCGACATCCTCGAACGGCAGGTTCCAGATCTATTCGAGGGACGCATCCGGACCCTGATGGACGGCGGCTTGGTCGAACAGACCGGTGCTCACTTTGCGCCGACCGCGGCAGGCCGGAACATGGCGGGCCGCATCGGACGGCTACGCCAAACCTTCGGCATCGGCGATACCGGCCTTTACGATTTTTCCGATTAGTTGCCCGGAACACACACATCACGGGCTTCGTTTCACTTGTGCGGGCTTGAATGGCGGGGTCCGTCTTGTTCTCCCGGCAGAGATCACCTAGCGTGAATCGGGGGTCCCAACGGTATAGGGTGGCCGGCAACGGCAGCATGCGATGACACCTTCCAGGGCGGCAAAAAGGCTTACGATCGTCATCCCTGCGCTGAACGAGCAGGACAAGATCGCCGACACCATCGACGGCGTGCTCCCGCTCGCCCGCGAGCTGCTTGACGATTTCGAGATCTTCCTGATCGACGACGGCAGCACCGACGCCACCGGCGCGATCATGGACGAGTACGCGGCCGGCGAGCCGCGCATCATCGTGCATCACAACCCCGAACGGCGGGGCGTGGGTGCCGGCTTCGAATATGCGCTCTCGCGCGCGAAATTCGATGCCATCACCCTCATTCCCGGCGATCACGCCTTTCAAAACGAGGGCATCGCCAGGATGTTCAAGGCGGCGGGCGCCGCCGATATCGTCATCACCTATCGCGACAACCAGTCAGACCGCTCCGTCAACCGCTCGATCCAATCGCATTCGCTGCGGTTCATCCTGAACTGCCTGTTCGGCTTCTGGCTGTCCGACTACCACAGCATGATCGTCTACCCCGTCAAATGGCTGCGCCAGATCGCAGTCAAGGCCGACGGCTACGGCTATCAGATCTGTGCCTTGATCTCGCTGCTCCAGCTCGGCCTCACCTACGTGCAGGTGCCGGTCAGCCTGAATGCGGAGCTCAAGGGATCTTCCCGCGCACTGCGGCTGCGCACCTATTTCGAACTCGGCGGCACCATCGTCTCGCTGCTGCGCCGCGTTCCGATCCGCGACGTCGATCTCAGCCAAGTCTCCGCCAACGCCGAGCGGACCCCGGCGCGCTAGCGTTGGCGCAGGGCCACTCGCCTATCGTGATTCGCAAACGGGGACCTTCGCGTCCCTACCCCGTCAGAATCTGATCTAAGTGATTGATTTTACTGGCAGGAGTGGCAGGGCTCGAACCTGCGACCCCCGGTTTTGGAGACCGGTGCTCTACCAATTGAGCTACACTCCTACAGACCCTGCGTCGCCTTAGGATCAGGGCCGCTTTCAAGCACAGGGGACGGCCGGTTTGCAAGGGTGAACCGCGCCGGCTCCGCTTGTTTGTACCGGGGTTTTTGCGCCACAGTCGTTCCCGATAATCAAGAGCAACCGGGAGTGCCCATGACCGCCACAGCGACCGCTACAGCCGCCCCACAGGCCACGATCGCGCCGCAGACCCCGCCTTTGCCGGAAGCCCGCCCCGAGACGCTCGGGCTGTCGCGGCCCCGCCTCCAGGCTATGTCGGACGCCTTCAAGCGCGAGATCGACAAGGGCACTGTTCCCGGCGTCACCGTGCTGGTGGCCCGCCGCGGCCAAATCGGCTGGTTCGAGGCGCTGGGCCGGCAGAGCCCGACGGGCGCCGCGCCGATGACGCGCGATTCGATCTTCCGGATCTTCTCGATGACCAAGCCGATTGTCTCGGTCGGCATCATGGCGCTGGTCGAGGACGGCCATCTCCTTCTCAGCGACGCGGTCGCCAAGTTCATTCCGGAGTTCGCCGACCAAAAGGTCGGCGTGGTCAGCGGCGGCAAGCTGGACCTGGTTCCGCCCAAGCGGCCAATGACGGTGCAGGACCTGCTCCGTCACACCTCGGGCCTGACCTACGAGCACCAGGGCGACGGCCCCGTGCACAAGCTCTATCAGGAGTCCCGCGTCCGCAGCCGCAAGATCACCAATGCCGAGCACGCCGCGCTGGTGGCGAGCTTCCCGCTGGTCTGCCATCCCGGCGACGAGTTCAACTACAGCCGCTCCACCGACATCCTCGGCCGCATCATCGAGGTCGTCAGCGGCAAGCCGCTCGGCGCGTTCCTCGCCGAGCGCATCCTCGCGCCGTTGCAGATGGCCGAGACCGGTTTTGCAACAGCCGAGGCCAATGCCGGCCGGCTCGCCGAACCGTTCGCGGCCGATCCCTGGACCGGCGACAAGGTCGCGCTCTTCAACATGCTGGAACATCCGGTGATGGAATCCGGCGGCGGCGGGCTGGTCTCGACCACGATGGATTATGCCCGCTTCTGCCTGATGCTGCGCAACGGCGGCACTCTCGACGGCAACAGGATCATCGGCCGCAAGACGCTGGAGCTGATGGCGTCCGATCATCTCGGGCCGCACGTTGTGACCAATGGCACGTTGCTGTCGCCCGGCCACGGTTTTGGCCTCGGCTTTGCCGTGCGCCGCGAGCCTGGCATCGCGCCCTTCCCCGGAAGCGTCGGCCAGTATTTCTGGAGCGGCATTGCCGGCACGTTCTTCTGGATCGATCCGAAGGAGGATCTGTTCGCGGTGTTCATGAGCCAGGGCCCGGGCCAGCGCGACTATACGCGCACGCTGGTGCGGGATCTGGTTTACGCGGCGGTGGAGTGAGGTTGTTCACGTAAGCGACGCAATATCCACATTCTCGCTGTCATGCCCCGGCTTGACCGGGCATCCAGTACGCCGCAGCGGATGTGGTGAGAGCGAGCTCTCCAACGAAGGCCGCGGAGTACTGGATCGCCCGCTTTCGCGGGCGATGACACCGGTGTTGGGGCGGCATGATCGCTTCTACTTGCCTTCAACTCGCCAGCACTCAGCTGATCGTCGCGCCGCCGTCGATCACCATGGTCTGGCCGGTCATGAAGTCACCGGCCTTCGACCCCAGGAACACGGCCGCGCCCGCGATCTCGTCGGGGATGCCGATGCGCAAGAGCGGCGAGCGCGAGGTCGAGGCCTTCAGGTTCTCCGGATTGTCCCACAGCGCTTTGGCAAAGTCGGTCTTGATCAGGCCGGGCGCGATGCAGTTCACGCGGATATTGTCCTTGCCGTATTCGCAGGCGAGGTTGCGCGCGAGCTGCATGTCGGCGGCTTTCGAAATCGCGTACGCGCCGAGGATGGTCGAGCCCTTCAGGCCGCCGATCGACGAGACGATGATGATCGAGCCGTCCTTGCGCTCGATCATCTGCGGCACCACCATCGAGATCAGCCAATTGTTGGCGACGATGTTGTTGTCGAGGATTTTTCTGAACTGATCGTCGGAGATGCCGGCGAGCGGACCATAGTACGGATTCGACGCGGCGTTGCAGACCAGCACGTCGATCTTGCCGAAGGCGCGGTTGCTCTCGTCGACGAGGTTTTGCAGATTCTCTTTCGACGAGATGTTGGCGGCGATCGCGACCGCGGTGCCCTTGCCGAATCTGTCGTTGATGCCCTTGGCCACCTGCTCGCAAACGTCAGCCTTGCGCGAGGAGATCACCACCTTGGCGCCGTGCTCGGCCATGCGCTCGGCGATCGCGAGCCCGATGCCGCGCGTCGAGCCGGTGATGACGGCAACTTTCCCCTTCATGTCAAACAAGGTCATGTTTCTCTCCCAGAGTATGATCGATTGGCTTGAACCTTACGCCGCAGGCGCGCGGCCGGACAATGGCTCAAGCGAGCTTCTTGACTTCCGGTCCCGCAGGCTGGTGCATCGCCGCGTGCGCAGCGTCGGCGATCCATGGCTGCTGGTTCACCATCGGCAACCGCCAGACCGTGCGCTCCGGGCTTGCGAAATGATCGAGCCGCGTCACCGACACATTGTCGATGTCGAATGCGAGCCCCTGCTCCGGCAAGTCACCGAGCGCAAGGCCGACTGCCGCCTTGATGGTGCCGCCATGCGCGACCGCGATGATGTCCTGCCCGGCCGCTTCCACATTGATCCGTTCGATGGTGCGACGCGTGCGGTTGTAGAGGTCCATGAAGCTTTCACCGCCGGGCGCAGGCTCCTTGATGTCGGCGAACCAGCTCGTGCCGACGGGTCGGCTCGCGATGAACTCGGCGCGGTTCATACCCTGCCAGCGGCCGAGATTCTGCTCGGCGAGATCCGCTTCCCATTTCATCGCCGCAGGCCGCGGAAAGCCGGCCGCCCAGATCGCCTCGGCCGTCTGATGTGTGCGCATCAGATTGCTCGAATACCAGACAGCCTTGCGTGGCAGCACCTTGGCAACAGCGTTGAACACATAGGTGTCGCTGGTGTCGCAGGCGATGTCGGACTGGCCGTAGATGTTGCCGCCGTCATTGCGCACGGGCGCGTGCCGGACCCACCACCATCGTGTCATGACCACATTCGGCTTGTCTGCGCCTGCCATCGAAACCCTTCCATCCCGTGTGATGTCGCTGTACGTCAGTAGCGAACGTGTCTCAAGACACTTTACCGTTTGAAATCTTGTTTGAAATTCCGTCGCGCGGCAAGGGCCGCGATGCGAGCCAAAGGGAGAAGCGCATGGGCCGCCTGCAAGGCAAATCCGTCATCATCACCGGCGCCGGCAGCGGCATCGGCCGCGCCGCAGCGCTGCTGTTCACCAGGGAAGGCGCAAAGCTCATTGCCGTCGATCGCACCGAGGCGGTGAAGGAGACCGTCGAAGAGATCAGGGCGGCCGGCGGTGTCGCGGAAGCCATGGTGGCGGACGCCGGCTCCGAGAAGGACGTCATCGCCGTGATCGACAAGGCGGTGAAGACGCATGGCCGGCTCGACGTGATCTGGGCCAATGCCGGCGTCTCGGGCGGGCTCGTTCCGCTCGCCGAGCAGACGGTGGAGCACTGGCAGGAGATTCTGCGCGTCAATTTGATCGGACCGTTCCTCGCGGTGAAATACGCGATGCCGCACATGGTCAGGCAGCAGTCCGGCGCGATCGTGCTGACGGCGTCCGTTGCAGGTCTCAAGGCCGGCGCCAGCGGCCATCCCTATGCGGCGAGCAAGGCCGGCGTGATCAGCCTGGTGCAGACCACGGCCTATTCGCTCACCGGCACCGGCGTGCGCATCAACGCGGTATGCCCGGGCCTGATCGAAACCGGCATGACCAAACCGATCTTCGACCGCGCCAAGGAGCGCGGCACCCAAGACAAGATCGGCCAGCTCAACCCACTCAAGCGCCCCGGCCAGCCGCACGAGCTCGCGGCGATGGGACTGTTTTTGGCCAGCGACGAGGCCTCGTATGTGAACGGCCAGGCGTTCCCGGTCGACGGCGGTCTCACGGCATCGATGCCGTATACGGGCAAGCCGGTGTAGCAAGGGGTCTCGTGTCCCGGACGCGACGCGGCGTTTACGCTGCGGCGCAGAGCCGGGAGCCCTCAGGCCGCGCAACTGCTGCAACATGGGCCCCGGCTCTGCAGCGCACCGCTAAGAAGCGCTGCGCTGCGTCCGGGGCACGAGAGCGGAGTTTGTCGCGCAACTGCCTCAACATCGTCATTGCGAGCGCAGCGAAGCAATCCAGAATCCCTCGGCGGAGGCAGTCTGGATTGCTTCGTCGCAAGAGCTCCTCGCAATGACGGAGTTTGAGGCGGCATGGTCGCTCATCAATCCCATTTCAATCGCAGACGCGCCTTCTCATCCTCGCGGCTTGCTCGCCCGAGCTTTGCTTCGGTGCCTTGCCCTCAATGAAAGAGGGCGCAGGGAAGACCGGGAGCCGGTTGGCTCCTATGGACCGCCATGCCGAGAGCAGATTGCGTGTGCTTCGATGCATAGCGGGGAAACAGGGCAACCGGAGACATCCCGGCCTTCCCTGCGCAGTGGTTGGAACGGCTTATGTCGTGCTCTCCCCGGGGAGCGATGCACTATTGCCCCCGTCGCCTTGCAGATGACTGATGCGAGCGCCCGGTCGGGCCGCCACATCACCGCCAGACTTGGCGCACAGAACCCCGGGCGCCAGGACCACACGATTTGGCCGTACGCGAACCGCACCTGTCGTTGGCGTGACGCTTTCGCTCACGGTTGCCCGCCCTGCGAAGCCTTTCGCGCCGGTGTGGTCCACGTCCACCGCCGCCCGACCCGCGTTCGTGACGATCGCGATACGCCCCTCTTCCTTGGGCCGGGTTGCGGCGACACATACGCCGTTTCCGAATTTCGGTAAAGGGGAATATTTTGGATGGCGCGCGTTGACCCACGGCTTGCGTGTTTTGCCCGACGGGCAACGCAAGGTCTTGTAGCCCGGATGGAGCGCAGCGCAATCCGGGATTCCATCCGTGCGGACACAGCGGTCCCGGATTACGCTGCGCTCCATCCGGGCTACGGATCTGTGTTGATTTGCGCGACCGGCCACCACGTTGGTATGGTTCATGCAAGCCGCCTCGGCTTCCGCAATCTCCTACCAAGATCCTGAAAATGCAGAGCTCAAGACCCGACCGTATCCGCAAGCTGCTCGCCGACCTCGTTGCTTTCGACACCGTCAGCGACCGCACCAACCTGCCCCTGATCGCCCATATCGAAAGCTATCTCGCCGCGTTCGGCATCAAGGGTGAGCGCATCATCGATGAGACCGGCAAGAAGGCCTCGCTGTGGGTCACCATTGGACCCGAGGACCGCCCCGGCCTGGTGCTGTCGGGCCACACCGACGTCGTGCCCGTCGTCGGCCAGGACTGGAGCCACGATCCGTTCAAGCTCATCGAGCGCGACGGCAGGCTCTACGGCCGCGGCACCACCGACATGAAGGGCTTTGTCGCGGTGTGCCTCGCGATGGTGCCCGAGATGGTGGAGGCGAAGCTCAAGACGCCGATTCATCTCGCGATCTCCTATGACGAGGAGATCGGCTGTGTCGGCGTGCGGCCGATGCTGCGCGAAATCGCCAAGACGAAGGTCAAGCCGCTCGGCGCCTTCATCGGTGAGCCGACCCAGATGAAGGTCATCATCGGCCACAAGGGCAAGCACGGTGTCCGCGCCACGTTTCGCGGCCTCGCCCGCCACTCCTCGATCGCGCCCGACGGCGTCAATGCGATCGAATATGCCGCCGAGCTGATCACCGAGATCCGCCGCCGCGCGGTGAAGCTCGCCGCCGCGCGATCAACGGACAGCCTCTACGATGTTCCGCACTCGACGCTGCTCACCAGCATCGTGCATGGCGGCGCCGCGCTCAACATCGTGCCGGACCATTGTGCAGTCGAGTTCGAATGTCGCGGCATCGGCATCACGGAATCGCGTGAGGTCACCGATGCGATCGTCGCCTGGGCCAAGGCCGAGCTCGCGCCGGCGATGAAGGCAAAGAATGCCGATTGCGGCATCGATTTCGAGGAAATCCTCGACTATCCCGCGCTCGATACGGCTGCCGATGCCGCCATCGTCACGCTGGCCAAAAGCCTTGCGGGGCGCAACGACCACGCCAAGGTCGCCTTCGGCACCGAGGCCAGCCTGTTCGCCAGCATAGCCGATATCCCATCGGTGGTGATCGGCCCGGGATCGATCGCACAGGCGCATACGCCGGACGAGTTCGTCGCGATGGCGGAGTTGGAGAAATGCGCGGGGTTTGTCGAGAGGCTGATCGCGCATTGTGTGAGGGGGTAGCCCACCTCCTCGTCATTGCGAGGAGCTCTTGCGACGAAGCAATCCAGACTGTCACTGCGGAGATATGCTGGATCGCGGAGCCTGTCATCGGGCCGCGCTCCGCGCGGACCCGGTGGCTCGCAATGACGAGCTGTAAGAGCTCGCCTCATCGCGGCTGTCATGCTCCGCGAAAGCGGGGCATCCAGTACGCTGCGGCCTCTCGGCTCAAGCACTGCCGCTTCTGGAATACTGGATTGCCCGCTTTCGCGGGCAATGACACCGAGTTTGTGGAAACAGGGTGGGCAAAGCGAAGCGTGCCCACCGCTTTCGCCACGATTGGGGAAAGATGGTGGGCACAGCGCTACGCGCTTTTGCCCACCCTACAGGAGCTGCAAGTGAGGGGGCTCGATGCCCACCTCCTCGTCATTGCGAGGAGCTCTTGCGACGAAGCAATCCAGACTGTTACTGCGGAGATACTCTGGATTGCTTCGCTTCGCTCGCAATGACGAGTGGCACGAGCTCGCCTCATCACGGCTGTCATGCTCCGCGAAAGCGGGGCATCCAATACGCTGCGGCTTCCCGGCTCAAGCACTGCTGCCTCTGGAATACTGGATTGCCCGCTTTCGCGGGCAATGACACCGGAGGTGTGGGGACGGCCAACCACAAATGAAAAAGGCGCGGCCACCGGCCGCGCCTTCGCTCTTCCTAAACCGCCCCCGCCTTCTGCGCATATTCCCACGACGCTTGCGACAGCGGCGCGGTGCGCTTGGCGGATTCGAGCGCTTTGGCGTTCGCGGCGGTGCCGTCGCGGATGCGCCCCGCGATACCCTGCGTGATGCCGGCGAGGCGGAACAGATTGTAGGAGAAGTACCAGTTGAGGTCCGGCACGTTCATCTTGGTGACGCTGCAGTAGATCTGCGCGGCCTCTTCCAGGCTGGGGATGTTGAGCGCCTTGAGATCGACGCCGTGCAAGCCCGGCATGATCCACTGCATCAACAGATAGGTGAAATCGGCCATGGGATCGCCGAGCGTCGACAGCTCCCAGTCCAGCACCGCCTGCACGCGCGGTTCCGTCGCGTGGAAAATCATGTTGTCGAGGCGATAGTCGCCGTGGACGATCGAGACGCGCGCCTGCTCCGGCACGGTCTTCGGCAGCCATTCGGCGACCTTCTCGAACTCCGGAATGTGCTGGGTTTCGGAGGCGCGGTACTGCTTGGTCCAGCGGTCGATCTGTCGCGCGAAATAATTGCCGGGCTTGCCGAAGTCGCCAAGGCCGATCGCAACGGGATCGAACATGTGGAGTTGCGCCAGCGTCTCGATCTTGCTGGTGAAGATCTTGCGCCGCGCATCGGCATCCTGGCTCGGCAGCGTCGGATCCCAGAACACCCGGCCCTCCTCCATCGACATGATGTAGAAGGCAGCGCCAATGACGCTGTCGTCCTGGCACAGCGCGTAGGCGCGCGCGACCGGAAAGCCTTGTTTTCCAAGGGCTGCAATCACGCGGTATTCGCGATCGACGGCGTGCGCCGAAGGCAGCAATTTGCCGAACGGCTTTCGGCGCATCACATAGGAACGGTTCGGCGTGTCGAGCCGATAGGTCGGGTTGGACTGGCCGCCCCTAAACTGGAGGACGACCAGCGGCCCCTCATAGCCTTCGACGTTGTCGCGCATCCAGGCCTCGAGCCGCAGCTCGTCGAAACGATGCCGCTCCTCGACCGGCTTGGTGCCCGAAAACTCCTCGTCTTTCCTGACGCCGTCAGCCACGATGACGCTCCCTCTTCAGTCCTGACCTTTTCAGGTCGAGCATGATCCTAATCGGTAACCACTGGCGCACTTGCGTCAAGCGGTCATCCGACGCGGATCATGCCCTGTCGTGTCTTCAAGTCGGAAGCGCCGTCCGGCTCTCCCTCTCGATGACTTGTTTAGTGACTTGGAGAGTTTGCATACTTCCGAAGTTCAAGTCTGGCAATGGCGCGATTGTGCACCTCGTCCGGACCGTCGGCGAGCCGCAGCGTGCGGATGTGGGCGTAGTCCTTGGCAAGGCCGGCTTCATCCGAGACGCCGCCGCCGCCAAAGGCCTGGATCGCCTCGTCGATGATCTTCAGCGCCATGTTGGGGGCTGCGACCTTGATCATCGCGATCTCGGCCTGCGCGGTCTTGTTGCCGACCTTGTCCATCATGTCGGCCGCCTTGAGGCACAGCAGACGCGTCATCTCGATGTTGGTACGGGCCTCGCCAATGCGCTGCTCCCACACCGAGTGCTCGACGATCCTCTTGCCGAAGGCAGTGCGCGAGGCGAGCCGCTTCACCATCTTCTCCAGCGCCTCCTCGGCTTTGCCGATGGTGCGCATGCAGTGATGAATGCGGCCCGGGCCGAGACGGCCCTGCGCGATCTCGAAACCGCGGCCTTCGCCGAGCAGGATGTTCTCCTTCGGCACCCGCACGTTCTCGAGCAGCACCTGGGCGTGGCCGTGCGGCGCGTCGTCAAAACCGAACACGGGCAACATCTTCTCGACCTTGATGCCGGGGGTGTCGAGCGGAACCAGGATCTGCGACTGCTGCTGGTGCTTGGCGGCCTTGAAATCGGTCTTGCCCATCAGGATCGCGATCTTGCAGCGGGGATCGCCGACGCCGGACGACCACCATTTGCGACCGTTGATGACGTAGTGGTCGCCGTCCTTCTCGATGCGGGTCTCGATGTTGGTGGCGTCCGACGAGGCCACCGCCGGTTCCGTCATCAGGAAGGCGGAACGGATCTCGCCGTCCATCAGCGGGCGCAGCCATTTGCGCTTCTGCTCCTTGGAGCCGTAACGGATGAACACTTCCATGTTGCCGGTGTCGGGCGCGGAACAGTTGAACACCTCCGAGGCCCAGGTGATGCGGCCCATCTCTTCCGAGAGCAGCGCATATTCGAGATTGGTCAGTCCCGCGCCGCGGAATTCGTCATCCTCATGCTCCGACGGCGGCAGGAACATGTTCCAGAGGCCCTCGGCCTTGGCCTTCTTCTTGAGGTCTTCCAGGACCGGGATCACCTTCCAGCGGTCGCCGCTCTTGTCCTGCTGGTCGTAGATCGGCACCGCCGGGCGCACGTGCGTGGCCATGAAGGACTGCACGCGGTCGAGCCATTCCTTCTGCTTGGGCGACAGATCGAAATCCATAGGACGCTCCTCGTCTTGCTCTTTGAACAATCTCTTGCGCCGGACTGTCGTGCTGCCGCGCGCGACCCGCAAGCGCGAATGCGCGTGCGTTGCGGCCGCCTCGGAACGGAATCGCAAGTTGCGAACGAGTCCCGATTACGGATTGACATTTCCGGCCTTCAAACGATAGTTTCATACAACTGTTTGAATTGCAACTCCCCCCATCCAGGGCACTCATGGCCAGCGATCATACGAGGTCTGCCATTCTCGCCGCCGCCGAACGGCTCTACGCCGATCGCGGCTTCGGCGACGTGACGCTCCGTGACATCGTCGCGGAGGCCAATGTCAATCTGGCCGCGGTGAACTATCATTTCGGCTCGAAGGATGAATTGATCGCGGAATTGTTCGTCACGCGCTCGATCGCGACCAATCGCGAGCGCCTGCGCGAACTGAAGGCGGCGGAGGAACAAGGCGGCGGGCGCGCGCCGATCGAGGTGATTTTGCGCGCGCTCGTCGGCCCCACCTTGCGCGGCTGCCTCGGCCCCGAGAACCAGCGCTCCACCGCGGCACGTTTCATGATCCGCGCCTCGATCGAATCCGTGCCGCCGATCCGCCGCATCAAGAACCGCGAGATCGACCATTTGCGCAAATTCGCCGGCGCGATGCGGAGATCCCTGCCCGAGCGCAGCGACGTCGAGATCTACTGGGGCCTGAACTTCGCGCTCGCCATGGCGCACCACACCATCCGCGAGAGCGAGCGGCTGACGAAGCTGTCGGAAGGCAAATGCGATCTCGACGACGTCGAGGACGTGGTCGCCCGCGTCGTCAGCGTCGCGACGATGGCGCTGACGGCGGGACGGACCGAGACGAAGGTGTCGTCAAAGGTGGCGGCGCGTTAGTCGAAAAGGTAGCCACACCGACGCTGCGCTCCCTCGCCCCGTTTGCGGTAGGGCTATCGCATATGCATTTCGCGGGGACCACCCGCGAGTTTGCTCCGCCTCTCCCGCTTGCGGGAGAGGCCGACGCGTCCCGGGCGATGCGAAGCATCGTCCCGAGCGCGGCGGGTGAGGGCTCTCACCGCACTGGGATCGCCTCCGCAATTCTCGACAATCCCGACGCGGGAGGCACCCCCACCCCCGCCCTCCCCCGCAAGCGGGAGAAGGAGCCCACTGCCGATGCCGAAGCATTATTCACGCCATATGCGATAGCCCTACCGCTTGCGGGGAGAAGCGAAAGGATCGCCCCTCACATCATCGCGATGCAGTCGATCTCGACGTCGAAGGGACCGAACCATTCCGGCGTGCAGACGAAGATCCGCGCCGGCGGATCGAGCGGGAAGTAGCGCGCATAGACGGTGTTGAAGGCGGCGAAATGCTTCGTCGATGTGCAGACATTGCATTTCATGACGTTGTCGAGCGAGGCGCCGGCCGTCTGAAGGCACAGCTTCATCTGCTCCATCACGAGCTCGCTCTGCCGCTCGATCGGAACTGGGGCGATCTCGCCCGTCGCCGGATCGAACGGCGGCAGGCCGGCGACGAAGATCATGTTGCCTGCACGCGTCACCGGCGAAGTCGGCGCCTTCCAACGGTCGAGAAACGTCGAGATCGGTTCGAGGCGGAGCGCTTCGCGTTTCATGGCGGCCACCTTCGGTTCGAGCGAGACGGCGCCGTGCTACATCATATTGCAGCCGGCATGGTTCGCTTTCGATCGAAGTGTGGCGGGCCCTAGACCCGCTGCGGCATCTCCTCGGCCTCTTCCTTGGCGAGCAGCAGCAGCATCTCGATGCCCATCTCGCCTTCCTGGGGTGAACGGATGAACTTGATCTCATCGGAACTTTGCCGCAGCGCGGCAATGATGGCGACGGCCTGATTTGCGGTCGCCGCCTCGGTCGCCAGAATTCCCTTCTGGTTCTTGGCCTGGAACCCGATCGTGTAGGACATTCGCTTCCCTCCCGCTCAAGTGGAGAGATCGGATCAGAATCGGGCGCGCGGCGAAAGCCTGTGCGACTACGGACCGGGATTATCTGGGGATTGCGGGCAAGCTTCAGGCAAGCCCGAGCATCGCACGGGCCTCATCCGCGGTCGCGACCGCCGCCCCCCGCGCGCTAAATGATGCCCTGCTGCTTCAGCGTCTCGATCTTGCCGGCATCATAGCCGAGCTTGCCGGTGAGCACCTCCTGGGTGTGCTCGCCCAGAAGCGGCGGCGCGCGGTAGTCCTTGATCGGGGTCTCGGACAAAGTGAGCGCGTTGCGGACCAGCGACAGATCGGGCTCGAAGGGATGGTTGACCTTCACCCGCATGCCGCGCGACTGGACGTGCGGATCGGAAAACACCTGCTCGAAATTGTTGATCGGCCCTGAGGGCACGCCGGCCTCCTCGAGCTTTTCCAGCCAATAGGCCACCGGCTTCTTCAGGAACAGACCGGCGAAGATCGCCATGATCTCCTTGCCGTGCACGACGCGGTCGTTGTTCTTGATGAAGCGCTTGTCGCTGGCGAGCTCGGGCTCGCCGAGCACAGCGCAGGTGCGCTGGAACTGGCCGTCATTGCCGACCACCAGCATCAGCTCGCCGTCGGTGCAGCGGAACACGCCGGCCGGCATGCCGCCATTGCCCCAGGTGCCGCGGCGCGGCGGCGTCTTGCCGTTGACGAGGTAGATCTGGAGCCAGTGGCTGAGCGAGGCAATCACGGTATCGAACAGACAGACGTCGATGTGCTGTCCCGCCCCGCCATTGGCGTCGCGATGGTAGAGCGCCGAGAGAATCCCGATCGATGAGTTCATGCCGGTCATGTAGTCGACGATCGAGGGACCGACCTTCATCGGGCCCTCGCCCGGCTCGCCGTCGATATGGCCGGTGACGCTCATCAGGCCGCCCATCGCCTGCAGGATGGCGTCATAGCCGGCGCGCGGCGCGTATGGGCCGGTCTGGCCGAAGCCGGTCACCGAGCAATAGATGATGCCGGGATTGATCGCCTTGATTGATTCATAGTCGAGGCCGTAGCGCTTGAGATCGCCGACCTTGTAGTTCTCCATGAAGACGTCGACGTCCTTGGCGAGCTCGCGGATGATCGCCTGCCCCTCCGGCTTGGCGATGTTGACCGTGACCGACTTCTTGTTACGGTTGGCGCAGAGGTAGAACGAGTTGTTGTTGTTCGCCTTGCCTTCGGGATCGGCGAGGTAAGGTGGGCCGAAGGCGCGCGCGTCGTCGCCGGTGCCCGGCCGCTCGATCTTGATGACCTCCGCACCCAGGTCCCCCAGCATCTGGGCCGACAGGGGACCGGCGAGCACGCGGGTGAGGTCAAGGATCTTGATGCCTGAAAGCGGCAAGGCCGACATGTCGATTTCCTCCGGGGAACTGGAATCTTGGCGCGGCGGCTCGAAGCTCTGGCCGCGCACCTTGCCGATACACTATTTTCGGGCTCCGAGCACTGCACTGGCGGCATACGGCCATCCCCTGCCCGGCGACAGCATCGGCTGTGGACGTCGAATTCCGCACGGCGAATATTTTTTCTTAGGTCAGGGCTGCGGCGACAATTCGCGGCCGGCGCCGGCCGAGCAGGACCAGGATCAGCACGGTCGCACAGGAGCAGACGAAGGTGAGACCGAGGGCGCCGCGGCTGCCGAACTCCGTGAGCAAGCCGACGAGGAGCGGCGGCGAGATTGCGGATGCGAGATTGAGCGGCAGCGCGATCATCGACATGGCCTTGGCGAACTCGGCCTGGTCGTAGAACACCAGCGGGATGGTCGCCCGCGCCACCGCCATTGCGCCGCCGCCGGCGCCATAGAGCAGGATGAAGACCGCGACTGCCCAGGTCGTGCCCTCGCTCATCATCAGCAGCAGCATCGCCACCGGCAAGGCCGTGCCTGCGACGAGGCCGGTCGTGATGCCGTCCCATCGCCCGCCCCCGAGGAAGTCCAGCCCGCGAGCGCTGACCTGGATCACACCGAGCATCGAGCCGAAGGCGATGGCCTGGGCCGGCGCCAACCCCTCCGCCCGGAGCAGCTCGATGAGAATGGCGGAAAGGCCGAAATTGACGAAGGCATTGAGGGTGATCGCGGCAACGACGAGACGGAACGTGCTCCGCGCAATTGGCGGCGCATCCTCAGGCTTGGCCGGCGCACCGCCATCGCCTTCCGCGCCTCTCCGGCGCGGAGCCGCGAACGCATAGAGTGGAAGCGAAACGAGGATCAACGTGGCGGCATAGACGAGGCATGTTCCACGCCAGCCGAGGTGGCCGCTCAGGAACGACGTGGCCGGCCAGAAGATGCTGTTGGACAATCCCGTCACCAGCATGAGCGCGCCGATCGCGCTCTTGGCTTGCCGCCCGGCAACCTCGTTCAGCATGATATAGGCGCCGGTCGACAAGGTGGCGCTGCCGGCGATGCCGAGCACGATCCAGGCGGCGAAATAGAGCATCGGCTCGCGCGCGAAGGACAGCAGCACGAAGCCCGGCACGGTGACGACCGTGCCGATCATCATGACCGTCCGCGCGCCATGCCGCGCAAACGACTTGGCGAGCCAGGGAGCGCACAGTCCCATCGAGACATAGAGAACGGATGTCCCCGCGAACACCGCCGGCAGGCTCATGCCGAGGTCCGCCGCAAGGTCGCGCCCGATGATGGCGGGAAGCCCGATCGTGCCCCATCCGACCAGCTGCGTGGTCGCGAGCACCAGCAGGACCCCGATGAGCCTGCTGTCAGATTTCAAGAACCGCATTCCAAATATCGCCTGCCCGCCAGGCGCAGATCGCGCCTGTGCCCCCGTCATACCGGGAGACTCGGCGCACGGGAACGCCGGCCGCCGAATGGCAGGAGGCAGCCGGGAGCATGTCGACCGGTGGACGGTCGCCCTACCCTGCGATCCCGAGCAAGGATCGCGCCTCAGTCGCGGTCGCGACGCGCCGGCCGTGCCGTGCGACAGCCTCGGCCGCGATGGCCACCAGCTCTGCGTTGCTGGCGGCCAGGCGCGTCTTGTCGATCCTGATATTGTCCTCGAGCCCGGTGCGAACCGCGTCGGCGCCCCGCGCGAGCGCCCAGCCCATGACCTCGGCTTGATGGCGCCCGATTCCGGCTGCGGTCCAGGTTGCTTTCGGGATCAGCCGCCTGAGCTCTCCCAACAGGATGTCGAGGACATGTTCGTCCGCCGGCATTGCGTTCTTGACGCCCATGACGAACTGCACGTGCGGACGCTGGTCGATCAGGCCCGCCTCGATCAGGCGGCGGGCGCCATGCAGATGCGACAAATCAAAGATCTCGATTTCCGGCCGGATGCCATTCGCCTTCATGCTCGTGGCGAGCGTTTCGACCAGCGCGGCGCTGTTCTCGTAAACTATCGTCGGAAAGTTCACTGATCCGGTGGAGAGCGAGGCCATGTCGGGCTTGAGATAAAGCGCTGAGCCGCGCGCAGAGGGATCGCGGCCCCGCCCGCCGGTCGAGAACTGGACGATCATGCCCGGACAATGCTTCCTGATCCCCTCCTGCACCAGGGCAAATCGCTCGGGGTCGGAGGATGGCGTCTCGTCATCGTTTCGAACATGGATATGCGCAAGCGTGGCGCCGGCCTCGAAGGCTTGTTGCGTCGATTCGATCTGCTCGGACGGCAGGATGGGGACCGCCGGATTGTCCTTCTTGCGCGGAACGGAGCCGGTGATCGCGACAGCAACGACAGCGGGGTTCATCCAACAACCTCATGATTCCAGCGCTCGCGCGCACAAAGTTCGAGTAGCCAGTCACGCTATGCGTGAAGCCCTGCCGCTGCAACCTTCGTCAATTGCAGCGGCATGGCCTTGTTCCGTCCGGATCAGGTCGGAATTGCGGTGGCACCGCTCGCGGCCTCAGCACGCTGCCGCTCATAATCGGCCTGCGCCATCGGAACGGCCTGGGGATTACCGAGATCCTCGATGCTGATCCGATAGGTTTCGCGCGCCGTGACGGCCGCCAGTGCCGCGATGACGGTGATGCCGAAGGCGATCGCCCCCACCGTCAAGGGAATGTTGGTCGAGCCGGGAGGAGCCACGGTCGCAAACAGGGCAGGAAGCAATGCCGTGATGGTCGTGCCGATGTTCTGCGAGATCGCCATCGCCGACACGCGGGTGCGCGTCGGAAAGAGCTCCGGGTAAAAGCTCGGGAAGATCGCGTTGTAGCCCTGATAGACCACGCCCCACATCAGGAGCGACAGGAGGATCGCGAGCGGCACGTTCCTGATGCTGATGGCATAGAGATAGCCGAAGGCGAGCAGGCCGGAGAGCAGCGCGCCCACGATGATCGGGGGCTTGCGGCCGACCTTGTCGGAGAGATGGCCGACGAAGGGAATGACGAACACGGCCAGCATGTTTCCGAGCACCGGGATCCACAGATAGACGTCCTTGGCAAAGCCGATGCCATAGGCCGGCTGGACCGCGTACGCCGCCCCAAAGATGGTCGCAACGACCGGAATGACATTCATGAGCGCCATGCAGATGACCCGCAGCATGTCGGGCCAGCTCAGCTTGATGGCCTGGACGATCGGAGCCCGTGGCGTTTCTCCCCGCTCGTCCTCTCGGGCAAAAGCAGGCGTTTCGTCGACTTCGCGGCGAATGATGTAGCCGGCGACGATGACGAAGAAGCTGAGCAGGAACGGAATCCGCCAGCCCCAGCTGTTGAACGCGTCGGTCGGCATATAGGCCGCCAGCGGCAGGAAGACGGCTGCAGCGAGAATCTGTCCGGCCTGTACGCCCTGGAGCGCGAAGCTTGCATAAAAGCCGCGCCGGCCGAACGGCGCGTGCTCCAGGATCATCGAGCTCGCGCCGGAGATTTCACCGGCAACGGCAAATCCCTGCACGAGGCGCAGGATGACGAGCAGGACCGGCGCCAGGATGCCAACCTGCTGATAGGTCGGCAGAAGGCCAACGGCCATGGTCGAGATGCCCATCAGGAACATGCAGACGATGAGCACGGTCTTGCGCCCGTGGGTATCTCCCCAATGTCCGAGCACGAAAGCACCGATCGGCCGCGCCACGTAGCCGACGCCATAGGTCGCCAGCGACGCGACGATTGCGGCGGTGGGATTGTCCGACGGGAAGAATATCTGCGGGAAGATCAGCGAGGCGGCTGTCGCGTAGATGAAGAAGTCATAATATTCGAGAGCCGACCCAATCCAGCCGCTTGCGGCAGCCTTCCTGGACTGAGTCATGTCATGGATCGCGCGCGTCGTGACCATCTCAAAATCCTCCCAATCTGGTTTGCTGCCGGCCCGTTGGCGGGCTTCGTTGGAAAATTGGGCAGCAATCTCCGGGCGCTCTGCGGAGTTTCGCGAGCGCTTGTCACTGCCGGTCGTGTCTGATTGGAGGCGACAATAGGCTTTCGCCGGGCTAACACAATTACCCAGTTATGCGATAAACCTAACATGATGTTATGCCGGGCGAACGCCCGGGCAGCGGCTATGCGCGCGGACTGGCGGCCGGCACGCCCGATGGCATCGAAGCCGGCCGTCTCGATTTCAACGCCTGTGCCGAGGTTGCGGTTGGGATTGCCGCGCGGTGCGGGCGGTTGATCGTCTGATCATGAGCCGCCGATCCGTGTCATGCGGTATGGCCTGGCTCGATGTGCTTCGGCGTCTTCTTGTCGCGCTGCGGGGTCATCCTGGCCGGGTCGGGCGCGCCGGGCACGCCGCGCGGGCCGAGCTGCTCGCGCTGGATGTCGTCTTCGGACAGCGGCGGCTCGACGCCATTCTGCTCGCGAGGCTTGGTCATTCGGCCTCCTTATCTCGAATGCTATTCCGCGTCCCCGGGCTCTAGACGCCGAGTGCGGTCTCGCCGGCTTCGCGACCGGGCACGCTGACATGGACTTCATGTCCCTCGCGAAGGGCCAGGGATGCCGCGGCAACCGCCGACTCGAATGCGGCTTCCTTGGTGGCGTATCTGCTCTTGACGTCGCCGTCGTGCAGCACGCCCCACTCGTCCTGCACCGGCACGATGGCATATTGAGCAAGGCCCATGGTCCAACTCCTGGCTTGGCGTTTGGCTTGGCGTTCAGAGACCGTCTGCCCGATAACGCGCCGGCGCGCTTAACGTTGCGTCAGCTGCGAATGCGCCGCCGTCACCCGCCACACCGTGTTGCCGCTGTCGTCGGCCACCAGCAGCGCGCCGGTCTTGTCGATGGCGACGCCGACGGGACGTCCGCGCGCCTTGTTATCGCTGTTGAGGAAGCCGGTCACGACATCCTGCGCCGGCCCGCTCGGCTTGCCGTCCGCAAACGGCACGAACACGACCTTGTAGCCGTTCAGCACCTGCCGGTTCCAACTGCCGTGCTCACCGACGAAGGCGCCATTGCGATAGGCGTCCGGCAGACTCGTGCTGGTGCTGAAAGCCATCCCGAGCGGGGCGACATGCGAGCTCAGGGCATAGTCCGGCACGATCGCCTTGGCGACGAGGTCCGGCCGCTCTGGCTTGACGCGGGGATCGACGTGTTGGCCGAAATAGCTGTAAGGCCAACCGTAGAAGCCGCCGTCCTTCACCGACGTCATGTAGTCGGGCACGAGATCGGGACCGATCTCGTCGCGCTCGTTCACCACCGTCCACAGCGCGCCGGTCTGCGGCTCGAAGCTGAGGCCGTTCGGATTGCGCAGGCCGCTTGCGAAGATGCGCCATCGGCCGCTGGCACGGTCGACCTCGAGGATCGCGGCGCGATTATGCTCGGCCTCCATGCCGTTTTCGGTGATGTTGCTATTGGAGCCGACGCCGGCATAGAGCTTTGAGCCGTCGGGGCTCGCGACCAGGCTCTTGGTCCAATGATGATTGATCGGCCCGCCCGGCAGCGGCGTCAACACCGTGCCGGGTGCGGTGATCTTGGTGTCGCCCTCGGTGTAGGGATATTTCACGATCGCGTCGGCGTTGGCGACATAGAGATCGTTGCCGACCAGCGCGACGCCGAACGGCGAGTTGAGATGGTCGAGGAACACGTTTTGCGTATCAGGCACGCCGTCGCCGTTGCTGTCACGCAGCAGCGTGATGCGGTTACCCGGCCCGGTGTCGCCGCCGCCCGATGTCGCCCAGGACTCGATATATCCCATGACGATCTCCTTGGGCCGCTTGATCGCGGCCCCCTTCGGCGCCTTGGATTCCACCACCAGCACGTCGCCGTTGGGCAGCACGTAGAGGAAACGCGGATGCTGCAAGCCGGTCGCAAACGCCTTGGCCTGCAAGCCCTGCGCAACGGCCGGCGTCTCGTCCTTCTTCCAGCCGACAATGCGGGCGATGTGGACCGGCGGCAGCAGATATTGCTGGATCTCCGGCAGCGTCGGATTGGCGCCGATTTGCGCCTTCGGATCGCCGCTGCCGTCATTGCAGCCGGCCAGACACAGCAACGAAGAGCACAACAGCGCGCGGGCAACGGAGAACTTCATCGCGCAACTCCCACACCGTGGCGATAGACCATGGCCCACCCGAGCCAGCCGGTGACGGGCAGGATCAGGACGGTCAGTGCCGAAAGCACGAGCCCGGTTGGCCACACCGAGGTCCAGGCATCGCGCATGTGAATCATCGTGTTGAAGATCGCAAGGACCAGCGCCACGGCGTTGCCGATCAGATGCGGCCAGGCCGGCGCTTGCGTCCGCACCAGGCGGTTGCCGAGGAAATCGGTCAGGCCTGCGATGGCCGCGAGCACGCCGAAGATGACGCCGACGAGCAGGAGCCAGGCGGAAAAATCCGCCCACATGATCTCGGCGCTCGCGACATAGGCGATGTCGGTGAACAGCGCCCCGATGAAGCACACGATCGGGATCGGCACCAGCATCGGGTGAATCGGATGACCCGCGATCTGCGCCGTGGAACGGACGCGCATGTCGTCTTGCACGGTCGGCCTCGTGTGACTTTCGCCTGCCCGACCGGCCAACTCGTGCTTGCGGTGATGGTTCCTGGGCGGATCGATCGTGCGGGCGCGCCTCCATGTCGGCAGCCGCGCCGCGTGGAAGCCGGCCGTCCGGGCCGGATTTGTCGGGCGCTACCCGAAGCCAACGCTACTCGAAGTTAGATCAGCGGAGCTCCCTGCCGCAGATTCATGTGCCGGTTGACGTCCTTGTAAAGCAGATAGCGAAACCGACCGGGGCCTCCTGCGTAGCACGCCTGCGGGCAGAAGGCGCGCAGCCACATATAGTCTCCGGCCTCGACCTCGACCCAGTCCCGATTGAGACGGTACACGGCCTTGCCCTCGAGGACATATAATCCGTGCTCCATGACGTGCGTCTCTGCAAAGGGGATCGTCGCACCCGGCTCGAACGTGACGATATTGATGTGCATGTCATGCCGCATGTCGGCCGGATCGATGAAGCGCGTGGTTGCCCACCTTCCCTCGGTGCCCGGCATCGCTACCGGTTCAACCGAGTCTGCATGGGTCACGATCGCCTCGGGCTCGGCCAATCCTGGCACGCGCTGATACAGCTTGCGGATCCAGTGAAGCTGTGCCGGGCTCTGGTCCCGGTTGCGAATGCTCCAGGCGCAGCCAGGTGGCAGATAGGCGAAGCCGCCGGGCCTGAGCTCACGCTCCCTGTCCGCCAATGTCAGGACCAACCTGCCGCCCACGACGAACAACGCGCCCTCGGCGTCTTTGTCCGGCTCGGGAACTTCACTTCCTCCACCCGGCGCGATCTCCATAAGATAATGGGAGAACGTCTCGGCGAATCCGGAGAGCGGTCGCGCCAGCACCCAGACGCGCGTGCCGTCCCAGTGCGGCAGGTGGCTGACGACGATATCGCGCTGCACGCCGTTGGGGATGACGGCGTAGGCGTTCGTAAAGACCGCCCGGCTACTCAGAAGATCCGTCTGGGGCGGAAGGCCCCCTTGGGGGATGTGATAGGTTTGCGATGACATCATCAAGCCTCGTGGTCGTTACCGGGGTCAGCTTGCGGCTGTCCTGAGATCGAGTTGCATCGTCTCGTCCAGCCAATATTCTTCGAGATTGTCACCACCACCCTTGCGATCGACGACGAGGAACGCGCTTGCGTCCTTGAGAACCAGAAGCGGGTGGTGCCAACAGTTTCGGGCATAATTCACGCCTTGGTTGCCCTTGGCAGCGAACGCCCGATAGCTCGATTGTGTGTGCGGGTCCGTGCAAACGACGACCAGCCAGTCCCCTCCGTTCAAGGGCATGAACAGCTGGCTTCCAAGTGGATGGCGCTCCATCAGGCGAATGGCGATCGGCGCGGGCCGCGCAGAGGCGACAAACCAGCTGATGTTGATTTGTCCGCCTTCCGCGCCGACATCGATAGTAGCGAGTTCGTTGTAGCGCTCGGCATATCCCTGGTTGATCGACAGGGCCGTCAACCCTTCCGTTTCGACGACCTCTCCGAACGGAGCGAACGCCTGCCTCGTCAACGGCTCAATCGAGAGTGTCGCCATCGTCAACCAATGCCTCTGCGTTCAAAGCGTCTGCAGACCCGCGACGGGAGCGTTCGCGCCGGCCGGATCGATCTGCACGTCCTCGCTGGAAGGAACGACCTCACCATCGAGGATGCGATGCGCCTTCGCGCGATCGAGGTCCCCCTCCCACGAGGCCACGACGACCGTGGCAACGCAGTTTCCGACATAGTTGCCGAGCGCACGGGCGATGCCGATGAACCAGTCCACCGACAAGATCAGCACCAGTCCGATCGCCGGGATGGCCGGGATGGCAGCCAGCGTCGCCGCGAGGACGACAATGGCCGAGCCCGGGACGCCATGAGCCCCCTTGGAGGTGAGCAGCGCGATGCCGAGGATCGCCAGGAGATCGCCCGTGGCAAGCGGCGTGTTCGTCGCCTGGGCAATGAAGACCGCCGCCAAGGTCAAGTAGATCGAGAAGGCATCCAGATTGAATGAGTACCCTGTCGGGATGACCAAACCGACCGTCGACCGCTTGATCCCGAGCTGTTCGAGCTTGCGCATGGTCTGCGGAAGCACGCTGTCGCCTGCGGCCGTGCCGAGAACGATCATCAGCTCTTCGCGCAGATAGACGAGCAACTTGAACAGGCTGAAGCCCGACAGCCGCATGATCGCGCCGAGCACGATGACCACGAAGAAGAACACCGCCAGATAGAACAGGGCAACCAGTCCCCCGAGCTGCTTGAGCGAACCGATGCCATACTTGCCGACAGTGAAGGCGATCGCACCGAAGACTCCGAGCGGGGCGAGCCGGACGACGAAGTTCATCATCTTGAAGATGATCTCGTTCACCCGCTCGACGAAATCGACGACTGGCTTCGCGCGCTCGCCGCACAACGACATGGCGCAGCCAAACATGATCGACACGATCAGGACCTGCAGAACATCGCCGGAGCTGAAGGCACCGACGATGGTCGACGGGATGAGCTTCATCAGGAATTCGGAGACGCCCCCGCCGGCGACCTGTGCCGCGGTCTGGCTGAATCCGCTGAGCGCCTTGGCGTCCAACGTCCTCGGATCGATGTTCATTCCGGCGCCGGGCTGGAAATAATAAGCAAGCGCAATGCCGAACATCAGGGCGATGGTGGTGACGATCTCGAAATAGAGCAGCGAGCGAATGCCGACTCTTCCAACCTTTGAAAGGTCGCCGGCCGCCGATATTCCCTGCACCACCACGCAGAACACGATGACGGGCACCAGCATCTTGATCAGCTTGATGAAGCCGTCGCCCAGGGGCTTCATCTGCAATGCGGTGTCCGGATAGGCCATGCCGAGAGCGATACCGGCCAGAAGTGCGACGACCACTTGGAAGAAGAGTGACTTGAAAATCTTGGGCATGGCTTTCCTCGCTCGCTGGGCTTCCATTTGTCTGGCTTGGTCGGCCTTTAGCCTTCGCCACTTTTATCGTTGGCGGCGACGTGAAGTCGCCGCGGACGGAGCCATTCGGTCGCGGCAGAACGCGCGAGGTCTCCGCCGGTCATTCGTTGACCAGCCTCGCCGCCAAGTCCAATATATAGAACGACACGATTGATAGGGCTTCACTATGGATCTGCGCCAGCTCCGGTACTTCATCGCGGTTGCCGAAGAGCGCAGCTTCACCCTCGCCGCCCGACGGCTGAACCTCTCGCAGCCGCCGCTCAGCCAACATATCCAGGCGCTCGAGGCCGAACTCGGGACCCAGCTTCTCTACAGGACCAGCCGCAGGGTGGAGATGACGCAGGCCGGCGAAGCCATGCTGGTGCGGGGGCGCGCGATCCTGCAGCAGGTCAAAGCCACCGAAGACGAGGTCCGGTCGATAGGCGCCGGCTTGGTCGGAACGCTGGATGTCGGGGCGACCGGCTCGATCCTGCGCGGGCGTCTCGCCGAGCTGCTCGCGGCCTACCGGAAGGTCGCACCATTGGTCAAGATGACCGTGCATGAGCAGGCGCCGGCGCTGCAGATCGCGGCGCTCCTCGGCCGGACCACCAACATCTGCCTGATTCGCGGTATTCCCGCCGAGCGCGACCTGACCAGCAAGCTGGCGTGGCGCGAAGAGGTCGTCCTGGCCGTGCCCCGCACCCATCGGCTGGCGCACCGCAAGCGCATTGCCCTCGGTGATCTCGCTTCCGAGGATCACGTCGTCCTGGATCCGGACAGCTCGGATTTCGCCCGCTACGTGCAGAAGTGCTGTGTCGACGCCGGCTTCCTTCCAAAGGTTTCCCAGCAAGTCGTCGACGCCCAGTCGATCCCAAGTCTGATTGCCGCAGGTTTTGGTGTGGCACTCGTGCCCCAGTCGATTGCGCGGTTCACAACCACCGACATTGTATTCCGCCCGATCAGGCCTTCGCCGCCCACGGCCGATGTGTTTCTGGTGTTCAGGGAGGACGAGACGTCGATGGTGGTGCACAATTTCATCAGGCTCGCTCTTCGATACCTCAACCACCGAAGAGCCTGAGCCAGGCCCACGTCATCGATCATGCCGGCAGGGGCGCCCCTGCTCAGACCATTGCGATAGTTTTCTTTGACCACGTCTGTGGCCGTCATGCCGAAGGCCCAGGGCAAATGCCGCTGGTCGTCGACGAGCGATGGCGGACGATCTGCGAGACGACGAGGGAGACGAAACAAGACGCGCACATCGGCGAAGCGCGACGTGTCGGAATGAAACGTCCTTGGCAAGCTAAGCTGTTGAGAACATTGGAGCGGGTGAAGGGAATCGAACCCTCGTATTCAGCTTGGAAGGCTGCTGCTCTACCATTGAGCTACACCCGCATCAGGGGCTCCCTAACACGGCCGGACGGCGGTCTCAACTGCCGCGACGGTGACTTTTCGCAGCTTGCCGGCCTTACGAACAGGCCTCGGTTCCGGCCGATCGGCCTGCCCTTAACAGCGGCGGCCTTACAACCTATATTGGAATCTCCCGAAACCAACGAAAGGAGGTGATCCAGTGTTGCAAAATTATAGGCTCCCGGACCTTCACTCTGGATCATCGGTTCTAACGATCTCAAAGAGTTAGGCCCTGGACCACATCATCGAACTACAGTCCAGAACACGGGTTTTCACGCGCTATTGCGCCCAATGAGCGCCCAAGGCTTTGGACTAGCGATGAGCCAGCGCGTCGAGTGATCGACGCGCTGGTTTCGTCTATAAGGATGATGCCAAGGGCCAGGAGCATGCGTCACACCGAGTACCCACAATATGCGCAAGCAGTTGCCGCACTTGAGCCGGTGCTTGATGCGAGAGACGGAAAGGTCATCGCGATCGGCGGGTGGCCGCACTCAGGGAAGACCACGCTCGGGAGATACCTTGCCTGGCAGTTCAACGTCTCGCTGGTCGAGACGGACATGTTCATCATCCCCAATCGGGGTGGCATCGTTCACAGAGAAGATGAGGTAGCCCGCGTCATCGAACACCGCATCGGTGGCGCGTATCCAAACCCAGTGATCATCGAGGGCGCGACCGTGCTGAAACTGCTGTCGCGGCTGAACGTGAAGCCAGACTTCACGATCTACGTGGAGCGCCCCGAAGACCACGACGCAGGAAACCTCGCCGCCGAACTCGACGTCTACCACAAAGAATTTCGGCCGCGCGAGGCGGCCGACTTGATCCTTTTGCTGCCGGAAGACGACTAAGCGCCGGCGTCCAACTCCGCCAACTGCTTCTGAGCCGACTCCCTCTCCTCAAGCGCTGTCACCTCGCTGGGATCGCCCGCTAAGCTCTAGACAAAGCTTGGCATCGGGGCGCTCTCAGCCCTGGACCAGCGAGCAAGAAATCGGGCGCGACGGGGCCTCCCCGCCGCGCCTTTTCCTTTTCAGATTTGCCTTGATTGGGAGGATCGGGACTGCTTGCCGGCTCAGCTCGTGCGGAGCCGCTCACGGAATGCCACGGAGGCAATCAGCATGCCGACGCACCAGGCTATGACGGCGCGGTGGGGCTCTCCGGAGAGGAGCACAGTGAAGATGCTCGCAAGCAAGCACGGCGCGATCGCCTTGCCGGTCCGGCTCGCCAGCGAGAGCAGGAACGGCATCGCCGCAATCGATATTTGCAGGACGGCCATGTTGAACCACGGTCTCATCGACGGCTTTAGAAGCCGCAGATGTTGAGCGCACGCGGGCGTTTGCCGCGCCGGCTCTCCACGATCCGCTCGCCGCCGTTCTCGGCCGAGCTGCCGTAATAGCGGTGATGGCCGGCCTGGTCGTGCAGATCGGCCGGCTCCGATTGCCCCGCCCGACGCGCGTCGCAGATGATCTTGATGGTGTGACCCGACATAGCCGCCTCCAGCAATAACCTTTGTTGTTTGTGGTCATCAGTCGCGATCAGTTCCGGCGGCGTTCACACGGCACGGCCGCAATCGGGTTTCAGGACGGTTTCGTCGCTTGCCGGCCGCGCAATATTTTGCTTCGGGATTGTCGGCACGGGCTGCCGTGCTACGTCCTTGGGGCTTGCGCAGAAAAAAGAGGTGACGATGCTGTACGCCATCCTGGCCTATCACGTGGAAGACGAGGTCTTGTCCTGGACGCCGGAGGAGGACGCCGCGGTCGTCGCCAAAGTCATCGAGGTTCAGGCGCCCCTGAGGGCGAGCGGACAGTTTGGGCCGGCGGCCCGTCTGGATGAGACCCGGAAGGCTCGCACCTTGCGGGGCCCCGGCGCGGGCATGGTGCTGGACGGCCCGTTTGCCGAGACCAAGGAGCAGCTTCTGGGCTTTCACCTGATAGAATGCGCCACCGAGGATGAGGCGATCGCGGCGGCGCGGAAGCTGCGTGCGGTCAATCCGACGGCGGTCTACGAAATCCGCCCAGTCAAGCTTTATGTGCCAGCCGACGGGTTCGGCGCGACATCCCCGTGAGGTGCCGTCTACGGGTCTAATCTGGACCGCGCGATGGTGAAGCGCTGGATCACGAGCCCGCCAAAGGCGATGAACCAGACGAAGGGCGCGACATGCGGCGCGAACGCGGCAACGATCGTGCCCGGAATGAACACGAGCAGCGGAAACATCGAGGCCATGATCTCGTGGCGCCAGCCGCCCAGGATGGTCCACCACAGCCAGGCATTGAGGCCGGCGATCGCGGTCAGGTGCAGGCCGTAGAGCACCGCCACCGCGTTGCTCATGCCATAATTGGTGTAGAGGCCGTTGGTCACCGGCAGCAGCACGATCGAGAGCAGGAAGAACAAATTGAGGATCACCGCGCCGCGGCTGCCGATGGGCTGGCGCGCAAGGCGCCGGTGATGGCTGATCCAGAACACGCCGGCGATGATGAAGCTGAGCGCAAAGCCGGCGAGCTTACCGGAATAGACATGGGCAAGATCGCTCCAGCCGGGGGCGCTGGTGAACACCGCGGCCTTGGGCAGGTCGTAGGCGAGCAGCGTCATGGCGACACCAAAAATGGTGTTGCTGAGCGATTCCAGCCGCCGCATCTCGAACTGGTCGGGCTTGAGCTCGGTCATGCCAGGGACGCGTTCCTCGGGCTGGAACTTCGGGCCGTCTTTCCCCCTAAATCCTAAACCCGGTTTCGTCCAGCTGCATTGCGATTCGCGACGGGATCGCCGACTCTCATCCTTTCACCGGGGCGATTCGTGGCGACATATCTGGACACGCTCAATGCGGAGCAGCGCCGCGCTGTCGAGCATGGCGTGGCCGAAGGCACGACCGTGGGCGCCCCCCTGCTCGTCATTGCCGGTGCCGGCTCCGGCAAGACCAACACGCTCGCCCACCGCGTCGCGCATCTGATCGTCGCAGGCGCCGATCCGCGCCGCATCCTGTTGATGACATTCTCCCGCCGCGCCGCGGCCGAGATGGCCGGCCGGGTCGAGCGCATCGCCCGAAAAGTGCTGGGCGAGAACAACGCGGCGATCATGCGCGATGCGCTCACCTGGGCCGGCACCTTCCACGGCATCGGTGCGCGGCTCTTGCGCGAATATGCCGAGCGCATCGGCGTCGATCCCGCCTTCACCATCCACGACCGCGAGGACTCCGCCGACCTGATGAACCTGGTCCGGCACGAGCGCGGGTTGTCGAAGACCGAGAGCCGCTTCCCCGCCAAGGGCACGTGCCTGTCGATCTACTCGCGCTGCGTCAATGCCGAGATGGAGATCGAGAAGGTGTTAGGGGTGCATTATCCCTGGTGCGCCGGCTGGGCCGCCGAGCTGAAAGGCCTGTTCGCGGCCTATGTCGAGGCCAAGCAGGCCCAGCATGTGCTCGATTACGACGATCTTCTCCTCTACTGGTCGCAGATGATGAGCGATGCGCTGATCGCGGAAGAGATCGGCGGCCGCTTCGATCACGTGCTGGTCGACGAATACCAGGACACCAACCGCCTGCAGTCCTCGATCCTGCTGGCGCTGAAACCTGATGGACGCGGGCTCACCGTGGTCGGCGACGACGCACAGTCGATCTATTCGTTCCGCGCGGCCACCGTGCGCAACATCCTGGAGTTTCCGCAGAGCTTCTCGCCCCGCGCCGAGATGATCACGCTCGACCGCAACTACCGCTCGACCCAAGCGGTGCTGGCGGCGGCCAACGGCGTCATCGGCCTTGCGCGCGAGCGCTTCACCAAGAATCTCTGGACCGACCGCACCTCGACGCACAAGCCGCAGCTCGTCACCGTGCACGACGAGGCCGACCAGGCCCGCTACATCGTCGAACAGGTGCTCGTCAATCGCGAGCAAGGCGCGCTGCTCAAGCATCAGTCGGTGCTGTTCCGGACCTCCTCGCATTCCGGGCCGCTGGAGATCGAGCTGACCCGCCGCAACATCCCCTTCGTCAAGTTCGGCGGGCTGAAATTCCTCGATGCCGCGCACGTCAAGGACGTTCTGGCCCTCTTGCGCTTCGCCGAAAACCCGCGCGACCGCGTCGCGGGCTTCCGCATCCTGCATCTGTTGCCCGGCATCGGACCCGCAACCGCGCAGCGCGTGCTGGACCAGATGGCGGAGAGCACCGATCCGCTCGCCGCGCTCGGCCAGCTTCCGGTGCCAGCTCGCGCCGGCTCCGATTGGACCGACTTCGTCCGCACGACCCAGAATTTGCGCTACTCGGAATGGCCGGTCGATCTCGAACGCGTGCGGCTGTGGTACGAGCCGCATCTCGACCGCATCCACGAGGATGCCGAGACGCGGCGCGCCGATTTGATGCAGCTCGAGCAGATCGCGAGCGGATATGCCTCGCGCGAAAAGTTCCTGACCGAGCTCACGCTCGATCCACCCGATGCGACCAGCGACAAATCCGGGCCGTCCCTGCGCGACGAGGACTACCTGATCCTCTCCACCATCCATTCCGCCAAGGGCCAGGAGTGGAAGTCGGTGTTCGTGCTCAACGTCGTCGACGGCTGCATGCCGTCCGACCTCGGCGCCGGCACCAGCGCCGAGATCGAGGAGGAGCGCCGCCTGCTCTATGTCGCGATGACGCGCGCCAAGGACGATCTCCACCTCGTGGTGCCCCAGCGCTTCTTCGTCCACGGCCAGGCCGCCAAGGGCGACCGCCACGTCTACGCCTCGCGCACCCGCTTCATCCCGGAGCAGCTGGTCTATCTGTTCGAGCGCACCGCCTGGCCGAAGGCCGCCGCCGGCGCAGCCCGCACCGCGGCGCAGGGCCCGAAGATCGATATCGGCGCGAAGATGCGCGGGATGTGGCGGTAAACACAAGAGGCCAGCCTCGGGACCTGGCAGAGTAGCTCGAACAACAGAGGTCCGACATGAAAGCCGTCGTCGTCGAGCAATACGCCCCGATCGATCAGATCGAGCTGAAGGAGATTTATCCGCCCGTCATGGAGCCGGGACAGTTGCGCATCCTGGTGGAGGCGACGGGAATTGGCTTTGTCGACGGCTTGAAGATCGAAGGGCGCTATCAGACCAAGGATCCCTTGCCCTTCATTCCCGGGACGGAGTTCGCCGGGATCGTGAGCGAAGCGCCTGGCAGGCCGGGTGGCTACCAGCCCGGCATGCGCGTGATGGGAATGACGCGGTCGGGCGCGCTCGCCGAAGAGATCGTCGTCAACCCCGAAGCGGTCTACCCCTTGCCGGACGGCATCGCGCCCGAAGTCGCAGCGTCGTTTCGCGCCAATTATCTGACCGCGCTCTACGCCCTGAGCGCGCGAGCCATGCTGTGCGCAGGCGAGCAACTGCTCGTGCTGGGTGCGGCCGGCGGCACGGGAATCGCGGCAATCCAGGTTGGCAAACTGCTTGGCGCGCGCGTCATCGCAGCGGCATCGACATTGGAGAAGCGCGAATTCGCGCTAGCCCACGGCGCCGACGCAGCGATCGATTATACGCAGGCCGGCTGGCGCGACACGTTCAAGGAATTGACGGGCGGACATGGCGCCGACGTGATCTTCGATCCTGTCGGGGGCGAGATCTCAGTACAGGCCTTTCGATCCATCGCCTGGCGCGGGCGCCATCTCGTGGTCGGGTTTGCTGCCGGCGCCATCCCCGCACTGCCGTTCAATCTGCCGCTGCTGAAAGGCGGCGCTTTGCTCGGTGTCGACCTCGCGCAGATTCCGGTGCGCGAGCCCGACGTGCAGAAGCGCCTGATGTCGCAACTGACGGGCTGGCTCGCCGACGGCCAGCTGAAGCCCGTGGTCGGTCGCGTCTTCGCGCTTGAGGATTTCCGGGACGCGTTCAGGACCATGCAGACGCGCGGGGCGCTCGGCAAAATGGTCGTGCGCATCGCGAAATAGCACGCACAAACGGACACCGGACGAAGATGCCCGTGATGCGGCGGCAACTACGCGTTCAGCCTGTCGAACTGGACCCTGCCCGCCTTCATCACCAGCGGAATGTGCTCGCCCTGGCCGAGCAGGCAGGAGACGTCGCGCAGCGGATTGCCGTCGACCACCAGAACGTCCGCGATGGATTCCGGCACGATCCGGCCGAGCTTGCCTTCCATGCCGAGCACCTCGGCGCCGATCAATGTCGCGCTGGCAATGACGGCGCGCGGACCGAGTATCTCGGCGCGGATGCGGAATTCGTCGCTCTGGAGACGCTGGGACGGGCCAAGCAGGTCGCTGCCGAACCCCATCTTGACGCCGGCGTCGCGGTAGATCGCGAGGGAACGCAGACCGGCGTCGCGAACATCGGCGATCTTGGCCACGCTCTCGGGCGGCAGACCGTATTGGGCGCCCTCGTTCGCCAGCGCTTCATAGGTGACGAGCGTCGGCACCACATAGGCGCCCTTCTCGGCCATCAGGCGCGCGGTCGGAGCATCGACCAGATTGCCGTGCTCGATCGTGCGCACGCCGCAGCGAACGGCGCGCGCGATGGCAGCAGCGGTGTAGGCATGGGCCAGCACATAGGTCTGGCGCCCGTGCGCCTCCTCGACGATGGCGCGGATCTCGTCCTCGGAGTAGCCGAAGGCGCCGACCGGATCGGTTGGCGAGGCGACGCCGCCGGACGCCATGATCTTGATCTGGTCGGCGCCCATCTGCAGCTCCTCGCGCGCCGCCTTGCGCACGCCGTCGACGCCGTCGGCAACGCGTGCCAGCGCGCCGACACGCACGCAGCAGGGACACGGCGCGTCGCTGGCGAGGTAATCCGAGCGCGCCCGCATGTCGCCGTGGCCGCCGGTCTGGCTCAGCGCACGGCCGGAGACGAACAGCCGCGGGCCGTCGGTCAGGCCGGTCTCGATCGCCTGTTTCAACGCATGGCCGGCGCCGCCGGCGTCGCGGACGGTGGTGAAGCCCCGCCGGAGCATGCCCCGCAGCAGCAGCGTCGAACGCAGCGTCACCAGCACGTTCGGCATGTGCACCTGCTGCGCCAGGTTGAGCTCGACCGCCACCGCATGAACATGCAGGTCGATCAGGCCGGGCATCAACGTCTTGCCCTTCAGGTCGATCGTCCGGTCGGCCGAGGCCTGGAGCGGCCGGTCGGAGACCTCCTTGATCAGATTGTCCTCGACCAGCACGTGATGTCCCCCCAGGAGGTCTGGCTGGAGTGGATCGAGCAGAGCGGCATTCGTGAAAAGCGTGCTGGGCATGGTCGTTTCCTGTCTGGTCAGGACTGTATGAGCAGCGCGGGCAGCGCGAGCTGGGCAAAGGGAAGACACGCCGCAACGTCGTCCTCGCGATACCAGCCTGACTCGTGGAGCAGGTTGAGCGAGCCGAGCGTGCGTCCGCGCCAGCGCACGGGCATATTGAGCACGCTCTCGCAGCCGAGCGAGGCGATCAGCTCGTGGTCGGGAAAGACGTTACGCAAATCATCCTGCGTGCGGCCGATATAGGCCTCGCCGCGATCGAGAACGGCCTCGGTCCACGGGCCCGGCGCCAGGCGCTTGCGTTCGCCGGTCGGATACGGGCCGGGGAGATTGGAATAGACCCGCGCTGCTTCGCCGCTGTCGCCGTCATAGGTCAGGATCGTGAACAGTTTGTGCCCAATCGACGATTTCAACGCGTCGTCCAGCGCCGAGAACAGGGCATTCGGCTGCTCCACCCTGCCCTGCGCGGCCGCCACATTGCAGAGCAGCGGATCGGCCTGGCGTCTCGCCTTCCTCATGCGACTTCACCCGCCGCAATCTCTTCCAACGAGCGGCCCCGCGTCCGCACGCCCATCAGGACAACGGTTACCGCGCCGATCAGCAGAACGCTGGTGGTGATGCCGAACACGCCGGCAAAGCCGAAATTGGGATAGAGATAGCCGACCAGGATCGGCGAGACGATCGCGCCGATGCGGCCGATCGCGGAAGCGAGGCCGGCGCCGGTGGTCCTGACCGGCGTCGGAAACACTTCCGCCGTATAGGCATAGACTCCCGCATAGGTGCCGTTCATGAAGAACGACAGGCAGATGCCCGCGAGCATGATCTGCTGGTCGCTGTGCGCGAACGCGAGTCCGAGCGCACTGGCGCCGCCGAGCACCATGTAGGACGCGATCGTCGCCTGCCGGCCGACGCGCTCGTTGAACCAGGCGGCGCTGAAATAGCCGGGAATCTGCGCGCAATAGATCGCGATCGAATAGGCGAAGCTCTTGGTGATGCTCATGCCGTTCTGGACCAGGAGGCCGGGAATCCAGACGAAGAAGGAATAATAGCTGAAGGTGATCGCCAGCCACATGATCCAGGTCATGATCGTGATGCGCGCCTGGCGGCCGGCGAGCAGCGCGGCGAAATTGGCTAGCAGCGTTCCCCCGGCGGCGGGCGGGCTGACCGCATCGACGACCGGCTGCGACAGCGCGTGACCCTCACGGGCGAATCCGGCTTCGATCCTGTCCAGCACGGCTTCGGCTTCCTTGCCCCTGCCCCGGCTCTCCAGCCAGCGCGGCGATTCCGGCAGCGCCCTGCGCCACCACAACAGCATGACGACCGGCACGGCGGTGATCACCAGCACGATGCGCCAGCCGTTTTCATAGGCGGGAACGATGAAGTAGCCGAGCAAGGCCGCCGCGACGAAACCGAAGGAGAAGAAGCCGGCCAGCGCGCCGGTGAAGCTGCCGCGGAAGCGCCGCGCCACGAACTCGGCGAGATAGGGCGCGATGATCGCGCTCTCGGCACCGGTGCCCATGCCGGCGACGACGCGGGCGGCGAAGAAGGATGGCCAGGTGTCCACCGTCGCGCTGACCAGCGATGCGGCGCAGTAGAGCGCCAGCGCCGACATCATCACCGCCCGGCGGCCGATCAGGTCGCCCAGCGTGCCCGCGAGCAACGCGCCGAACAGGAAGCCGATATAGGTGCTGCTGCCGAGCACGCCGATCTCGACGCTCGACAAATTCCAGGCCGTGCGCAGCACCGGCAGGATGAACGCCAATACGGCCGCGTCCATCGCGTCGAACATGTAGCCGAGCCCGCCCATCAACAGCAGATGCGTGTGGAAGCGCGCGAATGGAAGGCGCTCGATGCGCGCCGATATCATCGACATGAAAGTCCCCCTCGATTGTCACGGGCCCGGCGCGCCGCTCGGGAGGCAACCATAGACAAAGTGACATTATCGTCATAATTTATAATTATGATCTGATATATCACTGTGGTGAATGTTCGTGTCGTTCCGCGCGCTCGACCTCAACCTCCTGAAAGTCTTCGAGGCGCTGATGACCGAGGGCAGCGTCACGCGCGCCGCGAATGCGTTGCGGATGACCCAGCCCGCGGTCAGCAACGCGCTCGCGCGGCTGCGCGACGCGCTCGGCGATCCCCTGTTCGTGCGAGCCGGCACCGGCATCCGCCCAACCCAGCGCGCCGTCGTGCTGTGGGAGCCGATCGGCGAGGCCCTGGAAAGCGTGCGCGGGGCGCTCGACGAGCAGGTGTTCGATCCTGCACGTGCACAGACCGAATTCAGCCTGTCGATGTCGGACTACGTCTCATCGCTGGTGATGCCGAACCTGCTCGGCCATCTCGGCAAGGTTGCGCCGAAGTCGCGCGTCCATACCGTGCCCAATACTGTCGTCGAGATCGCCGACCAGCTCGAGGACAACAGGGTCGATTGCGTGCTCAGCGTCTATGTCAACGAAGCGCAGCAGCCGGCAGCCATTCGCTCGCGCTCACTGTGGACCGTCGACTATGCCTGCTTCATGCGGCGCGGCCATCCGCTCGCGTCCCAGAAACGGCTGAGCACGCGGACCTTCCTGAATGCGGGGCACGTCGATGTGAGTCTCGCCGGCAAGACCTTGCCGTCTTACGATCTCTTCCTGGCCTCGCGTGGCCTGTCGCGCAACCTGGTCGCGACCGTCAATCACTACAGCGCCGCCTACGAGGTCGTCCGCCAGTCCGACTTGATTGCCGTGCTGCCGAGCGACCTGCGCTCGCAATCCCGGCACGCGCCGTTCCTGCACGCCATGCCGCTTCCGCTTCGCGCGCCGCCGCGCATCGTCAGCCTGTTCTGGCACCAGCGCAACGACACCGTGCCGGCGCAACGCTGGCTACGCGAGACGCTGGTCGGGATGTTCGCCGACTGAACACGCACCTAACACCCCCCAAAAAGGAAACGGTGCGTTTCTCGAAGCAGCATTGTTGCGCCGGCATCAGCGGCCTAGCTCCACCGCAAACGATCCCTCCCTCAACGACAGGCGCCAGTTGCGCCCGCAGAGATCTCATCGATGACCGCACCGCTCGAATTCGGACTGGATACCTTTGGCGACGTCACCAAGGACGCCTCCGGCGCGACGCTTCCGCATGCGCAGGTGATCCGCAACATCGTCGATGAGGCCGTGCTGGCCGACGAGCTTGGTCTCGACTTCATCGGCCTCGGCGAACACCATCGCGCCGACTTCGCGATCTCCTCGCCCGAGACCGTGCTCGCGGCCATCGCATCGCGCACCAAGCGCATCCATCTCGGCTCGGCCGTGACGGTGCTGAGCTCGGACGACCCGATCCGCGTGTTCCAGCGCTTTGCCACGCTGGACGCGCTCTCGAATGGCCGCGCCGAGGTGATCCTCGGCCGCGGCTCGTTTACCGAATCCTTTCCGCTGTTCGGCTTCGATCTGCGCAAATACGAGGAGTTGTTCGAGGAGAAGCTCGACCTGTTCGCCGCGCTCTTGTCGCAGCAGCCGGTGACCTGGGAGGGCAAGCTGCGCCCGCCGCTGAAGGACCAGCTGGTCTATCCCCCTGTCGAGAACGGCACGCTGAAGACCTGGATCGGCGTCGGCGGCAGCCCGCAATCGGTGGTGCGCGCCGCGCATTACGACCTGCCCTTGATGCTCGCGATCATCGGCGGCGACCCTGCGCGCTTTGCGCCCTACGTCGATCTCTATCATCGCGCTTTCAAAGAGTTCGGCCGCCCGGCACAGCCGATCGGCGTGCATTCCCCCGGCTATGTCGCCGAGACCGACGAACAGGCGCGTGAAGAATTGTGGCCCGATTACAAGGCCCTGCGCGACCGCATCGGCAAGGAACGCGGCTGGCCGCCGATGGGCCGCGACGAGTTCGTCAGCGAAGCCGAGCACGGCTCGCTCTATGTCGGCTCACCCGAGACCGTTGCGCGCAAGATCGCCAAGACGGCGAAGGCGCTTGGCATTTCGCGCTTCCAGTTGAAGTATTCGGCAGGTCCCTTGCCGCACGAGAAGCTGATGCGTAGCATCGAGCTTTATGGGCGCAAGGTGGTGCCGATGGTGCGGGAGATGATCGGGTAAGTCTGCCTTCGGTCTACGACGTCGCGCCCTGCTTCATCAGCCCGAGCCTGCTTGCGCCGACATAGAGCGAGAGCACGGCGGCGTTGGAGACGTTGAGGCTCTTGATCTCGCCGGGCATGTCGAGCCGCGCCACGACGCTGCAGGTCTCGCGGGTCAGCTGCCTGAGGCCCTTGCCTTCGGCCCCTAGCACCAGCGCCAGCGGCTCACGCAGCGCGACGTCACTGAGGTCCTCACTGCCCTCGCTGTCCAGCCCGACGGTCTGAAAGCCACGCTCGTTCAGCGCGGTGAGCGCGCGGGCGAGGTTTTGTACGGTGATGAGCGGCACGAGCTCGAGCGCACCGGAGGCTGCCTTCGCGAGCACGCCGGTGGCTTCCGGACTGTGACGCGCGGTGGTGACGATCGCCTTCACCGCAAAGGCCGCGGCGGAGCGCAAGATGGCGCCGACATTGTGGGGATCGGTGATCTGGTCGAGCACCAGCACCATGCCTTCCTGCTTCAAGGTCTCGATGTCAGGCGAAGGCAGCGGATCGGCTTCCGCAAGCAACCCCTGATGCACGGCGTCTGGCGACAGCAGACGGTCGATCTCCTGGGGCCGGACGATCTCGGGCGCGATGCGGGTTGCGATGTTTTCGTCCGCGAGCCGCCTTGCCGCATTCTCGGTCAGCGTCAGCTTGCGGATCCGCCGCCGGGGGTTGGCGAGCGCCATCGTGACGGTGTGCCAGCCATAGAGGATGACAGGCCCGTCGGGGTGCGAATCGCGGTCGCGCCAGGCCGGCCGGCCGGCCGATTTCCCGGGCCTGTTGAAGGGCTTAGCCCCGCCGCGAGCCCCCTTGGGGCCGAATTTTCGATCCTTCATGGGCTCGCTTGTGTCACGGGTCCCCGAATATGGCAATTTCGGTGCCTTCAGGGGCGATTTTAGCTGTTCGCCTCGGTTGACTTTGCCCCACTGCTTCGCCCATAAACGCGCCCGGTCGCGCCCCGATCCGGGTTGTCGCGGCCTTCACGTTCCATGGCCGTCTTCGGTCCGCCGGCAAGGTCCGGCCCGATTGTGCTGCCGTCGAGCGGGGGAGTGTCCCGAGTGGCAAAGGGAGCTGACTGTAAATCAGCCGCCTCATGGCTTCGCAGGTTCGAGTCCTGCCTCCCCCACCAGCCTTCGCTCGCTTCGCGAACTTCGGCTGGGCAAGCCAACCTAGAACATCATTATGCGAAGCGAGCGAAGGCTGCCACGCCGTAGCAGGCGGGCTGACGGCCAAAAGCGCCGATCGCCACTACGTTCACACCAAAAAAGCAGAACGCCCGTCCGCATCACGCGAACGGGCGCCTCGTCGGCTCAACCGTTCAGAGATCAGTAATAGCGGCGCAGCACGCGATGGCCGCCGTAATACGGTGCGTGGCGATGAGCGTAGCCGTAGCGCGGACCGTAGCCGTAGTGCACGCGCGGCAGATAGCCGTAGCGCGGGCCATAGCCGTAGCGATACGGACGATAGTACGGGCGGTGATAGCGATAAGCGGCACGATAGCCGTAACCATAGCCATAATTGGCGGGCGCGACGACCGCGTCTTCACGATAGGTCGGATACGGCGCGAAGGCGCCCGGGCCTGTGTAGGTCGGCCCCTGGTTGACGTAATAATACTGCGTGGTCGGCTCGGCGAGGCGCTCATAGGCTCCATAGCCATAGCCGTACCCATAACCATAGCCGCCGCAGCCGGTGTTGCAGCCGGAATAGACCGGCGCAACCGGCGCGCACGTGGTGAAGCCGCAGGCCGCGGCGGGCGCGGTAGCGACGAACATCACGGCAGCCGCCGCGACCAGTCCCGAAATCATCTGACGCATTACTCTCTCCTGTTGATTTCCGTTTTTTGGGTTTTCACGTTTGCTAACCCGGCGGCTTGCCGGGGATCTCTGTATGCGGCCGTGGCCGAGGGCGCCGAGGATGGTCGTTGATCTCGGGCGCGAGGATCACTGGCGGCGGATTGACGGGCACGTCCATCTGCGGCGGCAGCGGCGCGGACGACGCGCCCCAGCTCTGGTGGTAGCTCTCGGCCGGCTTGGGCAATTTGCGGTTCGCAGGCGGCTCGACCTCGAGCCGGCCGTAGCCGGGCCGCAGGCCCAGCGTCGGATAATAGTGGCCGACGTCGTCGGGCTGCCGCTCGGCGATATAGCGCCCGCCATAGATCGTGGGCTGCACCTGCTGGTTCTTGCCGAGGCCCCAGACACCCTCGACGACGCTGTAGGACGCGTCGATATTGTTGATGATGATCGGCACGCCGGGACGGCCGGGAACGACGATATCGAAGCCGCCGTCGGCAAGCGCCGTCGCAGGCAGTCCGATCAGAAAGGCAGCGAGCGCCGCAGCGCGCATGAGGGGCCCCGGTTATCCGGCGACAACCTATCCGATAGCGACGCAGAGAGGGTTAAGGCCCGCTCACCAATTTCCGGTAAGCCTAATGTGCAAGGATTGCGCGGTGCTCAAATGCTGCAAAGCGCACTAGCGAAGCGTTAACGGCATCGAGCGCACCGGCCGGAACCACCCGTATGCTCACATCCGTTTGACCGTCCAGCTGCGAAAATCGACCGGTTTCACCGGAACGTCCGGCGCGCTCGGCATTTAGCCCCCGTTCAACCACAACGGGAGCCAACAATCATGAACATCAAACTCCTCGGCGCCGTCGCGATCGCGACCACCACTCTCGCGGGCCCCGCGATGGCACAGGCGGTGGTCAACAATCCTGCCCGCTGCTCGGCCCAGTTCCCGAATGCCAACTGCCAGAACCTCGGACCGGGAAACCCGTACACCGACAGGGGTTATCGCCATCGCCGCATGTCTTATCGGCAGACCAACAACGGCGACTGGAATAACGATTGGAACAGGAGCCGCACCGGCTTCTGGCCGACCGATGTCGCGGCGGGCGTAGCCGGTGCCGCGATCGGCACCGCGGGCGCGATCGCAACCGCCCCGTTCCGCGCCTGGGACAATTCCTACGCCTACGATCGTTCGTGGGACAATCGCGGCTGGGACACCCGCACCTATGCCCAGCGTAACGGCTTCGTCTGCACGCCCGGCACCTGGTTCAAGGGCGACGACGGCCGCCGGCACATCTGTCAGTAAGCGGCTCACATCGAACACGACCCATCAGGCGGCCCGCAAGGCCGCCTGATTCATGCCTTGCGACGGCGATCGCGGTTCTGGCACTTTCCGACCAAGTCTGATATTGCGGCGCGCAAGGGTGGACGACCGGGTGGACGGCCCCGGCATGTGCCGGCCCTGCCCGCTTTCTCAGGCGTCGCCGGCTTAGCTCAGCGGTAGAGCAGCGGTTTTGTAAACCGAAGGTCGGGGGTTCAATCCCCTCAGCCGGCACCATTGGTTTAGCCGACACCGCGTCGTGGCCTGACGTGCTATGTCGAACCTGCAATCGACCCGGGCGGCAAAGCTTCCACCGCCCTCCGCGACCGCGGATCGAAGCCTGTCAATTGCCACGGCTCCTTATTCATCGGCGACCACCGCAAGAACTAAATCATCGGTTTGCCGTTATCCTTGAGCTATAGAGCCGTCTCGCGGAGGTCTAGCGATGGACCCGAATGATCGGGTAGCCTTAGCCCTATCCGCTGTCGCCTTGGCCATCGCCATTGTGGTTGCATCGACAGTCACGTTAGAGCGCGTCAATACCCGTACCGCCAGCAACGACGCACCTCCCGGAACGGTAGGACTCGCCAGGCCTCACCCGCCACTGGACCGTGCTCCCGGTGAACCGATACAGACGTCAGGAGCGTCGTCCAACGCAAGTCATCGGCAGCGTCCTTGACCGAACACCGGCCGCGCCGGCATCTGCCTGTGCCTCAGCTTGAACTCTTGCGCGCGCTGCCCTGTTCGAAGTGCGCGACGCCGGCGCCACCGATCTCGACCCAGGCATGTTTCGATTGCTCGAACACCGATCTGACGGGCGCCGGAAAATCCGGATCCGCGATGGCGCCGACGGCAACGCCGATCATGTCAGGCAGATTGTCAGCCTTCCAGCAGACCGTCGAGCCGCAGTCGGCGCAGAAATAGAAGCGGACCTCGCCGCCGCTTGCGGCGGCGCGAGCGTACTGCTTCGGCGCGCCGGAGATCGTGACGTCTTCGACAGGGTAGAACGCACCGACGCCGAACGGCGCTCCGGTTCGCCGCTGGCAGTCGATGCAATGACAGGCCGCGACCAGCCTGGTCGGTCCCGGAAGCGAAAGTGAAACAGCACCGCAACTGCATCTGGCATCGATCATCGGACATCCTCCAGCCGCCAGAGCCCGAGGCTCTTGTCGCGCCAGCCGCCACCGCCCTCCTCGCAACGCTCGTTGATCAGCGCGTGCGGCGCCGGCCAGGCGAACGGCGGCTTCTCCATATTCAGCGCCCGCCAGTCGCCGTCCTCGCAATCGCGATTTGCATCCCATTCCGGAAAGGTGGTGGCCAGCAGCAAGCGCGCGCCGCTCTCCCGGAATCGCGCGAGGGTGCGATCGATATTCGCAAAGCTCAGATGCACCAGACAGTCCCGGCAGAGAATGACATCCGCACGCGGCAGTGCATCGCGCGTGATGTCGGCAACGAGAAACCGGCCCGACGACCCACCGCCTGCCACACGCCGGCGGTTGGCCTCGATCAGCGACGGCACGATGTCGATGCCGGTGTAATCGACATCGAGCTTCAGGCGGCCGATCCATCCGGCATCGCCGCAGGGCGCATCGAGCAGCGAGCGCGCGCCGAGCCGTTGCAGCAGTGGAGCAAGCGTCTCCCGGATCGCGGCGGTCGCGGGGTCCTCCGAGCCGAGGCCCGACACCGAGGTGGCCGCGCCCCAGAGGTTGGTCCGCTCGATCCGCTCGAAGCGGGCCGCGAGATCGAGGCCGGCGAAATTCTCGCGGTCGGCGAGGAAACGTTCGTGGGCGAGCACGGGAGGACGAGTGGAGATCATCGGACTAGGCTCAAATCAAGTCGCGAGCCCAGTGTACAGGCGATCCGTTGCCTCCGGAATCGCCTGTATTTTCGCTCAGGCCGGCTTCTGCCACTCCATGACGTGGAAGAAGGGCACGCGGCGATGACGGGCAACCTGCTCGGGACTGCCGCCCGTTGGCTGCGGCTCGACGAACAGGCGCAACTGGAGACCGTGATCGAGCAACATCGTCATGTAGGTGCTGAGCGGACGGTGCCAGTTCCGGATCCGGATGCCGTGCCAAGCGGCCCAGATCGGCCGCTCCTGCATATAGTGGTCGATCGCGAAGCGCCACGGGCCCTCGCCATCACGCGTCCAGCCGTCCGGCTGGCCAGCGGTGTTGAAGCTCGTCAGGTTGGCGATCAGTAGCGTGCCACCCGGGCGCAGCACCGCCACCATCCTGGCGATCGCCGCACCGAGATCGGGCATGTCGATCAGACTGAGATAGCTGACGACTAGGTCGAAGCTCGCATCGAGCTCCATCGTCTCGGCGCGGCCGAGCCGATAGTCGCCATCCGGGTCCAGCTCGCGGGCGCGCGTGAGCAGCGCCTCGGTCGGATCGATGCCGGTGGTACGGATGCCGGCGCGCTGCATGATGCGGCAAAAGCGCCCTTCTCCACAGCCGACGTCGAGCGCATTGCGAAAGCCGCGCCCTTCGATTCGCTCTCTCATCGGCGCGTCCAGCACGAAGCGGCGACCATAGTCGCCATCTTGCCCCTGCTCGACGATCCAGGCAGCCGCGGACGCGGCCCAGCCGTCGCTGACGTCCTCGTTCATAGGCAGACCTACAGGAATGGAGGTTGGCCGCGCGCAGCGCGGGCGCAGTTACTGAGCACAGATTGGATCAGAGTTCAACATGAGGTAGCAAGTGCATACGATGCGTTCCACCACGCTCAAAGAGAAAGCCAGGATCGCCGCCGGTGCGGTTACGGCCATCGTGATGACGGCCGTGCTGTTTGCAATCGCAATGGGGTTTCTGCTGGCGCTATAGATGGCATCGGCACCGCGGGCATACGCCGCCGCCCAAGCGCACCAGGCGCACACGGCCCGCCGGAATTTTCGGACTTCACCATTCAGGTAGTCGCCATCGCTTGGCCGCGTTGGGCGGACTTGTAGGCGGCCGCTCCGATAGGGTCTGACCGGAACCAAAGCCCTGCGTCATGGGTTCTCGATCCATGCGGATCAGGGAAGAAAACCGAAACATGTTTTTGCTGGCGACGGTGACGCTGTGCTGTGGCGCCGTGGCCGGCACAGTTGCGCTGTTCGAACCGGCGTCGTCACCTGATCCTGCGAAGCAGGTGGCCCAGCGGATGGCGACCGACGTCAGCGCTCAGAAGACACCGGTTCGAGTGGTCGGCGCGCCGTTCGAGCCCAACGTCAATCCGCGCCAGCGCTAGCCATCACTGCGGCGATATCTCCTTGCCCTTTTCGGGCCGGCCGTGGGCACGCGCCAATTCCTCGACGAACGCGATCACCTCCGCCCGCTTGTCGGGCGGCAGCGACAGGAATGCGCGGACGAGCCTCAAGCCCTCCGCTTCGTCCATCCGTTTGTCTTCGGCATTCATCCGACCAATGTCGGGCGATCGGGAAAAATATGCAATCCCCTTTACAAACGGACCCTTGATTCGGCGCGGCCGCTTTGTTGGAATGGGGTGCGACTGAGGTGGATCATGAAGTGGATCAGGGAACGCGACGCACTGATCGCGCAGACACTGGCCTTCGTCCAATCGGTGACCGGCAAGAAGGATGACGTCCTTCAGCCGGGCGCGCCGTCGGATTCGCCGGCGGCGACCGTCGAGATCGTCGCCGTCGAGGCCGTCACCGCCGAGATCGAGCCACCCCAGCCCCCTCCGCAGCCTCAGCCCGTCAAGCTCCCGCCGGCGCGGGCAAGCGGCGATTTCCGCAGCGAGATGCAGGCCCGGATTGCCAATTTCCGCAAGCATCAGGAGCGGTTCGAGCGCGAGCGCGAGGAATATTGCGCGGCCACCCTGACCAAATTGCGCGCCGCCATCCGCGCCCCCTCCCTCCGTCCACCGGCCGAAAAGTAGGGCCGGCTCTCCAGTCGGGGGCCTACAGCCAGAACCACACCAGCCAGAGATTGGCCGCGCAGGCGCCAAACAGCGCCAGCGTCAGGGGCAGGAGCATGTGCCCGCAGGAGGTTTTCAGGTCGCTCGTCATGGCCGAAAACATCCGCTGATTCCGGCCGGAGAGTCCCAGGGATTCTTTTTTTTGGGATTCAGGACTCATTAAGGACTCAGGGCCCTATCACCCTGATCACGGCGCCGTGATCGGCCGCCGGCCGGAACCCCTCACCCGCAAAGTCGTTAACGGGCTTTCCTGGAGTGGGAAGAATGCCCTACGCCCTGTTCTGCAACGAGGCCCAGATCAGCAAGGCCTACCCGAGTGAGTCCGACGTCTGGAAGCTCGCGCAGCGAAGTGGCCTCGTCGTCGACGTGATCGCGGACGACGAGCAGCGGGGACCGCGCCGGGTGCTCGACAACGACTACGAGATTGCGCCCTGCCAGGCAGCCCAGGGCGAGGACCCCGCCAAGAACAAGGCCGAGGCCGACCAGCAGTCGAGGATGGAGCTCGAGCTGTTATCTTGAGTCAGGGGGTCGCGGTCGCGAGAGATGCCTGCTCGCCCGCCAGGGCCACGCAGGCCTTCCGGCGATGCAGCCCCCGGATCGCGCCGGTGACCTTCAGTACCTTGCCCGACGGACAGGAAGCGTCCTTGACGAAGGCGACCTCATAGGGCGCCAGCATCAGAGGTTCGGATTTGAGGATTGTCTGTGCAGAGCACGGCAGGCAGGTGAAGCACGAGAGCACCACTGCCGACACAAAGATACGCATGTCCGTCGTCCCACCAGCCCGATAATTCTCATATAACGCGTTGAGGAGCGCGAGTTCCGTAAATCGCAAAAATTATTTTTGCTTTACCCCGGCCCCATGACGCGCGTGAGAAGGCGCGCCCGCACTGTTTGCAAGCAAATGACGCGCCAGATGGTTCACGCAAAGCAAACGGAAGGCCGGCAATCAGGATCCTGACAAACGAAAGGCCGGCGGGAGCCGGCCTTTGTCAGATCCTGGTCGTGGGCGGTAGGTCAGTAGCGCGCGGCCGCCGGCCCGCCCCAGCCGAACCGGTAGTTCACACCGACCTTGACGGTATGTTCGTCCTCCCGGCCACGAACGCCGACGATGTCGGCCGGGCCGGAGGTGAAGGTGGTGCTGCCAAAGTTGTAATACTGGTACTCGGCCTTGGCCGACCAGCTCGGCGCGAACATGTATTCGAGGCCGGCGCCGACGGTGTAACCGTCCTTGCTGTTGCCGGTGGTGGTGAAGGTCTGCGGCACCCCGGCGATGTTCACGCCAAGGCCGTTATTGCGCCAGGCATAACCGCCCTTGGCGTAGAGCAGCGTCGGTCCCCAGGTGTAGCCGATGCGACCGGTCACCGACCCGAGCTGGTCGGTGTTGGACGTCACCTGCGTGCCCAGCGGAAACGTGACGCCGTTGTTGTTGGTTGGCAGCCAGGAATACTGGGCCTCGATACCCACCACCCAATTGGGCGCGAACTGGTAGTCGAAGCCGCCCTGCACGCCGCCGAGGAAGCGGGCGTCGCTCGACTGGAAGCTGTTGTCGCCGGCGAAGGCGCCGCCAACATGGCCGCCGATGTAGAAACCGGTCCAATTGTAGATCACCTGCGGCGGCGTATAGGCCGGCGCCTTGGTGTAGGTACGCGGCTGCATATCGGCAGCAGCGGCCGGCGCGGCCAGCGCCAGCAGCGCGACTGCTCCGAGCAAAAACCTCTTCATGATCATCCCCGTGCTTTCAAATTCGACCCTCAGCAAACAACGTGGCGTGAATTTGGTTGCTTCGCGACGATGCCGGAACGTTGATCGTTCGTTACTGTGACGGGGTGGCAACAGCGCGATTTTGTTCCGTCACGTCGCCTTGCGCTGGCTGCTCTCGTCGCCTGCGCAGGGCCTGCCGTGAGGGTTTGTCGCGAGACGAAACCGCCCCGTTCAAAGCTCGCCAAAACGTGATCCAGCGGCTCCGGCGTGGACTGTCCTATCACCAGGCGATGAAGGCGGGCTTTGCGCTACCGCGTCATCTTTTCCAGTTCCGGAAAGGGTGCGTAAACCGCACCGGCACAGAGCTCGCTCGTCCGATCGACGACGCGGTCGCTCCGCCCGTTGACGAAGATCACGGCGCGCTCGCGCATGCCCTTGTAGCTGCCATCGGTCTCGCGCGGGGTGAAGTGCAGGCAGCTCACATAGAATTGGCGCCCACCAACCTCGCGCTGCACCGGATCAGCCATGCTGGCGTCGCGCACTCCGACCGGATTGTTCAGATAGCTGCGCATCAAGGCCAGCGTGTCGCCGCGGAAATTGTCGGGAAACGGCTGCGGCCCTCCGGCCTGGGTCCCACCCAACAGCGTTGGACGGTCACCGTCGCTGCCGAAACAAGCCGCAAGCGCCAACGGCAACGCCAGGATCACCGCACATCTCGCCAATCGCCCCACAGGCCCCGCTCTCCGCTCGATCAGATTCGAAGATGTTCTAGCCCCAAGCTTCTACGAACCCAAGCCCGCACGATCCCAACCCTGCATGAAGGGAGCTCGCCTGCAGCGGCGCAACGACGCACCGGCCCGCCGCCGACACCTCGAGCTTTCGCACGAGGCACGGCGAACGGACCGGGCCTGAATTCCGCACGCGGCGGCGGGGCAATGCCAGGGATGCCGCCGCGCGGGAGATCAGTCGTCAGTTGCGCTTGTCCGATGTCGCCGGCTTGGTCACGTCCGGCTGCGCCTTCAGCGACTCCTTGGCCGTGACCTGCTTGTGGTGATGGCGATGCTTGCGCACGGACTTGTGCTCGGCGGGGGTGACGGCAGCGTTGGCGTTCATCGCCTTCGACTTGGTGTCCACCTTGGCGTCCGCCTTGACGTCGGAAGCCTTCGTGTCGGCCTTGACGCCCGCATCCGGTTTGACGGCAGTGTTGGCTGCCTTGGTCTGACTCTGATCCGCCTTGATCACCGGCGCGGTCGTGGTGGTCTTGCCGGCCTCAGCGGCGAAGGCCGGGGCTGCGATCACGGAAGCGGCGAGCAAGGCTGCGGAAATGGTCTTCAACATGGTGGTCTCCTCTTGGAAGGATCTTGAGGCGGCGCCCTCTCGTCACCTCTTCGATCGTAGGTGGGAGCCTAGGGGCCGCGCACTGAACCCGGTCTGAAGGCCGCTGCAGGCTTCCGTTCATCTCGATGACAAGTTTGTCATCTGCGGCAGGACGAATAGATCGTGCGAAGCGGGAATGTTTTCGCCCCATGGGTGTTCCGGTCTTCGGGCAATCGTGTAGGATCGCCACGTTCCATACCGGAGAACTTAGATGCGCAAACTCTCAATGCTTGTTGTGCCGGGACTTGTCGCCATGACGCTGGCGGCTGCGCCGGTGCTGTCCAGCGCCTATGCCGCGGGCAGCGACGAGCCCTCCTCGCCGCCGAAGTCGGACAGCTCGTCCAAAAAGGGCAAGAAGAAGAGCTCCTCCGTCAGCGATCCCAAATTCCTGGCGGCCTATCGCACCGCTTATACTGCGATCTACGACCGCCACGACTACACGGGTGCGATCGACCAGCTGAAATCGCTCAAGCGCGACGACGTCGCCGATGTCGCAAACCTGATCGGCTACTCCTATCGCAAGCTCGGCGATTACCAGTCGTCGAAGGCCTATTACGAGCTGGCGCTGAAGGATGATCCGAACCACGTCCGCACCTGGCAGTATTACGGCCTCTGGCAGCTCGAGCAGGGCAACCGCGAACAGGCGCAGTATCACCTCAACAAGATCGCCTCGCTCGCCGGCACCGACAGCTCCGAATATCGCTCGCTCGCGTCCGCGCTCGATAAGCCGACCGGCGCGACGCTGGTCTACTGAGCCGTCCGTCTACTGAGACCTCGCATCTTTGAATGAATTGAACGGGCACAACCTTGGGGTTGTGCCCGTTCTACTTTCTCGGCTAGCTTCCCGCACCAAATCTTTCCCTCGCAAATTGGTGCGCAATGGACCCGTGGCTGCGATCCGCGATCGATTACATTAGCTCCTGGATCGAATTCCAGCTGAGGACCATCCAACAGCCCGGCGTCATCGTCGCGTTCGCCCATCGCGGCGAGGTCGTCGCCGAGCACGCATTCGGCCTTGCCAATCTCGACACCGGCGAGAAGCTCACGCCCCGTCATCGCTTCCGCATTGCCTCGCACTCGAAGAGCTTCACCTCAGCCGGCACCATGAAGCTGCGCGAGCAGCGCAAGCTCCGGCTCGACGATCCCGTGGGCCAATATGTCGGCGGCCTGCATCCGCGCGTCGCCGAAACGACGATCGCACAACTGCTCTCGCACAGCGCGGGACTGACGCGCGACGGCGCCGATTCGGGCCAGTTCATCGACACCCGCCCCTATCTCAACGCGAACGAGCTGCTCGCGGAATTGAAGCTGCCGACCGCGGTCGAACCCGGCACGCGCTTCAAATATTCCAACCATGGTTTTGGCCTGCTCGGTCTCGTCATCGAGGCCGTGACGAAGGAGCCTTACCCCGCCTGGATCAAGCGCGAGATCGTCGAGCCGGCCGGCTTACGTGAGACCGAACCGAATGCCCCCCTTGCCAAAGGCAAGCCATTCGCGTGCGGCCACACGCGAAAAGTGCCGTTCGGCGAGCGCTGCGTGATCCCCGGCGACAATCCCGCGCACGCGATGGCCTCCGCCGCAGGCTTCGTCGCGACCGCCGGCGACACCGCCCGCTTCTTCGCGCAGCTCGCACCCAATGCGAAAAAGAGCGTGCTCTCGGTCGCGAGCCGCCGCGAGATGACGCGACACCATTGGCGCATCCCGCAGAGCTTCGAGGGCTATTACGGGCTCGGCGTCAACGCCGGCAAAACCGACGGCTGGGACTGGTTCGGCCATGGTGGCGGTTTCCAGGGCTACATCTCCCGGACCTGCTCCATTCCTGATTGCGAGCTCGCGATCAGCATCCTCAGCAACTCCATCGACGGCGCAGCGCCGTTCTGGATGGACGGCGCGCTGCAGATCCTGCGCGTGTTCAAGACACGCGGCGCGCCGGACCGGCGCGTGCGCGACTGGACCGGCCGCTGGTGGACGATCTGGGGAGCCACTGATCTCGTGCCCGCGGGCAACCGCGTGCTCGTCGCCAATCCGCAGTTCAATAACCCATTCATGGATGCCGCCGAGATCGAGATCACCGGCCGCGACACCGGCAAGCTCGCTTGGGCCGCCGGTTACTCCAGCCATGGCGAGCCTGTCCGTCGTGTCCGCGACAAGCGCGGGAGGATCAGCGACATCTGGATCGCCGGTGCCAACGTCAAGCCGGAAAAAGTCGTCGCCCGCGAGATCGGCCGTCGATATCAGCCGCGCAAGCGCCGACCTATTTAGCCGGAGCATGATCCTATCGGAAAACCGCTACGCGCTTTTCCGGATCATGCTCTATTCCCTGATCAACGTCTCGACCTCACTCCGCAACGCCTGCCGCGAGCCGTCGCGCGAATAGAACATGTGGCCGCCGGGATAGACGACGAATTTCACGCGTTGCGTGACGAAGGCCGGCAACTGGTCGAGCACCCGCTTCGATCCGAAATAGGGCGTGGCGAGATCGAACAGGCCATGCGCGACCAACACGTTCAGCTTCGCATCGGTGGCGAGAATCTGGCGCAGCTCCGACACCGATTGCGGCGGGTTGAGGCCGCGGCCGAAATCCCAGTGCCCCTCGACGCTGCCGTTCAGGACTTCGTAGGAGCCGTCCGGCCGCCAGTTGAGCTTGCGTGTCAGCACGTCGACCGCGGCACTTGTGAGCGGCGCCCGCAGTGCATCGCCGGAGGGGTCGCCAAAGCGCGAGCTGCCGGAATCCGGATAGGGATCGAAGCCGCGCACGGAGCCGTCGTAGCGTCCCGTCACCTTGCCGTTCTTGCGATCGAACTCGCGGCGGAATTCACCGACGTCGAACCGGCCGGCGAGCCTGCGGCTCACCGCCTGGTCGATACCGGTGAGCTCGGCGACTTTGTCGGCGAGCCGGTTGGTCGCACCCTTGTCCGCCTCGCCCTTGACGAGATCGGCCAGGAATTCGCCGCGCGCATAGGCCTCGACGTCGGCGAGATCGGCGCGCGTGACCGGTCCCTTGGCCTCGCGCGCGACCGCGACATAGCTCGGCAGTGTCGCGACATATTGCAGCAGGCTCGTGCCGGCGAACTCGCGGAAGTCGAACAGCGGCGAGACCAGGATCAATCCCCTGACGCCGACGCCATGCTGGAGCTGCAACTGGCGCACCACCTTCGGTCCGCGAATGCCGCCATAGCTCTCGCCCGCGACGTATTTCGGCGAGGTCAGCCGGTCGTGCTTCTCGAGCCAGCGACGGATCACGAGCGCGATCGAATTGACGTCGCCGTCGACGGAATAGAACGACTTGCGCGCGTCCTCGCCGCTCGCAACGAAGCGGCTGTAGCCGGTGCTGACAGGATCGATGAAGACGAGATCGGTGAAGTCGAGCCAGGTCTCCGCGTTCGGCTTCACCTCGGGCGGGGCCGACGGCGACAGGGCTTCGCCGTCGAGCGGCAGCCGCCACGGCCCCGCGGCGCCGAACTGCAGCCATGCCGAGGACGCGCCCGGCCCGCCGTTGAACAGGAACGTCACCGGCCGCGTCGCGCGGTCGGCACCATCAAGCTCGTAGGACGTATAAGCGATGTCGGTCAGCGGCTCGCCCTTGCCGTCGAACACCCGGATCGAGCCGGCGGTCGCGGCGAAGTTGAGCGTCCGGCCAGGCAGTTCGAGCGTCTGCCTCGTGGTCGAATCCGGCGGCAGACGGTGCAACTCGGCCGCCGACGGCGAAGCCGGCGCAGTGCTTTGCGCGCCACCGCCACGCCCGCCCTTCTGTCCGGCTGGTGACGCCGCCTCGGAGCGGGGCTGCGGCGGATCATCCGCGCGCGCCAATCCCGCGAGCCCGAAAGCCGAAACCGCCAGCACCAGCATCGCGTGGCGGAGCACCGGCAAACTCAAAACCATGATCGTTCTCCGTGCCCGGCTCTGAAAGCCGGTGCGTGCCGAAAGGCTAGCGCAAAATTGCGTCGGTTTGGGGGACCATCGGTCCGGCGGCGCCTGGAAAGGCCGACCGGGCTTGAAACGACCCTGTTTTGTCCTGAACCCGGCGGTCGCCCGTTTGCCTTGAAAGGCGGTCCTCCTCGACAATCGAGGCCCAGGTCGTATAGACGAGCCGGGCGGAACTTACTCGAGCCAGCGGCACCTGCCCGGGAAGCCATGACCAAGCCCTCGCGATACGACCGGATCGCCTTCGTCGCCAGCCCGAGCAGCGAGGCGCAGTCCGCCTTCGCCCAGCTCACCCGGGACTATGGCAATTGCGACCCCAGGGAAGCCGATGTCGTCGTCGCGCTCGGCGGCGACGGCTTGATGCTCCAGACGCTGCACCAGAACATGCACACGGGAAAGCCGATCTACGGCATGCACCGCGGCACGGTCGGCTTCCTGATGAACGAATACTCGACGCACGATCTGCGCAGGCGGCTCGAGGCGGCGCATGAATCCGAGATCAATCCGCTCCTGATGCGCGCGACCGACGTCAACGACCGCGTCCACCTGCATCACGCCATCAACGAGGTCGCCCTGTTCCGGCAGACCTATCAGGCGGCACGCTTAAGGATCCTGATCGACGAGCGTGAGCGCATGTCCGAGCTGATCGCTGACGGCATCTTGGTGGCGACGCCGGCGGGATCGACGGCCTACAACCTGTCCGCCCAGGGGCCGATCCTGCCGATCAACGCCGCGATGCTGGCGTTGACGCCGATCAGCGCCTTCCGCCCGCGCCGCTGGCGCGGCGCGCTGCTGCCCAACACCGCCTATGTCGTGATCGAGGTGCTGGAAGGCGACAAGCGCCCCGTCGCGGCGGTCGCCGACCACGACGAGGTGCGCGACGTCCTCCGGGTCGAGGTCCTCTCCGACAAGACCATCTCGATGCGGATGCTGTTCGATCCCGGTCACAGCCTGGAAGAGCGGATTCTGCGCGAACAGTTCGGCTATTGAGCCGCCGGCCAGCCCCGTCCGGAGAGCCGATCGCAACCCTTCATTAACCCCCGCCACGATATGGTTAACGAAGGTTGACCGCTTTGGCCCGGGCGTCATGTTCCGTATCGACTTCAACAAGCTGCGCTTCCTCGTCTGCGACGACAATCCGCACATGCGCCGCATCCTGCGGACGCTGCTGCATTCGTTCGGCGCACGCGAAGTCTACGAGGCCGAGGACGGCGCCACGGCGCTGGAAATGTACAGCCATTACGTGCCCGACATCGTCATCACCGACTGGGCGATGCCGATCTTCGACGGGCTCGAGCTCGCGCAGATGATCCGCCAGCCGGAGTCGAAGGGAAATCCCTACGCGCCGATCATCATGCTGACCGGCCATTCCGAGAAGCGCCGTGTCACGGTCGCGCGCGATGCCGGCGTCACCGAATTCCTGGCCAAGCCGATCTCGGCCAAGGGGCTCTACCAGCGCATCCTCAACGTGGTTGCCAATCCCCGCCCCTTCATCAAGACCAAGACCTATTTCGGCCCGGACCGGCGCCGCAACACCAACTCCGCCTATATGGGCCCGGAACGCCGCGTCGGCGAAAAGCACGAGGTGCTCCAGCAGCCCTCGTTGCTCGACAAGGCCCGCTCCTCCATCTAGCGCACACGAGGCAGGCATCATGGCGAAGAACAGCGCAAAGGACATCGAGGTCACGGCCTTCGCCACGCATCACGTCATCAGGCAGCCCAATCCCTTGCGAAAAGTGCTGCGCCGGGTCGAAGAAAAGGACTTGGACGATCCGGTCGCCCGTGCCGAGCAAGCGCTGGCGGGCCTGTCCGGCGAATTCAGGAACTGGATGACGATCGAGGTCCAGAGACTGTCCGCCGCCTGGACCGCCGTGCAGCAGGATGGCTTCACCAAGAAGCTGCGCGACGAACTGTTCCACGCCGCACACGACATCAAGGGCGATGCGGCGACGTTCGGCTTTGCTTCGGCAGCCGGAATCGCCGAGAGCCTGTGCCGCGTCATCGAGCATGCACCGGATCTTTCGAAGGTGCCGGCCGAGTTGTTCACGCACCACATCAACGCGATCCTCGCCATCGTGCATGAGAACACCAGGCTCGACAGCATCAGCGTCTCCGCCGAGCTCAGCCGGCGCCTGCGCAAGGTCGCCGACGAATATCTCGCCCACGTCAACCGCGACCGCCCCGAGCATCTCGAGGTGATCCTGGCACCAAGCATTGCGCCGACGGAGTAAGGGCTCAGCTCTTTCCTCTCGCAATGATGGAGTTTGGGGCTTCGCCTCCGCTCTATCGACACGATCAGAATCGTAGGGTGGGCAAAGCGGAGCGTGCCCACCAATCAACGTGACCTGTGCGAAGAGGTGGTGGGCACGGCGCGATGCGCCTTTGCCCACCCTACGGCGTCTCGTCAGGCCGCAATCAGATCATCATAGACCGGATCGATCATATCATCCGCGACGAGCTCGTCGCAGAACAGTCGTGCCTCTTCGCGCGCAGACTCGGTGGCGAAGCGGCGGAGCAGGACCATCAGCGGTTCGGTGGCGCCGCGGTCCGTCTCGCAATGAGTGAGCACGCGCTCGACCATGCGCCGGCGCAGCCGCGCCGCACCATCATCACTGTCGACGAAGCCCTGCTCGTGGCAGGCATCGAGCGCGACCTGGAATGCCGCGAATGTCGCCTCGGGCAGCCCCGCGCGGCGGAGTAGCGCGTGCAGGCTGTTGCCGCCACGGTCGTGCAGCAGCGCCGAGACGCGCGCCAGCGGCAGATCGGCGAGTTCAGCGAGCGCCGCATCGAACAGGTCGAGATTGCTCGACAGCAGCGCCCGCAGAATCAGACCCGCGGTGAGCTGGCCGGTGATGCGCAGGTGCCGCACCAGGCCCTGCATGTCCTCGCCACGCGAGCGCGCCGCGATGTTCATGGTGGAGCGATCGCGCGCCTCGATCGTGATGCGCTCGGCACGGTCGGCACTCAGCCAGTTCCGGGCCACGACGAACTGCGCAAGGGTCTCGGAAAGCTTGGTCACCAGCGCCGCGCGCGTTGCGGCCGGCAGATCCTCCAGCACCAGCATCGCCTCGCGGATCGCGGCGAGATGGCCGTGGCGCTCGACGATGCGATTCCAGGAGAACGGCGCGAGCTCGGCATGGGGATTTTCGATCAGCTCCAGCGCCGCAGCCGCGCAGCCGACCTCTGCGATGGCGGCACAGACCGATACCGGCAGCGCGATACGGCGGGCGACCGCGCACTGCACCTCGTCATTGCCGGTGGCGACGATGTCGACGAGATCGGCATCGATCAGCAGCGGAGAATGTTCGAGCACGGGCAGCGCCACCGTCGGCTGATCCGCCGACAGCGCCCGCACGATTGCGGCCGGCGCCTCGGTGCTGCGCGCAAAGGCCTCGGCCATCGCCTGCCGCACCAGCGGCGAGGGATCGTCGAGCAACATCAAGAGCGCGCCTTCGGCGGCGACGCGATCGTCATGAGAAAGGTCCGAGATCAGCCAGGCCCGGGCCAACGCCCGCGTCGCCTCGGCCCGCTCGCCGGCAGACGCCGTCCTGATCCAATTAATGAACTGCCGAACAATCATGGTGCTTCCGGCTTACGCAACGAAAACGAAAAATGGTGACGGCTTGTCACCTGCAACACAAAATAAACCACGACGCTTAACAAAGCGTTCACCATAACTGGCTGGTTTTATTGACGTTTTGTTAAGGGAACAAAGGCTCGGCGTCCGGGACACGAGAGAGCGCGAGCCCTCGCCTACGCTCCGTCATTGCGAGCGCAGCGAAGCAATCCAGAAATGTATCCACGGTGAGATTCTGGATTGCTTCGCTGCGCTCGCAATGACGGTGTTGACGCAGTTGCGCACAAAGATCTGGATTTCGTGCACGGACGCAGCGCGGCGCGTCTGGGACGCGAGCGATTTATTCTTCGATCAGTGAGTTAGCTTGAGAAGGTGCCGCTGCGATCGCTGAAGAGATCGAGCGGCTGCGGCGGCCGCACATCCGGCATCGCGGATGCGACCGAGGTGAGTGAGGCGTTGTTGCCCCACAATTTCTGCACGGTGGTCGAGACCGGCTGCGTGACGTCGCCGGGCTGATAGATCGAACGAAACACCGGCGTGCTCGGCGCATTGTCCGCGAGCGTCGTTGGCGACGTCGCACCGACGGGCGTCACAGCGCGAGTATTCGGGAAGGTCTGGAGATAAGCGGCGTTGTCGATGACCGGCGCAGCGGGCTGCACGCCATTCGCGCTCGCGACCTGCGTCGTCGAGGGCGTATCGCCATACATCGCCATCGCGCTGCGGGTCACTTTCGAATTGGCCGCGCTGGCATAGCGCGCGTCGAGCACCGAATAGACTTCGGAGACGCTGCGGGCGCGGCCGTCTTTGGCGTAAAAAATCGAGCGGTTGGCGGCAGCCGCATTGGGAAACAGCCGGGCGCCGACCGCTTGCGGATTGTCCTCGGCATTGGCGATCAGTTTCGCGGCGCCGCCGACGCCCATGAAATGGGCCATGTAGAGTTCGCTGTCGCTCGGCCTGCGCCCGAGCAAGCCGGTGAGCTTGAAGCTGTTCGACTGCGTCAGCGCCGCGGCCATGCCGGAAGCAGCGTCCGGATCGTCGCGCAGCTTCATGATCGACCGCTTCATCACGGGATCATCGACGGTGTAGGTGCCCGACGAGGTCCTGGTGATGGCGTCGGCATAGCTGCCATAGCCGAGTTGGGTGCCGGCCTCCTTCACGGTGCCAAGCCAGGTCTGGTCGATGAACTGGTAGAGCCCGTGCGCGGACGAGGTGGTGGCGCCGGCCGTCGGATCGAAATCCGATTCCATCTTGGCAGTGGTCAACATGTACTGGAAGCTGACGCCGGAGATATTGGAGGCCTGCTTGATCGCGCCGGCAACGCGCGCCCGCGACGGATCGAGACCGGCCGTCTGCGTCGCACTGAAATTGTCGACCGACATGATGAAGTGCCCGCCCCGCGCGGCGTTGAGCGGCGCCGGCAATTCGGCGCCCTGTCGTCTCACCGTGGGACAGGTATGGTTAATGCCGGGTTAATTCTGGGGTCGCCCCTTCCCCGAGTCATTCCGGGGCGCACCGCAGGTGCGAGCCCGGAATCCATTCCACCGCGCGCTATGCCGTACGATGGATTCCGGGCTCGCGCTACGCGCGCCCCGGAATGACAGCTTGCTATTTCTTATAGACCGCGTCCGGATCGAACAGCCGCTCCGCATCGACGAAGACGAGCTTGGCGCCGCCGTCCTCTCCCTCCACCTTGCGATAGAAGCAGGACCTGCGCCCGGTGTGGCACGCCGCGCCGATCTGCTCGACGCGGATCCAAATCGCGTCCTGGTCGCAATCGGTGCGCATCTCGACGACGCGCTGGGTCTGACCCGATGTCTCACCTTTTCGCCACAAGGCATTGCGCGAGCGGCTGAAGTACCAAGCCTCGCCGGTCGCGATCGTCTTGCGCAGCGCCTCCTCGTTCATGTGCGCGACCATGAGCACATCGCCCGTGGCGACATCGGTCGCGACGCAGGTCACGAGACCGCTCGCGTCGAACTTTGGCAGGAAGGCAAGACCTTCCTCGATCTCATGGGAGTGAGCGGACACGGGACCCTCGCTCGAGCATGATCCGGAAAAGTGTGAAGCGGTTTTCCGAAAAGATCATGCTCAAAAAATAAGGCCTTGCGAGGTCAGCGCGTCGTGCCTCGCACCAGGGACAGGAAGCGGGCCTGCTCCGCGGGATTGTCGCGGAACATGCCGGTGAAGCGGCTGGTGAAGGTGGAAGCACCATGCTTGGCGACGCCGCGCACCGACATGCAGGTATGCTCGGCCTCGATCAGCACCGCCACGCCGCGCGGCTTGAGGATCTCGTCGATGGCGGCCGCGATCTGGGCCGTCAGATGCTCCTGGGTCTGGAGCCGGCGGGCGAAGATATCCGTCAGGCGCGCGAGCTTGGACAGGCCGACCACGCGTTCCACCGGCGTATAGGCGATGTGCGCCTTGCCGTAGAACGGCATCATGTGATGCTCGCATTGCGAGGTGAATTCGATGTCGCGGACCAAGACGAAATCATCATAGCCCGCCGTCTCACCAAAGGTGCGGTCGAGCACCTCGGCCGGGCACTGGTGATAGCCCTGATAGAGCTCGTCGAAGGCCTCGACCACACGGCGCGGGGTGTCGAGCAGGCCTTCACGTTCGGTGTTCTCGCCGATATAGGCGAGCAGCGTCTTTACCGCCGCTTCCGCCTCGGCGCGCGCCGGGCGCGGCTGGTCGGCTCGGACGGCGACCGCGAGGAATTCGGCAGGATCAAGCTCAGCGGGGCGGCTCTCGGGCTGCCGATCGGAAGGCTTGTTAGGGCGGATGGATTTGATCGTGGCGTCCATATCGACTCCGTTCGACGGCCTTGCGGCCGGAGTGTCACCGGCAGACGGGGCGGCAAGCCGCCGGACGCCTGAACAGAATAATTGAACCTGGTGGAAAAGATCCTCTCCACCAGCGTCGGCCGCATGGTCTGGACCACCCCCGCTGGACTATTTTTCCGCCGGTTCCGCCCCTATATAGGACCGTGGACGGCGCGCGCCAAGGCCGATCCGGTGCGGAAGTGTTGGACTCCATCACATGCTGAACGACATCTACAACAAGCGGATCATCGAACTGGCCGGGAATATTCCGCGCCTCGGGCGGCTGTCGGACCCCGATGCCTCCGCCACTGCCCACTCCAAGCTGTGCGGCTCGACCGTGAAGGTCGACCTCAAGATGAACGGGGACACCGTCACCGACTTCGCCCATGACGTGAAGGCCTGTGCCCTCGGACAGGCCTCTTCATCCATCATGGCAAGTCACGTGGTCGGCTCGACTGCAAGCGAACTCCGTGAGTTACGCGAAACCGTTCGCAAGATGCTGAAGGAGAACGGTGCGCCTCCTCAAGGCAAATGGGAAGAGATCAAGTTCCTCGAACCGGTCCGCGACTACAAGGCGCGGCATGCCTCGACCCTTCTCACCTTCGATGCGGTGGTCGATGCCATCGGCCAGATCGAGGCCAAGGCGAAGCAGCCGGCGGCGGCGCAGGGCTAGTTTCATCAATGTCATTCCGGGCGCGCGTCAGCGCGAACCCGGAATCTCGTGCCGCAATCTCTAGATTCCGGGTTCGTCGCTTCGACCGTAGAAGAAACTTACTTCTGCGTCGCCGCGGCTGGTGTGGCCACGCCGCCGGCGGTCGGTGCCAAGGCTTCCGCGGTCTTGGTCGACCTGGCAGGCTGCTCCGGTTCCGTGCCGAACCTGGCCTGCGTCTTCGGTGCAAGCTCCGCCATCGCTGGCGCGGAGATGTCCACATGCGGCAGCACGTCGGCCACGAGGTCCGTCGTCACGAGATTGGTGAGCTTAAGCTCACCGGCGTCGAGTTCGTGCAAATCTTCCCACGGCGGCACGCTAAGCGCGAGCGACAGCAGATCGCCGGCGCCGCCCATGTCGAAGGTGTATTTGGCCAGCCGGCCGATGTCGCGTTCCACGATCATCAGGTCCTGCGCGCTGTAGCTGGCAGCCTTCGCATCGTCGGCGCGATCGCCCATCCAGATCTGATGAACGCGGACATGGGCGGCTTCCGGCACGTAGCGCTTCTTGCCGGCCAGCAGCAGGAACACGCACATGGATTCGCAATAGGCCCCGGACGCGACCGCCGGACGGGCGCCTTGCCCGCCGCGGTTCTGGAGGCTGATGCCGACCGTGGTCAGAAGTCCGAGATTGCGGAAGCGCCGGCCGAGGGTGATGGCATCGTTGACCGAACCGCCGCTGGAATCGAGCACCACGGTGGCGCCGCCGAGCTGGCGTCCACGAGAAAATTCCTCGAAATCCTTTGGCGTATCGGCGGTGATGATGCCGACTGCGCTGACCCAGCCGCGGCAGTTCGGCTCACAGGCCACCCAGCTGAACTTCATCGGCAGCTTGCGCTCTTCGAGCGCAGCACCGGCTCGCGCTGACGACCCGAATGTCGCGACGGCGCCAGCCAACGCGACTCCACAGACGGCGGTTCCCACTAGCAACCAGCCGCGAAGATTAAGGGAGTTCAGAAGTTTCAATCTGGTTCCTTCCCCAAGCCCCAAAGGTCCCCAAACAATCCCCGGTAGCGCCCTCTGAGTCCATCATACAGGCGTATGTTTCTACACACGGGCGTCATAAAAATGGTATCCGGGCGAATACAGCTCGTCCACAGATACTTGCTGCACTGCTCCCAGAAAGCAGGCAAAATATGGCGCGCAAACAACAGCTTACGGTTCCCTGCGTTGGAACCGAGCAATCCGTCGCTTAACGTCGCAGCAAAGCGCACATGAAGCATTCAGCCTGCGAGCACTGTTCCAATCCCGTCGCGGGCGCGCTCCGGCTCCCGCGCAGATTCGGCCGCGCTCTGATCTGGCTCTACCGCCATACGCTCTCGCCGCTGGTCGGTTACAATTGCCGGCACCTGCCGACCTGCTCCGTCTATGGTGACGAAGCGATCGAACGGTTCGGACTCTGGGCCGGCGGCTGGATGACGCTTGCGCGCCTATTGCGCTGCAATCCCTTCGGCACCTCAGGTATCGACAACGTACCGCTCACCGCACCGCAAGGCGCGCGCTGGTACCTGCCCTGGCGCTACGGCCGTTGGCGCGGGGTCAACGCGTCCTAAGCTGCTGCGGTGCTTTGCGCATCGCTGTCTTGACTGGAACCGGAACTCTCGGCTCGCGTTGATGTGATGCTCCCACAGGGGAGGAAACAACAATGCGCTGGAAAATCAGCCCTCATTTTCCCTTCAGGCTTAAGCCAAATCCTGGCTCCAAGCGGCACCACGACCCCAGAACCATGGATCTGCTCGCAATCGTCGCCCTGCTGGCGCTCGTGCTCGGCTCCGGCTGGTATCTGGCGACGAGCCTCGCAACGCCGCCAAGCACGACGGCGTTCATCGTGCCAAGCCAGAGCGTGCACTGGTAGCTAACGGAACCAGAAAAAGCGCCCGGACTGCGGTGGGATCGACTCCGGCGGACGTAGCCGCTTCGGCCGTGGCGGCTTTGGCGACGGCTCGGCGGACGAAGTGGTCTCCGCCGGCCCGGTCTCGCTGCCTGGCACCTTCACCGACAGCAGCAGGTTCGACTCGTGCGTCCGCCAGCGATAGCCCATGCCGAAATCGATCGGTTGGGCGCGCATGAACAGTTCGGCGTAGCGCTCCTGGTAGCGACCTGCGAATTCATCGATCGGACCGAGATAACGGCCGAACGGGAAGAACCGCCATTGCCGCGCGCTGTAGTTCGCGAGCGGAATGCCGGAATCGTCCTGGATGATGGTGGCGCTGTTGGCGAGGAGCCAATCGCGCACGACGGTGAAATTGCCGGAATGCAGCAGATAGGACGCGCTCTTGAGCAGGCTGTTGCCGGGGCCGAGCGTCTCGCAGAATTTCAGGAAGCCGGTCGTGCGCGCACCGGCATTGGAAAGATCAGTCGAGAAATAATACAGCGTGCGCGCTTCCCCATCGCTGCCGGCGAAGGTGATGCGGATGCCGCGCGTCGCGTTCGGTCCCGGATTGTCGCCGGCCGTATGCACGCCGCCCTTGTCGTCGAGCGCGATCATCTCGACGTTGCGGATGGTCTTGCCGGAGCGCGCGAGGAAAACATAGAGGATCGGCAGCGTGCCGTTGACCTGATTGGCGTGCAGGTCGACCTTCATCTGCTTGGTGATGAAGAACGAAAAGCTCAGGATCGACCCGAGCGAGCGCTCGACATTGTAGAGCGCTGCGCCGACCGATCCACGCGGCAGCCGCGTCAGATCGGGCACCGCCCCCACCGGTTCGAGCGCGCCGAGCACATAGGTGCTGGCCTTGGCATAGAAGGCGTTGGCGTAGAGGAAATCCGGGCCACTGAACATGTAGAACATGGTTGGGCGGGGCGCGGCGAGATTGACATCAGCCCATGTGCGAATCTTGGAGAGCTGCCGCTGCTCGAGCTGGGCGAAGGCGCCGTCGAAGAATTTCGCATGACGCTGCCAGCCCGGATCCTTCGTGAGCGGCACCAGCGGCGAGTCCGCCGAAGGCTGCATGCCGGCAAGGAAGCGCGCGGTGTCGTCGAAGGTGACGTCGGCGGCACGTGCGGACGAGACGACGGCAGCCAGCAAGGCAAGAGCGATGGCTGCAATTCTCAGGGGTCGAATCATGTCTATTCGCGATGTGATGAATTGCCAGCGGCGACCGGCCGCCTGCGGAAAGCAACATAAATCAGCAGGCCCGAGAGCATGACGAGCATCCCCGACAGCGACTGCACCGGCCGCTCGGTCAAGAGGTAGTACATCATGAACGCGGTCACGAGCAGGAAAACCAGCGGCGTGAACGGGTATCCCCAGGCGCGATAGGGCCGCGGCAAATCGGGATCGGTGATGCGAAGCTTGATCACGCCGGCGACGGTGAAGAAGGAGCAGAACAGCAGCGCGAACTGGATGAAGTCGAGCACCGCCTCGAAGCTGCGCGTGAACAGCAGCAGATTGGCGACAGCGAGCTGGAACAGGATGGCATAGGCCGGCGCACCGTTCGCCGACCTCTGCGAGAACACGCGCAGCGCCGGAATGTCCTCGCCCATCGTCATCATCACGCGCGGGCCGATCCACATCATCGCGCTGATCGAGGAGATCAGACCGACACAGATCATCGCGCCGACGATCCGGCCACCGAGGCCGCCGAAGATGGCGCTGCCGGCGACGCTGGCGACGTCGAGCTGGCCGGCCAGCGCGCTGACAGGCGTCGAATAGAGGAACACCGCGTTCAGCGCGACGTAGAGCACGAGCACGATCAGCGTGCCCGCGAGCAACGCGCGCGGCAGGCTTCGCTGCGGCGTGTTCATCTCGCCGATGATGTAGGTCGCGGCATTCCAGCCCGAGAACGAGTACATCACGAAGACGAGCCCGATCGCGAACGGCGCGCTGACGATGTGGGCGAGATCGCCCGGCTGCGGCGTGAAGGCGATCTGCTGCGGCACGCCGATGACGAAGCCGGCCACCAGGAAGGCGACGATCAACACGACCTTCAGAATCGTCGAGATCAACTGGAAGGTCGAGGAGTGCCTGACGCCGGTCAGTTGCACGAGCGAAACCAGCCACACCACGCCGATGGCAAGCGGGATCGGCGGCAGCTCGGGCACGACCGATTTGGCATATTCGCCGAACGCCATCGCGGCGAGCGCGACCGGCGCTGCAAATCCCACCGTCGCCGAGACCCAGCCGGCGAGAAAGCCGAAGGCGGGATGATAGGCGCGGCCGAGGAAATTGTACTCGCCGCTCGAGCGCGGAAACATCGCGCCCAATTCGCTGTAGGAGAACACCCCGCACAGCGCGACGATGCCGCCGATCGTCCAGAGCAGCAGGACCGAGAAGCCCGATGGGATGTCCTTGACCTGGAAGCCGAGGCTGGTGAAGACGCCGACCCCGATCATGTCGGCAACGACAATGGCGGTTGCGACCAGAACGGAGACCCCCGACCCGCCTCCGGTCAGCCGGCCAGTCCAGGGCGCAGTACCCGCATCTGATGCTGTCATCGGGTCCTCAAGCCTCAGGCGTCTCGCCCCATGGGGAGCATCGTGCAGATTGATCAGTCAATTCAAGCAGGGTTAACAAGGGTTAAATGAGGCGGGCGAACCGGGTATTTTGACACCGCTTATGCACGGTCCTGGGCAATAAACCCGCACAAACCCCGGACAATCCTGTTCTCCTCCCCCACAATCAGGACACGATTGCATGGTCCCTTTGAGCGTTCCGGATGTGGGGAAGTTTCACCGGACGCTTAACGTCACCTAAACGCCAGTCGGCTCAATTGTTTCAAGATCGCCGATGGACGTGACTTGATGGACGTGACTTGGGGTCATGGGTGGATGGTCGGGGCCGTTCCGAAATTGAGAGCTGACACTCGTGCAGAACGGACGATGTCCGGCGCGCGCGGTCGCGCGCTCCGGGTCGGCCTGATCTCAGCCTTGGTACCGATGTCGCTGACGCTGGTTCAATGCGGCAAGGCGCCCAATCCGGCGGCGCTCGCGGCGAACTCGCAGGCCAACGTGCAGGTGGTCGCCAAGACAAATACGCAGGTGGCAAGCGGCGACACGTTCGAGGATCGCTTCCCTGCCCCGCAGTTCAGGGAGCGTTTCCCCTCGGCGAGCGAGAGCTTCCTGCAACGGCAGATGTCGGACTTCTCGCCCAAGCGCGCCGTTCAGCAGCCGCAACCTGAGCAGGCGCCCTACAAGGTCGCTTCGCTCGAACCGCAGATCCCCTACAAGCGTCCGCCGCGCGAAGACCTGACGACGCTCGTCAGCATGAAGTCGTCGGCCTTTCCCTATTTCGGCAACAACCCCGCCTCTGACGCACCCTTCCTCAACATCTCCAAGGGCGACCGCCGCGGCCACCGCAGCTATTCGGGGCGCGTCTACTGGCAGGACGAAACCTACAGCGACAGCCGCGTGCTGGTTCACGTCCCCGAGCATTTCGACGTCCACAAGCCAGGCGTGATCGTGGTCTTCTTCCATGGCAATGGCGCGACGCTCGAGCGCGACGTGCGCGACCGCCAGCTGGTGCCGAAACAGATCACCGATTCCGGCGCCAATGCCATCCTGCTTGCCCCGCAGATGGCGGTCGATGCCGCCGATTCCAGCGCCGGCAAGTTCTGGCAGGCGGGCGGCCTCAAGCGCTTCATGGAGGAATCGGCCAACCACCTCGCCCGCCTGACCGGCGATCCCAACAGCGCGCGGGCCTTCGCCAACATGCCGATCGTGATCGTCGGCTACAGCGGCGGCTTCCTGCCGACGGCCTGGAGCTTAGAGGTCGGCGGCATCAGCGACCGCGTCCGCGGCGTCGTGCTGCTCGACGCGGTCTATGGCGAAATGGACAAGTTCGCGTCCTGGATCGAGAGCCACCGTTCCGGCTTCTTCGTCAGTGCCTACACCCGCTACACCGCGCGGCGCGATCGCGAGCTGATGAGCATGCTGCGGCAGAAGGGCATCAGCGTCTCGGAAGACATGGACGGGCCATTGCGGCCCGGCAGCGTGGTGTTCGTCGAGACTGGCGAGGGCATCACTCATCGCGATTATGTGACGAGGGCCTGGACGCGGGATCCGCTCAAGGACGTCCTGGTGAAGATGTCGGCGACGCCCGCGCTTGCGCTGACGCGCGTCGCCTCTACCAATCCATCCGCATCGAGCCGTTAAACGGACGTGACCGTGGCGCGCTGAGGGCCCGGTCTATCGCTTAGGTTTTCGGCAGCTTCGGAATGCTCTCGGTAAAGCCGTTGAAGCAGGCCAGCCGCTCGTCCTCTTCCTTGAAGAAACGGCAATCGGCGTAGCCCTTGGCCTTCGCCGGCTTCGGCTTCGGCGCCGGCGGGATCACGGCGTCGTAGCAGTTGAGACGGTCCTTGGTGCCGTCATCGATTTCGAGGCAGGCCTGGAGCCGCGCCGCGATCGATTGCGGCTTGCCCTTCGCCGCCGCGGCGGGCTTGGCCGCCGCCTCCTTAGTCCCTTTGGGCTTGACCTGCACCAGCGGCTTGTCCCCCACCATCGGTGGCTTGTCGGCTTGCGCGAACGCGGAGGCTGAATAGAGCACCGCGGCAACCGCCAAAATCATCCTCATCTCAGTCAACTCTCTCTGGTCCCCATGATGGGCGTTCTAGCGCTCTCCCGCGCGGTTTGCCAAGCATCTTGCACGCGGAAGCCGCGGGATTCAGGCCATCACGGCGGCAGCCGACCGGGGCCGGGTCAACAGCACCAGGAGCAGCGCCAACACGACGAAACCGACCGCGACGAAGCCGAGCGTGTGCAGGAGCTCGCGGGCGAACAGCAATCCGCCGATGGCCGAGCCGACCGCCTGACCGATATAGAGAACGGACGTGTTGAGCGCGACGGTCGCCGATGCCAGCGACGGCGCGGCCGCGACCAGCCGCACCTGCTGCATCGAATTGGTCGAGGCAAAGCCAAGGCCCCAGACCGCGACCGCGCCCGCCATCAATGCGAACGTGCCGACGCCAAGCGCCCAGCCGGTGATCCCCGCAAGCAGCAGGCAGGTGAACAGCAGCGAGGTGCGATAAGGGCCCGAGGTGTCGACGATGCGGGTCGCGATGGCGACGCCGAGGAAGCCGCAGACGCCGTAGAGCGCGAACACCATGCCGATGGCATCGGGTCCGGCGCCGGTGAGCTTGTTGAGCAGCGGGCCCATGAAGGTGAACACCACGAACTGCCCGGACATTTGCAGCATGGTGACCGCAAGCAGGAGCAGAATTGTCTTGCTGCGGCCGACCTCGGCCCAGGTCTTGATATCCACTGGCGCGCCCTTCAGGCCTGCCGGCAGGCGCAGCAGCAGCAACAGGAAGCTGATGCAGCCGAGCGCGCCGATCTCGCCATAGGCGGCACGCCAGCCAGAGCGGCTGGCGATGAAGGTGATCAGCGGCAGGCCGACGGCCGCAGCGAGCGACCAGCCGAGGAAGATGTAGGCGATGGTGCTGCCGCGCCGCTCCGCCGGCACGATCAGCGCCGCGGTGCCGGCAGCCTGCGGCGTATAGAGCGCGCCGACGGCGAGCATCACCAGACGGATGGCAAGGAGGCTCGCATAGTCGGGCACAAATGCCGAGGCGAGATTGCCGACAGCGAGCACGGCCAGCGTGATCGTGAGCAGCGTCCGCCGTTCGATGCGGCTGGTGAGCCAGGCCGTCAGCGGCGAGCCGATGCACAGCGTGATCGCGCCAAAGGTGATCAGGAGACCGGCCGCATGGATGCTGACGTCGAGCCCGGTCGCCAATTCCGGCAGCATACCCGCCGGCGCCAGCACCGAGCAGCCAGTGACGATATTGCCGAGCATCAGGGCGGTTGGCGCGAAGCGGCTGGCAGCAGGCGATCTTTCCATGCAAGTGCATGTAGAGCAGAGCTGCGGTCGATTAAAGGGCGCGGTTTGAAATAGTTGGTGCACCGTCCCAGCTTTTGCGCGCCACTTTCTTGGAAATGCCGGATTGCGCAGGCCGAATCGCCTGATATATCGCTCGTTCCCGCTTACCTGCGCTCGTTCGCAGGAGTGAGCCTCAGGAGAAAAGCATGACCGACCAGCCAAAATCCGAGTCCGGATTCCAGTACAGCCTCTCCAATCTGAAGCCCGTGTCTCCCGCCCCCAAGGTCACCCTCACCTTCCCAGACGGCGCCCAGCGCCAGTTCGACAAGGGCATCACCGGCCTCGATATCGCCAAGGGCATCTCGCCGTCGCTCGCCAAACGCACGGTCGCGATGGCGCTCGACGGCGCGCTCGCCGATCTCAATGACCCGATCGAGGCCGACGCGAAGATCGAGCTCGTCAACCGCGAGGATCCCCGCGCGCTCGAGCTGATCCGCCACGACTGCGCGCACGTGCTGGCCGAAGCCGTGCAATCGCTGTGGCCGGGCACCCAGGTCACCATCGGCCCGGTGATCGAGAACGGCTTCTACTACGACTTCTTCCGCAACGAGCCGTTCACCCCGGAAGATTTTGCCGCGATCGAGAAAAAGATGCGCGAGATCATCGCGCGCGACAAACCTTTCACCAAAGAGGTTTGGGATCGCGAGAAGACCAAACAGGTGTTCCGCGACAAGGGCGAAGCCTTCAAGGTCGAGTTGGTCGACGCCATTCCCGGCAACGAGCCGATCAAGATCTACTACCAGGGCGACTGGTTCGATCTCTGCCGCGGCCCGCACATGACCTCGACCGGCAAGGTCGGCAATGCCTTCAAGCTGATGAAGGTGGCCGGCGCCTATTGGCGCGGCGACAGCAACAACCCGATGCTGACCCGCATCTACGGCACCGCCTTCGCCAAGCAGGAGGACCTCGACGCCTACCTCAAGCAGATCGAGGAAGCCGAGAAGCGCGACCACCGCAAGCTCGGACGCGAGCTCGACCTCTTCCATTTCCAGGAGGAAGGTCCGGGCGTCGTGTTCTGGCACCCGAAGGGCTGGACCATCTTCCAGCAGCTGATCGCCTATATGCGGCGACGCCTGACCGGCGACTACAGCGAGGTCAACGCGCCGCAGATCCTCGACAAGGTGCTGTGGGAGACTTCGGGCCATTGGGGCTGGTATCGCGAGAACATGTTCGCGGCGCAGTCGGCCGGCGACGAGGCCGAGGACAAGCGCTGGTTTGCGCTCAAGCCCATGAATTGCCCCGGTCACGTGCAGATCTTCAAGCACGGCCTGAAGAGCTACCGCGACCTGCCGTTGCGCCTCGCCGAGTTCGGCGTGGTGCATCGCTATGAGCCCTCCGGTGCCATGCACGGGCTGATGCGCGTGCGCGGCTTCACTCAGGACGACGCGCACATCTTCTGCACCGAGGACCAGCTCGCCGAGGAATGCCTGAAGATCAACGACCTGATCCTGTCGACTTACGCCGACTTCGGCTTCACCGGCGATCTCACCGTGAAGCTCTCGACCCGGCCGGAGAAACGCGTCGGCACGGATGCGATGTGGGACCACGCCGAGCGGGTGATGGCGACCGTGCTGCGCGAGATCCAGTCGCAGAACAATCACATCAAGACCGAGATCAATCCAGGCGAAGGCGCCTTCTACGGCCCGAAGTTCGAATATGTGCTGCGCGACGCCATCGGCCGCGACTGGCAGTGCGGCACCACGCAGGTCGACTTCAACCTGCCGGAGCGTTTCGGCGCGTTCTACATCGACCATGACGGCGGCAAGAAACCGCCGGTGATGGTGCACCGCGCGATCTGTGGCTCGATGGAGCGCTATATCGGCATCCTGATCGAGCACTATGCCGGCAGCTTCCCGCTCTGGCTCTCGCCGGTGCAGGTCGTGGTCACCACCATCACCTCGGAGGCCGACGAATATGCCAAGCAGGTCGTCGAGCAGGCGCGGCGCGCGGGCCTTCGGGTCGAAATCGACCTGCGGAACGAAAAGATCAACTACAAGGTCCGCGAGCACTCGCTGGCCAAGATCCCGGCGCTGCTCGTGGTCGGCAAGAAGGAAGCCGAGACGCATTCGGTCTCGGTCCGCCGGCTCGGCAGCGACGGCCAGAAGGTGATGACGACGCAGGAGGCGATCGCCGCCCTCCTCGACGAGGCGACCCCGCCGGACGTCCAGCGGGCGCGTGGCGCCGTCTGATCCCTGAAATCGATCTAAATTCGCTTCCGGTTGCGGGCGTACATGCCTATCTCGGGTCTGTACGTCCGCCGACCAGTTGAAGAGGATATCGCAGTGCGAGATGCCATCGAACTCCTGAAGACCCGCCGCTCGGTCAAGCCGCGCGAGATGACCGGGCCCGGCCCCTCCGCAGCCGAGCTCGAGACCATCCTCACCATCGGCGCGCGCGTGCCCGACCATGGCAAGCTGACGCCCTGGCGCTTCATCATTTTCGAGGGTGATGCCCGCCAGCGCGCCGGCGAGGTGATCGCAAAAGTCTTCGCCCGGAAGAACCCAGGCGCGCCTGCCGCCGACGTCGAGACCGAGCGCAAGCGCCTCACCGACGCGCCGCTCGTGATCGGCATCGTCAGCTTCACCAGGCCGCATCCGAAGGTGCCGGCCTTCGAGCAGGAATTGTCGGCAGGTGCCAGCGCCATGAACATCGTCACGGCCGCAACCGCACTCGGCTACGGCGCCTGCTGGCTGACCGGCTGGTTCGCCTTCGATCGCGACGTGCTTGACGGCCTCGGCCTCAAGCCGGACGAAAAGCTCGCCGGTTTCGTCCACATCGGTACGCCGACCAAACCGAGCCAAGACCGTCCGCGACCGTTCCTTTCGGAAATCGTGACGCGTTTTTAAGCGATGTTTTGTTGACGCCTTTGGCGTCTTCCGGCTTTCATCCCGCCCAGGGAGGAAGCCCGGATGAGACGCCGTGAATTTCTGGTCGGGGCTACGCTGCTGGCCAGCACCATGGCGCGAGGCCGCTCCGCCGACATTCCCGCTCCAACGCCCGATGGCCTCGACCGCATCACGGCATTCTTCGACAACGAGGTGACGAGCGGCCGCCTGCCGGGCGCCGTCATCCTGGTCCAGCAGCACGGCAAGCCGGTCTACCTCAAGACGTTCGGCGTGCGCGACGTCACGACCGGCCTTGCCATGACGCCGGACACGATCTTCGCCATCCACTCGATGACCAAGCCGATCACGTGCCTCGGCGCGATGATGCTGATCGACGAGGGCAAGCTCGCACTTGCTGACCCCGTATCGAAATACGTCCCGCTCTTTGCCGACACCAAGGTAGGCCTCGAGATCACTAAGCCGGACGGCAAGCTGGAGCTCGATCTCGTGCCTCCAGTCCGTCCCGTCAGCATCGAGGATCTGCTGCGGCACACCTCGGGCATCAGCTACGATTACATCGGCGGCAAATGGGTCGAGCAGGCCTACAAGGCGGCCAATATCTTCGAGGGTCAATTCAACAACAGGGAATTCGCCGACCGCATCGCGAAGCTGCCGCTGGCGCGGCAGCCGGGAACGTTGTGGCGCTACGGTCATTCCACCGACGTGCTCGGCAGCGTCATCGAGATCATCTCGGGCCAGACGCTGTACCAATTCCTGAAAGCACGCATCTTGGATCCGCTCGGCATGAGCAGCACCAAATTCGCGCTGGCGACGGAGGACGAGCTGGCGCGGATGGCGCGGCCGCTGCCGAACGATTTCATCCTGCTCGCCGCCGAGCGCGAGCGCCTCGACCATCCCGAATGGCAGTCGGGCGGCGGCGGGCTGCTCTCGACCATCACCGACTATCAGCGCTTCGCGCAGATGTTGCTCAATGGCGGCGAGTTCGAGGGCAAGCGTTATCTGAGCCCTGCTGCGTTCAAGGCCATGACCACCGATCACATCGGACCCGGATCCGGCGTCGGACGCGACTATTTCTATTTCCCCGGCGACGGTTTTGGCTATGGCTACGGACTTGCGGTGCGCACCGATCCCGGCAACGCGAAACCGCCGCCGCCTGGTTCGATCGGCGAGTTGAAATGGGACAGCGGCAGCGGCACCTATTTCGGCGTCGATCCCAAGCTCAACATGGTCTACCTCATGATGCAACAGACTCAGAGCGAGCGCGGCCGCATCACGCCGGCGTTTAAAGCGCTGGTCTACGATTGCTACCCGCCTCCGCTACGCCGCCCGTGAGGCGCGCTGGCCGAAATCGGCGAGCAGCTTTCCGATCTCGGCTGCGGGCCGCGCCGCGCTGAACAGGAAACCCTGCACCTCATTGCAGCCTTCGGCGCGCAGCCAGTCGAGCTGATCCTCGGTCTCGACGCCTTCCGCCGTGGTGGTGATGTTGAGGCTGCGGCCGAGACCGGAGATCGCGCGCACGATCGCGCTGCAATCGGGCCGCTGCGCCAGATCCTTGACGAAGGACCGGTCGATCTTGATCTTGTCGAAGGGGAAGCTGCGCAAGTAGCTCAGGCTGGAATAGCCGGTGCCGAAATCATCCATGGAGATGCCGACGCCGAGCTCGCGCAACTGATGAAGCGTGGCGAGATTGGATTCGGTCTCCGCCAGGAAGATCGACTCGGTGATCTCGAGCTCGAGCCGCCTCGGCGACAGGCCGGACTGCGCCAGGGCCGAGATCACGACCTGAACCAGGTTGCGGCTGCGGAATTGCGCCGGCGACAGATTGACCGCGACCTTGATGTCGACAGGCCATTTCACGGCTTCGGCGCAGGCCTCGCGCAGCACCCATTCGCCGAGCTGGGTGATCAGACCGATGTCCTCGGCGACCGGGATGAACTCGGCGGGCGAGATCATGCCCTTGTCCGGGTTGCGCCAGCGCAAGAGCGATTCGAAGCCGGAGATGCGGTCGGAGGCGATCGACACCAGCGGCTGGTAGTGCAGCTCGAACTCGCCATTGGCAAAGGCGCGGCGCAGATCGAGCTCCATGTCGCGGCGCTTCTGCGCCTGGAGGTCCATCTCGCGCTCGAAGAAATGATGCACGCCGCCGCCGTCGGACTTGGCCCGGTACAGCGCCATGTCGGCGTTGCGCATCAACTCCTCGGACGTGGTGCCATCACCTGGTGACAGCGCGATGCCGATGCTGGCGCCGATCACCATCTCCTGGCCGTCGATCTCATAGGGCGCCTTCAGCATGTCGATCAGCAAGGTCGCGCAGGCGCTGGCCTCGTTCGGCGAGACGTCGGCCGCCAGGATGACGGCGAACTCGTCGCCACCGAGCCGGGCCGCGAGATTGGCACCGCGGACCGCGGTGGTCAGACGTTCGGCGACTTGCTTGAGCAGGCGGTCACCCGATGGATGCCCGAAGGAATCATTGATGTTCTTGAACAGGTCGAGATCGATGTAGAGCACGCCGACCCGCTTTCCTCCGGCCTGGTCGAGCGCCTGCTTCAGCCGCTGCTGGAAATATTCGCGGTTCGGCAGGTCGGTGAGCCCGTCATGATGGGCCATGTGGGCGATCCGCGCCTCGGCCTTGCGCCGCTCGGTGATGTCGACCACCGCGACCAGATAGCCATCGCGATCATCGAAGGCGACGCGGCGGCCGAAGGTGAGCACCTCGATCTCGCTGCCGTCAGCGCGTAAGTGCCGCCAATTGCGCGAGGAATGATAGGCATCGCCAACGCGTTCGAGCGCCTCGGCGTGGCTCTCCCACTCGTCCTCGGGCCAGATCTCGTGGAGCTTCATGCGCAGGAAGGTGGCGCGGCTGTAACCGTAATGCTGGACCGCGGCGTCGTTGACGCTGAGGAACTGCTTGGTCTCGGCGTCGAACACCCACATCGGCATCGGGTTGTTGTCGAACAGCAGGCGGAACGAGGCGTCACGCCGCTTCAACGCGGTGACGTCGGAGATCGTCAGCGAGACCACGTCGGCGAAGGCGGTGGCGCCGAGGCGGAGGTGTCGTCCGTCGCTCTCGATTTCGAGCTGCTCGCCACGGCCGCCCGAGACGGCCTTGAGCAGGAAATCCATGATCTCGGGTGCAGCCAGCAGCGTGCTCCCCTCACCGACCCGCCGCCACAGCAGGCTTCCGGTCGCGGCCTTCAGCAGCGCGCCCGCGCTCTTGTTGTGGTGCACGATCTGGAGATCGAACGCCTTGCCGTTTGCATCGCGCAGCGTCGCCAGCGACACCACGGCGTCGTCGGTCGCGGAGAAAATCGCATCCAGGAGATTGTATTGCGTGCCGCGCTCGTTGATGTAGGCGCCGACCAGCGTCGCGCCCCAGCGCGAGGCAGTCGGCAGCGCCAGCACATCGTAGGTCCTGACCATGCCGTCGCGCACGCAATGCGCGCTCGCATGATGCGGCTGTCCCGTTGCGAGCGCGATCGCCGCCGCTTCCGTCAGCGCCGTGGCGCAATCGGGCGACAGCTCTGCGACGGCAATGTCCCAGCGCTCCTCGCCGAGCCATTTCTGCACGTAACGTCCGCTGCGCGACAGTTCGAGCGCGCCGTCACCCCTGAGCAGCGCGATGTGATCGGCGAGCCGTCCGAGACTGCCGAGCATCACGTCCTCATAGCGCGGCAGCCGTTCGCCCGGCTTCAACGCGGCACGCCATTTGCGTTGAAGCACCGGGATGTCATCGAACATTTCGGCGGCCGGTTTTCCCGACACTTTCTTCGCGGCACTCATGGCAATCCCCAACGCACTATCCCGGCGCATCCAATGCAGCTGCGCTTAACGGCGTGTAAAGAGCACACGGACGCGGGGTCCGTTCGGTGATTATGACAGTTTTAAGTCAGGTGTTGGTTAGTCGACGTTAGAGACTATGACGGTTGTGTTTTCGAAGCGTGCTGTGAGTTGGCAACGGCGTCGCCGTCCCCGGTGTCGTCCTGGCGAAAGCCAGGGACCCACAACCACCGAAGATCATTGTTGCGATCGCTTTGGCCGTATCGTGCTTCGACAATGCTGACCGGGGTAATGGGTCCTGGCTTTCGCCAGGACGACGTGGGGAGGTAGCGTGCGCGACTGCATCAACGTCGTCATTGCGAGCGCAGCGAAGCAATCCAGAATCTTTCCGCGGAGGCAGTCCGGATTGCTTCGTCGCATCAACGCAAAATTGCTTTGCAATTTTGTCGCGAGCTCCTCGCAATGACGGAATATGTGGATGGCAACGTCGCTCGTCTAACGCACATCTTCATCGCAGACACACCCGCGTATCCTCCGCCCGTCAGGCAACGCAAGGTCTTGTAGCCCGAATGGAGCGCAGCGCAATCCGCGCTACGAATTCAGAGCAAGCGGCTCACCCGCCGCTAATCCTCGCTCGAGGCGGCGGAGCGGTCGTTCAGATGGGCCTGCGACAGCAGGAAGAACAGCGCGCGCTCGCCGTGATATTTGGCGGACGGGCGCGTGCGCTCGAACCCGTCCGCAAATATCTTGCCGGACTGGTCGCACACCTGCCATCGCCAGCCAAACCGCTTGCGCCTCGTTAGGACCACTTCGAACATCCCGACCGGCTGGGCCCCCTGCTCATTGCCGCTGGCGCAGCCGTCGATGGTCTGCGCATCCGGCTCCCCTGGACCGATGCGACATATAACCCAGCGGGATGGAAAGAGAATAAAATTGATGATCGGAATCGGGCATCGTCCACCGGCGTGGTGAACTCACGTGGTTTTCCGGAATAACGCGCGGATGGCAGGGTTTCTTCGCACCTTGAGACGCCGCTTGGGCGCTAGCGCAGAGGTAACGGGAGATGGTGTGCTTGTGCGCGATGTGAGAAGCGGAGGATTCTCCAGAGGCGCGAAGCCCAGCATCCGGACCAGACCACCACCGGCGGCATCGCCGCCGAGGCATCACCGCGCGACGACCTCGACTTCGCCGTCGACGCCGTTCACGACGTTGAAGCCGCGCTCGTAGACCTTGCCCTCGTTCTTGGCGATGGCGCGGTACTCTCCTTCGGAGAGCACGACGCGCGGGAAAGCGCCGATCGATTCCTTGATGACGTCGCCGCCTGGGGTCAGCACCGACCAGGCGGTGTTGGCGAGTGCCTCTCCGCCCCTGTCGCTGACGAGCTTGAGCGTGATGACGGCGGCGCGGTGGGTGATGGTGACGTCGGTGAGCTTGCCGGCCTGGACGCGGATGTCCGAGCGCACCACCGAATTGGCATCGCCATAGTTGGAGACGATGTAGTAGGTGCCCTCCGGTATCAGCACGACGTCGCCGGCGGCGACGTTCGGCACCAGGGAGGCGCGCTCGCCGGATTCGAACTGGCTGCCCTTGTAGATCGCGAACGAGATCTGGTTCTGCGGGATGCGGCTGGTGCCGACCCGGCCCTCGATGCGCAGGCCGCCGGCCGGCAACACGAAGGATTCGCGGTCGGTCTCGGCCTTCAGGCTGACGGTGCGCACCGCACTGACGAGGCCGAAGGCGACGTGCACGACGTACGTGCCCGGCGGCAGCACGATATTGGGCGTGGCGTTGCGCTCCTCGCGGATCAGCTTGAAGGTGCCGTTCTCGTCGGGACGGTCGGCGAATACACGCCAGACCAGGCCGCTGGTGATCGCGGGAGAATCCTTGCCGTATTTCGCGGTCAGCGACAGCACGCCCTGGCCGGGCGCCGCCGCGTTGAGCGGCGCGGCCGGCGGCACGGTGGTGACCGCGGGCGGCGGCATACTGGGCGTAACCGGCTGCGCCAGGGTCGGCGGCAGGCTCAGGGGGCCGGCGCCCGGCCCGGATGGCGGTGCCAGATTGATGGCGCCGCCGGGATCCGGCACCGATGCAGGGGGCACCGGCGGCGGCCGATCGGAGAAAAGCTGCGCCTGCGCGGCGTTTTGGCCAAGGAAAACCGGGCCGAGGGACACGAGGCACGCGGCAAGGATCAGCGCCGGCAGCAGCCGAACGCCGCGCCGCCATCCGATGATGCCGTCACCCCCGCGAGTCATGCCCCTGCTTTTCACCGAAAACGCGGCAAATTCAAGCCTCAGGAACCCGATCGACTACGGTCATTGGAACCCGGTTGACGCCTGCGTGATTAGTCCCGAAGCAACCGTCCATCGCCATACTCCTGCCCTGTGCGCTTCCCAAAGCGGCATAAACCATGCTTCGCCGCGGTTCTGGCGGAGCGCCAGTGTGACGCCTAGTCTGGTGATACGGGCCTGGCCCCGGCGTAGGGGAGTTTTTCAGTGCTGGACATCTTGAAGGGTCGGGGCGCGAACGGCTCAAACGGCGAGAAAGTTGGCGAGAAAGTTGGCGAGAAAGTTGGCTTGGGCAGCATCCGCCGGCCGGTCATCGGCCTTGCCCTCGGGGGCGGCGCGGCGCGCGGCTTCGCCCATATCGGCATCATCAGGACCCTGCTCGCCAACGGCATCGTGCCTGACGTCGTGGTCGGCACCTCGATCGGCGCCGTGGTCGGCGGCGCCTATGCGGCCGGCCAGCTCGATACGCTGGAAGAATGGGGGCGCAGCCTGCAAGGCATGCGCAACATCCTCGGCTATCTCGACATCCGCCTCAATGGCTCCGGCCTGATCGGCGGCGAGAAGCTGGCGACCCGGCTCGAGGAAGCCGTCGGCCAGACCCTGATCGAGGACCTCTCAGCCAAATTCGCCAGCGTGGCGACCGAGGTGCGCACCGGCCACGAGATCTGGCTGACGCGCGGCCGTGTGGTCGATGCGATGCGCGCCTCCTATGCGCTGCCGGGCATCTTCTCTCCCGTGCTGATCGGCGACCGCTGGCTGGTCGATGGCGCGCTGGTCAATCCGGTGCCGGTCTCGGCCGCCCGCGCGCTCGGCGCCGAAATCGTCATCGCCGCAAATCTTTCCAGCGACATCTTCACCCATTCCACGACGATCTATTCGCACGGCGCGATGCCCACACCGGTGGCGCCGGTGGCCGAGGAGACGACGACCAAACGGCGTTTCCCGCGGCTGTTCTCGCCCGAGAAGACTATGAAGCGCGAGTTCTTCGGCGGTGGCGGACGCCCCGGCATCTCCTCGGTGATGGTGGATGCCTTCAACATCATGCAGGACCGCATCACCCGCGCCCGCCTCGCCGGCGATCCGCCCGACATGCTGATCACGCCACGGGTCGGCCAATTCGGCTGGTTCGACTTCCACCGCGCCGAGGATCTGATCGCGCACGGCGTGCGCGCCGCAGAGCGTGCATTGGATTCGATCCAGGAAGCGATCCATGTGCTGGCGCCGCCGCCTGAAGGCGCAGCGCCGACAGTACACGAGTGAAGTCCGCTCAGGCGGTCTTGATGTAGTCGCGCAGGGCTTCCTGCTCGGCTTCGTATTCCTGGACGCGGCGCTTGACGATGTCGCCGATCGAGATCAGGCCAACCACCTTGCCATTCTCGATCACGGGCAGATGGCGGAACTTGCCTGTCGTCATCATCTCCATGAGCTCGGCGACCGTATCGGTCTCCTTGCAGGCGACGACCTTGCGGGTCATGACCTCTGCGACCGGCTCCTCCAGGACGCCGGCGCCGCGCTCGCCGAGCACGCGCACGATGTCGCGCTCGGACAGGATGCCTTCGAGCCGGCTCTGGTTCATCACCAGCACCGCACCGATCTTCTTCTCAACGAGCAGCTTGATCGCGGCCGACAGCTTGACGTCGGGCTCGACGCTCATGATCTGATGGCCCTTGGTGTTGAGAATGGAACGTACCGTCATTGTCGCCTCCCTGAATCGGAGCCGTCCGCCATTTGGCGGTTCGGAACTTGTTCGCGAGTCTTCAACTAACAGTTTCAGCGCCGGTTCACGCTCGTGCGCTTTGCGAAGCATTGCTTCGCTTTCGGAACATTCTTCTCGGGAATGATGGATGAATTCGGGCCGCGCCGCAAGCGCCGCTTCAAATTCGGTCTGAAACGTCCTGTGATGACGCATCCGCAGCATCGCTTCGCACGCGCGGCACGGGATCGAACAGCGCGAACAGCAGGAGCCCTGCGAAGAAGCCGCCGATATGCGCCTGCCAGGCCACGCTCGTGGTTTCGGCATCGACGCCGATCGCGCCGACACCGAAGATGATGTTGAGGCCGAACCAAACACTGAGGAAGCCGACCACCCGTCCGTCGCGCAGTGCGCGCGACAGCGGCAGCGCCGGAACCTTTGCGGCGGTATCAGCGTCCGAACGGCTGAACGACAGGAAGCTGCCGCGGGCGAACGCGAAGCGGATCGCCGCCGCCATCGCCCCCGACACCGAGGCCGAGGCGCCGATCATCGGCGCCACCGCATGCTCATGGGTGACGAGATGGGCGAGCGCGCCGGCCGCCGCCGTCACCGCCATGAACACGAAGAATCTGATGGCGCCGAAGCGCCGCGCCAGCGCGCTGCCGAACGGCAGCAGCCACAGCACGTTGAAGCCGAGATGAGTCAGGTTGGCGTGCAACAGCGAATAGGTGACGAAGGTCCAGACCTTCGCACCCGCCCCGCCCGGGATCTGCAAATTGAGCAGCGAGGAATCGTAGCGCTTCGGGATGAAGCCGAAGACGTCGATGGTCCAGTTCTCGATCTCCGGCGGCAGCAGCACCCGCAGATGGATCAGCGCCAGCAGGGCGATATAGGCGGTCAGCGCCACGGGCAGCGTCAGGATCGGCTCGCGCGGGGCCTCCTGGACAGCCGGCAGATCCGGAGAATCCTGCGGCGGAGAATTTTGCGGGGAATCCAAGGCAGCTTCGCTTTCAGGCGCGATCGGAGCGATCCACTTGGAGATAGTCGCCTTTGCCGGCGTTGCGCAAGTGCACAAAAGGAAAAGGCAGGGCCCTGGGAAAGCCCTGCCTGTCCGTGTCGGACTTCCGGTACCCCCTGGGAATAAGGTGTATCCCCACCCCTCCCCGCGGTCCCGTGACCAAACTGTTTGACGCCCAAAGTTCAGGCCTCGCCGAGAACCTGGAAAACCGGCGAGACTTGCGACCGCGATCACCATAGCAGGCGGGCCGCCGGCGCAAAGCGCATAGTTAATTTAACGTTAACAACGCAAAGGCGGCCTAGATGGGGCCTAAGACACCCTCGCGGCATGGACGCTGCAGATCTCCTCCTGCACAACAACGAAAGGGATCGCGGGTGCACTGAAGCGGGACAGGTTTGTGCCGTGAGGATGCGCCCCGGGGTAAGCGTTCAGTCATGAAACATCCGTCGAGCCGCGAGTTCTTCGCGTATTGGGACGACAAGCGCGGCATGGCGCGGGCCCCCGATAGGGCCGACATCGATCCGGCCGCCGTCCGTGACCTGCTCGGCGACATCTTCGTGCTCTCCTGCGAGCAGCACCTCGGCTTCCCGTTCCGCGTCGCCGGCACGCGCGTCTGCGCGCTCGCCGGAGGCGATCTCAAGGACCGGAGCTTTACGGCGCTGTTCACACAAGCCAGCCGCGGCGAGATCGAGGAGATCACCACGATCGTCGCCGACGAGACGTTGGGTGCGATCGCCGGCGTCACGGCCGCACGCGAGAACGGCAGCAAGGCGCATCTCGAGCTGCTGCTGCTCCCTTTCAATGCCCGTCCGCATACGCCTGTCAGCGTGACCGGCGTGCTCGCACCGTTCGACGACGAATGCGGCACACTCGGCCCCTTCACCCTCACCTCCTGGCGCTATTTGCATCAGCCGGAGAAACTGCTGCCGCGCGCGATCCGCAAATTGCAGATCGCACGCGGGCTGATGGTGTATGAGGGGCTGCGGTAGATTTGCGCAGGCGGTGATCATGCGATGGATCGTCGTGCGGCATGACCGATTTTGCCGGATTTGCGTCATTCCTGAAATCGTTGCGACCGGATAGCTTCCGCGCCGCGTGAGACGACGAGCGGGTGACATCATGAGCTGGCGCATTCTGGCGTGGACCGCCCTCGGCGGCATGGCATTGCTGGTGGCGATCGGCGGAACCTGGCTGCTCCTGCTGCCGGATACGCCGGCATCGGGAACCGCGCCTGCGATCTCCAGAGACGAAGTCGAGGCGACGCTGGCCGCGCTGAAACCGCCGAAACGAAAGCGCCCCCTGATCGCCATCGTCGGCATCAACGACATGAGCGAGACCACCGACTATCTGATGCCCTACGGCATTCTCGCGCGGGCGGACGTCGCCGACATCCTCACCCTGGCGACGCAGCCGGGACCCGTCACGCTCTATCCCGCACTGAGGGTGCAGCCGCATGCGACCATCGCCGAGTTCGACGCCACGCACCCCGACGGCGCCGATTACGTCATCGTGCCCGCGATGAGCCGCGACGACGACGCAGTCGCCCTGCAGTGGATCAGGAGCCAGGCCGGCAAGGGCGCGATCGTGATCGGCGTCTGCGTCGGCGCCACGGTCGTTGCCAACACCGGGCTGCTCGACGGCAAGCGGGCCACGACGCATTGGTATTCCGTGCGCGATCTGCAGAAGCATTCGACGATCCGCTATACGGCGGACCGCAGACTGGTCGTCGACCCGGGCGTCGCGACGACCACCGGAATCAGCGCATCCATGCCGATGGCCCTCACCCTGATCGAGGCCATCGCCGGTCGGGCCAAGGCCGAGGCGGTCGCCCGCGACATCGGCCTTGCGGCGTGGGATGCGCGCCACCGCAGCGACGCGTTCAGCTTCACGCGCTCCTTCGCGCTGACGGCGATCGCGAACACGCTCGCCTTCTGGAACCGCGAGCAGCTCGGAATCGCATTGAGGCCTGATGTCGACGAGGTCTCGCTCGCACTGATCGCCGATGCATGGTCGCGGACCTATCGCTCACGCGCCCTCACCTTCGCCGCCACGGCGCAGGCGCGCACGAGCCGCGGAGGCCTCGACATCCTGCCTGACCGGATCGCTGACGATTGGCCGGCGCAGCAGGCGCTGCCAGGAGCCGGCACCTCCCCGCCGGCACAGGCGCTGGACGAAACGCTGCGTGCGATCGAGGCGCGCTACGGATCGCGCACAGCCGACTTCGTGGCGATGCAGCTCGAATATCCGAAGCTGGATTGATCTCACTCTTGGCCTCTTGGCGGCGGAATAAATTGGAACTAATGAGATCGATCGACATGAGCAAGCCGCATTGGCGTCTCGCGCGCACGGCCGACCTTGTTGCGATCGGCGCGATCGCGGCGCGCATCCATCCTGATCTTTCCGAGCGCCCTGATGTGTTCGCGGAGAAGATGCGGCTTTGTCCCGATGGCTGCCGTGTGCTCGCGGCGGACCATGGGATCGTCGGCTACGGGCTCGCCCATCCCTGGAAGCAGCATCAGATCCCGCCGCTCGACGGCTTCCTCGCAAGCTTGCCCGACGATGCGGACTGCCTCTACGTGCACGACGTCGCCGTGCTGCCCGACGCCCGCGGTGGCGTCGCGCGCGCCTATATCGCGACGATCGAGCAACTCGCACACTCAATGGGCATTGCGGCTCTCGCGCTGGTCTCGGTCTATGCCACGCGGCCGCTATGGGAACGCTTCGGCTTTCGGCCCGTCACGACGGATGCGGAGTTGCGCGCAAAGCTCGCATGTTACGGTGAAGGCGCGAGCTACATGCTGCGCGATCTCGCTGCGACGTGAGCCCCCTCCCCGGCCGCGGCTCACGCGGGCGTGAAGCCACCCGCTCGAACCGGTTTCAGCCAGCCTCCGTCGAAGAACCGTGCGGGCCGATCTGGTCTCGCCGAACCGAGACTGGAGAATTTCCATGAGACTCACATTGCCGAAAGTTGCTTTGATTGCCTTCGTTGCGGCGACCGCGTTCACCGCGACCAGTGCCAACGCCGCGCAGTACCGGACCTACGGTTGCGAGTTCGCCTTCTTCGAGGGCTGTGGCAGCCTGATCGAGATGCCGAACCAGGGTGGACGACGCGTCGTCAGCCATCGCGACACCTCGCCGACTTACATGAAGCAGAGCGATCCTCGCTACAGCTCCGCGATGCGTGATGCCGGCGGTGGTGGCGGCGGTGGTGGTGGCGGCGGCGGCGGTGGCCGCTGAACTCACGCCTCTCTCTTCAGATGATGTCGCCGGTGCAATCCGGCGGCATCATTGCCGTCTGCGCTGAACGGCGACGCTCAACCTCGCCGTTTCTTCCTCGCCTTCTTTCCCGGCGCGCCCTTCACCGGCCACGGCGTGACCGAAAGCTCCGCGTGGCCCTGTTTGTTCTTATGCTTCTTTTTCTTCCCGAAGGAAGGAGCCTCGCCGAATTTCGGGCCACGCTCGCCGTGAGACTTGCTGCGCGGCTTGAATGCACCTGCCTCGCGCGCGCGATCGCTCTGACGCTCACGGTGATCATCGTCAGCGGCCTCACGGCGATGCGCATATGACCGCTGCTCCGAAGCCGCCTGCCGCGGCACTATGTCCGCCATCGGCTCGATGCGGATGCTGTCTTCCTTGTCCGGGCGCTTGATCTTGGCGGCGAAGGAATCCGCGACCCGCTCGGAAATCTCGAACTCGGTGGTGGTGTCCATGATCTTGATGGCGCCGATGTCGCGCTTGTCGATGCCGCCGCGGCGGCAGATCATCGGCAGCAGCCAGCGCGCCTCCGCATTCTTGCGCCGGCCGATGGCGGCGCGGAACCAGACGCTGGCCTCCGCCATGCCATGTTTCGACGATGACTTGCCGGATTTCGATCGCGGCTTGCCGGGGCGATCGCCGCCGCCTTCGCCTTCAAACCTGTCACGACCGCGATCGTCGCGCGGCCTGCCGCTGTGCTCGCCGGGATCGATGATGTCCTCGGGCGACGGCAGCCGGGCCCGATAGAGCCGCGCGAGCGCAGCGGCGATATCTTCGGGCGAGCGCTCGGCCAGCAATGCCTGCGCCAACACCAGATCGTCGGCGGTGGTCTCCTCGGTGAACAGCACGTCCTTCATACGCGCGTGATCGAGCTTGCGGATGTCCTCCGCCTGCGGCGCCGTGCCCCAGGCCGCCTCGATGCCCGAGAGATTGAGCAGCAATTCCGCGCGCCGGCGTCGTGCCGGCGGCACCAGGAGGATGCTCGTGCCCTTTCGTCCCGCACGCCCGGTGCGGCCGGAGCGATGCTGCATGACCTCGGCGTCATTGGGCAGATCGGCATGGATGACGAGGTCGAGGCTCGGCAAATCGATGCCGCGGGCGGCGACGTCGGTCGCGACGCAAACGCGGGAGCGTCCGTCCCGGAGCGACTGCAGCGCCATGGTGCGCTCGTTCTGCGTCAATTCGCCCGACAGAGCAACCACGGAGAAGCCGCGCTCCAGCAGCGCTGCCTGCAAATGCCTGACGGCATCGCGCGTGCTGCAAAACACCAGCGCGCTCGGCGCCTCGTGGAAGCGCAGCACATTGACGACCGCATGCTCGACGTCGGCAGACGCGATCCGGATCGCGCGATACTCGATATCGGCGTGGCCGCCTTCGTCGCCGGCAACCTCGATCCGGAAGGCGTCGCGCTGATATTGCCTGGCCAGCGCGACGATGCCGCGCGGAAACGTCGCCGAGAACAGCAGGGTGCGGCGCGCCTCAGGCGTGGTCTCGAGGATGAATTCCATGTCCTCGCGAAAGCCGAGATTGAGCATCTCGTCGGCCTCGTCGAGCACGACCACCTTCAATTCGGAGATGTCGAGGCGGCCGCGACGCAAATGATCGCAGAGCCGCCCGGGCGTGCCGACGACGATGTGCGCGCCGGCCGCCAGCTCGCGCTGCTCGCGCCGCGGGTCCATGCCGCCGACACAGGAGACGACACGCCCGCCGGCATGCCCATACAGCCAGGCCAGCTCGCGCTGAACTTGCAAGGCGAGCTCGCGGGTCGGCGCCACGATCAGGGCGAGCGGCGCGCCGGCGTGCTCGAACCGCTCGGCCTCGCCCAGCAGGCCCTTTGCCATGGCAAGGCCATAAGCCAGGGTCTTGCCGGAGCCGGTCTGGGCTGAAACCAAGAGGTCGCGGCTGGAGGCTTCGTCCGTGAGCACGGCGAGCTGAACGGGAGTCGGGGAATCATAGTTCCGCTCGGCCAAAGCTCGGGCGAGCGGCGGGGTCAGGGCCGGAAAAGACACGAAATGGAGAACCTTGGTTGATTCAGGCGCGCAAACGGTGGACCGGCGGACCTGAGCTGCATGCGCGGCAAACGGCCCGACCGCACGCTGGATTTGATCTGGGCGCTCTTTACGCCAAGCGCTCAGAAATCACCATGCCTGTGATGCATGGCTTTGCAATGAGAACCGCGCCTGAAGGTTGCAGCGGATTTTTGCGGCCACCTCGACTAAGCTGAAACACAACCGGATCCCAAGGGAATGACCGCGTGACGTCCTCCGCCAAACGCAGCTGCGGCGATTGCACGCTCTGCTGCAAGGTGATGGCCATCGAGGCACTGGCCAAGCCGGTCAGTGCCTGGTGCTCGCATTGTCAGCCCGGCCGCGGCTGCGCGATCTACGCTGCGCGGCCCACCGAATGCGAGGACTTCGCCTGCCTGTGGCTCGTCAATGATCTCCTCGACGAGTGCTGGAAGCCGAGCCGCTCGAAGCTCGTCGTGACGACGTCGGAGGACGGCGTCGAAATCCGATGCGACCCGGGCTCTCCCAACGCCTGGCGCAAGGCGCCCTATGCCGGAGACATCCATGCATGGGCGGTCGAAGGCGAGACCAACGACATGACGGTGGTCGTGATCATCGGCCAGCGCATGATCCTGGTCACGCCGGATCGCGAGTTCGATCTTGGAATTGTCGGCCCCGACGAACGAATCGTGCGCGAGCTGGAAGGCACGAAGGTGGTGGGTGCGACAGTGGTGAAGGAGAGCGAGCTCGGCCGCGGCTAGTGCGTGCACAAGCACGACACCGACGATTTCCCTGTCGTTCGAAGGGGCGCCTGGCTCGGATTTAATCCCTGGAGGTCGCCAGCTTGCTAAAGCTCCCGACCAACTTCGCAACAGTGTCTCTCGCTGCAAAGCTCAAGGCGCGGATGGCGCGCCAAGCTTCGGTTGCCTGCAGCCACGCCTTCACCTCAGTGAACTTCCCGTATGTCCAAGCGAATGCCGGAATCCGCATCAGCTTGTCCCGCGTGAGGTGGAACAGGCGCTCGACCAACACGAGCTTGAGCAGTTCACCGACGATCAACGTCGCCGCGCCGCTGAGGACCTCGCCAGTTGCGGCAAGGTAGGCGGCCAGGGGCTTGATCGGCTCCAGAATGATGACTGGCACGGAAAACAAGGCCAGCGAAGGATAAGGCGGCAGCGACCTGATCCAGGCCCGCAATCGCTCGAATTGGAAGTGCCGCCCAAGCCAGAGCGCGATGGGCCGCGCCACGGCCATGAAGACCGCATCCACCAGGAAGTAGACGGCAGCCAGGACGTAAGTGACGGGTTTCAGAATTCGCTTCACGGCGGCACCTCTCCCGTGAACTGAAATCCGGAACTTGGGCCTAAGTTTCACCGCGGCGTGAAGAGTTCGCGGATTCCCGATGGAACTTTTTGAGCTGTTCAGATCTCCGCATAGACCTCCAGCAGATTTCCGTCGGGGTCGCGGAAGAACAGCGTGCGATGACCGAACGCCTGGTTCGTCGGCGGCGACAGCAGCGCCACGCCCTCCCGCACGAGTTCATCGGCGCACGCATCGACTTCACTTGCCGACACCTTGAAGGCCAGTTGCAGCGAAGCGCTCCCCGTCGGCGTCGGCGCATCGGCCGCAGTCCGGCTCGGCCTTGCCAGCGCCAGCGTGTTGCTGCCAAGGCCATACTCGATCCAGTTCGGCGAAAGCTCGCGCAGCAGCGGAAAGGCGAGAACGTCTTCGTAGAAGCGCCGCATCGCCGCCATGTCGCGCACGAAGATGACGGTGTAGTCGATCGCGCGGATGGCGCTGAAGGGCGAGCGAGGGCGCGGGGTTGGTTCGGTTGTTTGATCGCTTGTCATCTCGTCCTTCATTCCAACCCCGACTCGTGGCCCGCATGGAGCGAAGCGGAATGCGGGACTGGCGGCCCCGGATTACGCTGCGCTCCATCCGGGCTACAAGATGTTGCGAAGTTCGTCCGACTTTATCTCAGCAGCCCACCACCATAGCGCAGCTCATAAAGCGGCGCGCCGTCATCCCGCGCAATCGTCTCGGCACCGTGGAAGCGATCCAGTGCGCCTTCGACCTCGTTGCGGTAGACCATGCCGGCATGTTCGAACCGGCACGGTCCCCGATAGGGCTCGTCCGCGTTTACGGCGAGCAGCGCCTGGCGCAGGAATTTGTAGATCGCGAGGAAAGTGTCCCGATCTCTGATCTCCGCACGGGCGCCGCCGCTGTAGCTCATCGACCAGACGATGCGATCGTCGCACGACACGGTCTCCTGCCCGACGAAAAACCCCATGCCGAAATAGATATCACGATAGGCATAAGGCGGCGCGCGGTGCTCGAGCTGTTTGGAGCCCGCAAGCAGCGGGACAGCGATGGTCGCATCGTCATCCAGCCCGGCATAGGTCCGCCGCTTGGCTTCGACCAGAATCGCGGCGAGATCGTGGGGGACGGAGGACATGACCTACTCGACCAGCTCCGGCCACGGCACGATGGTCGACTTCACCGTCTTCATCGCCATCGCGTCCTTGACCGCCTGCGCGACGCCCGCTTCCGTGAACGGATAGATCGTCTGCATCTTCAGCCACGGATACTTGTCGCGCGTGCGGTAAAGCATGTCGACGCCGAGCGGCAGATCGTTGCCGGTAAAACCCCAGGAGCCGAGCACGTTGAGGTCCTTGGTGCAGATGCGGTGCCAGGAGGTCTCGATCGAGCCAGCGTCGGTGAACTGGCCCATCTCGACATAGGTGCCGCCGTCGCGCAGCATCTCGATGCCTTCGGGGCCGGCCGAAGGGTGTCCCGAACAATCCATCACGAGATCGGCGCCGAAGCCGCCGACGATCTCGCGCACGCGGGCAATGCGCTCCTGCGGCGATTTGATCTCCTCGATGTTGACAGTCGCCTCCGCGCCGAACTCGCGCGCGAGGCGAAGCCGCGGCTCCTCCGGCGCACCGACGCAGATCACCCGCCCTGCCCCCATCTCCTGCGCGACCGCGACCGCCAGAATGCCGATCGGACCCGAGCCTTGGATCACCACCGTGTCGCCCCAGCTGAAACCGCCGGCGCGGCTGGCGCGGTTGAACGCCCGGATGCAGGAGGTCAGCGGCTCGGACAGCGCGCCCAGCCGCAGCGACATGTCGTCAGGCAGCTTGTAGATCTTGGTGCCCGGCAGCATGTCGAGATCGACATAGACATATTCGGCCCAGCCACCCCACATGTGAGGTGCCTTCTCGAAGCCGAGATAGCGGCCGTAATAGACCGGCGTCAGGCACTTGTTGGCTGTCTGCGGATAGTGGATGCAGTAATAGCAGCGTCCGCAAGGCATCAGCGGCGGGATCATCACCTTCGAGCCGACCTTCAGCGGCTTGCTCATGAAGTCTTCAGTGAACTCGTCGCCGCATTCGACGATGATGCCGCCGAGCTCGTGGCCGAGCGTGAACGGCCAGGGCAGCGGCTTCGGCCAATGTCCTTTGAGAATATGCAAATCTGTACCACAGACCCCGCAGGCGCCGACCTTGATCAGCGCGGCCTTACGGCCGACCTTCGGCCACGGCACGGTGCGGATGACGGGCTCGCTGCCCGGCCCTGCATGGGTGCAGACGCGGATGGATTCCATGGCTGTTTCCTCGATGCCCGTCTGTTATGACTGATTGGTGCGGGCCGACGATCAGCGTATGTGAGATGTGGGCTCCTGCCAAGGTGCGGTCCCATAGCCCGCATGAGCGAAGCGATATGCGGGACCAACAGTCCCGGATGTCGGTTCGCTCATCCGGGCTACGAAGGATAACCGCCGATGCTACGTGACTATCAGCCAGCGGATGCGGACGCAGTCAGGCGCGTCGCTCTCGCCGCCTTCGCGCAATTCGAGCAGGATTATTCGGATTGGCCAACGTTTATGGCCAATGTCGCGAAGATAACGGAGCTTTCCGGGACAGGCGAGATCGTCGTCGCTGAAGACGGTAGCGAGATCGTCGGCGCCGTGGCTTATATCGGTCCACGGCAGCCAAAGGCCGCGTTCTTCGATCCGGCCTGGCCGATCATCCGCATGCTGGTGGTCGATCCCTCGGCGCGCGGCAAGGGTATTGGCCGGCAACTGACGGAAGAATGCGTTCGCCGCGCCGAGCGCGACCTGTCGCCGGTCATCGCGCTGCATACGACGACGATCATGACGGTCGCGCTGCCAATGTATCTGCGGATGGGATTCGCAAAGGTGCGCGAGGCGCCGGATATCTCTGGCGTGCCTTATGCGGTCTACGTCAAACGGCTAGATTAGCAGCAGGTCGTAGCCCGCATGCAGCGAAGCGGAATGCGGGACCGGCGGCCCCGGATTACGCGTCCGCTCCATCTGGGCTACGGGCTCATGACTCACACACCCAAGTGTCTTGAGCCATTGGCGCCGACCGTGTAAGGCGGCCCAAATCCTACCTTGGTGCTCGCTTGAACCCCCTCCCTCAAAATCCCATGGTCGCGTCCGGCTCGTTCGCGGCCATGAAGTCGGGGCCCTACCGCGTCCAGTTCGTCGCTTACGTGCTGGCGATGATGGCCGACAATATCGAGCACGTGATCAGCTATTGGGTGGTGTTCCAGAAATTCCATTCGCCGGCGCTGGCGGGCTTTGCCGTGCTGTCGCACTGGCTGCCCTTCCTCTTGTTCTCGGTCGCGGTCGGCGGGCTTGCCGACCGGTTCGATCCGCGCCGCATCATCCAGTGCGGCATGGTGCTGTTTATCGTGGCCTCGGCCGGATGGGGCTTCTTCTTCCTCACCGATACGATCCAGATGTGGCACGCGATGCTGCTGCTGGTGATCCACGGCTGCGCCGGCGTGTTGTGGCAGACGCCGAACCAGTTGCTGCTCTACGACCTCGTCGGCCCGGCCGATCTTCCGAGCGCGGTGCGGCTGAACGCGATGGCGCGCTATCTCGGCATCCTGGTCGGGCCCGCGGTCGGCGGAATCATCATGCTCACGCTCGGCACTTCGCACGGCATCATCTTCAACACGTTGTTCTACCTGCCGATGCTGCTCTGGCTGTTCTGGGCGCCGCTGCGCGACAACAGCGTCGCCGTGCGGCGTTTCGCGGTGCGCGGCCTTGCCGACATCGTGCTGACGATGCGCGCCATCGGCACGCAGCCGGTGCTGTTAGCGATGACGTGGCTCGCCGGCCTCACCTCTTTCATGATCGGCAACGCCTATCACGCCCAGATGCCGGGCTTTGCCGGCGATCTCGGCCATGGCGATCCCGGCGTCTCCTACAGCGTGCTGCTCGCGGCTGATGCGGCCGGTGCCCTGCTCGCCGGCATCGCGCTGGAATCCTGGGGACGTCTCAAGGGCACGCCGCGCACCGCAATCATGCTGGCGATGCTCTGGAGCGTGGCGCTCTTCGGCTTCGCCTCCGTGCGGATCTATCCGGTCGCGATCGTGCTGTTGTTCTGCGCGGGCTTCTTCGAGCTGTCGTTCAACACCATGGCGCAGGCGCTGGTGCAGCTGAACGCACCGTCCGACATCCGCGGCCGCGTCGTCGGTCTCTACAACATGGCCGGACTCGGCATGCGGGCCTTCAGCGGCCTCACCGTCGGGCTATCGGGCGCCGCGATCGGCATTCACTGGTCGCTCGGGCTCTCGGCGGTGGTGCTGCTGGCGCTGCTGGGTCTTCTATATCGGCGGCGCCTGCGAACGGCTTGACCGGTCCCGCCCGGGGGGCCTCGCCTGCCCGCCCTTGATGTGGCTTTTCGAGCGCATTGTGTCTGTCCGTTACCGGCGCGCCCGATCCTAACGCGGCATTAACCCTATGCACCTTAGGGTCGTGCCGGACTCCGCCCGGGCGGGGGGTCGGGTGTTGGAAATGGCGTTAGCGAACAGAAAATTTCTTCCGGCCGCCGAGGAGCGTCGGCGTTTCCAGCGGGTGAAAGTGCACCTGCTCGGCCGTTACATGCTGCCGGACCGCCGTGAATTCCCCTGCCAGGTGATCAACATGTCGCCGGGCGGCCTCGCGCTGCTCGCCCCCGGCATCGGCAATGTCGGCGACCGCGTCGTCGCCTATCTCGACCATATCGGCCGGGTCGAGGGCAAGATCACCCGGATCATCGACAATGGCTTTGCCATGACGATCGGGGCAACGCCGAGGAAGCGCGACAAGCTCGCGGCACAGCTCACCTGGCTCGCCAACCGCGACATCCTCAACCTGCCGGAGGACCGCCGTCACGATCGTATCGTGCCGCGCAACCCGATCGCGGTGCTGACGCTCGAGGACGGCACCAAGATGACCTGCCGCATCATCGACCTGTCGCTGTCGGGCGCCGCGATTGCCGCGGAGAACCGCCCGCCGCTGAAATCAACGGTTCTGCTCGGCCGGGTCCAGGGCCGCGTGGTCCGAAACCTCGAAGACGGCTTCGCCCTCGAATTCATGCACGAGCAGCCGGCCGAGACACTCGAAGAGAGCGTTACCGCGCGGTAAAGCGCGACGACGTCAAAACCACTGCATTTCCAGCCTCGAAGGCGGCCTCCGCGATGCGGACGCCGCCTTTTTCATGGGTTGCGACCAGCTCCGCGCGAGTTAACGCAAGGGCTGCACGTGCGCGCAAACAATGGCTCCGCCAGCGTTTGCGCGTTAACAGATAAAATTTGAATCAATTGCAGTCATTTCAAATTTTACGAGAATTCGATTCAAGTATAGATCGAATTCGCTGCGCCTTTTACTTGCATTCGTCTCGACTTGACTTGGCTGACTTAGCGGCAACTCAAAAGCTCCGTGCGAAATGTGGTCCCAACAAGAAACGGGGGCCGCAATGTTTGACTTCAGGGGACAGGGGAAAGGGCTGGCGCTGGCCGCCATGCTCTTCGGGATCAGCGCGACAGCGCAGGCCGGCGAAGGCCGTCTGCTCTACGCGAGCCTCGGCGACACCACGCGTGCGCCGATCGGCTGGGTCGAGTTCTGTGCGGACAACGCCGCTCAGTGCAAGGGCGGGCCGACGCAGGCACGCGACATCGTGATGTCGCAGGCTGCATGGCGCGACCTCGTCAAGGTCAATCGCTGGGTCAACGAGACCGTGAAGCCTTTGACCGACCAGGAGCACTGGGGCGTGATCGAGAAGTGGTCGCTGCCGACGGACGGTTACGGCGACTGTGAAGACTACGTGCTGTTGAAGCGCAAGATGCTGATCGATGCCGGATGGCCGCGCGAGGCCCTGCTCATCACCGTGGTGCGCGACAAGAAGGGCGAGGGCCACGCGGTGCTGACGGTGAAGACCGACAAGGGCGAGTTCGTTCTCGACAATCAGAACGAGAGCGTCGTTGCCTGGACGGAGACCGGCTACCGCTTCGTCAAGCGCCAGTCGCAGAGCGATCCCAACGTCTGGGTCTCGCTCGGCGATACCAAGCCGGCGGTCTCCACCGCCAGCGCCAGAGATTAGAAACGAGACAACGAGTTACGCGACCCGGTCACATCCCCACCCCTCCCCGTCCCAGACCGGTTCGCGCGCGGCCAGGCTTCCCCCAAAGCCTGGCCGCAACTTCTTGCGAAGGCGCGATCAGTCCTGTGCGGTCCGGCGAGACCACGGCACGCGCGCGGCCGTGAAATCGCGCCACGTGCTTTGCAAGGCGGGCTGCACGCCAACCGACGCGCGCGCCTGCCAGCCGGCGATCGCCGCCGCGGCGATGGCGCTGTCGGGCTCGGCATCGAGCCGATCCAGCAACGATGCCGTCACTGCCATATCGTTGAAGGCGCCGAGCTCCTCCTGCAAACCGGCGAGCCTGCGGGCAAATTTTCTCGCAGACTTCCGATCGGCAAACAGCGGCAGGAGGAACTCGCTGAGATAGCGCAGCCGCTTCGTCGCGAGCCGCACCCGGTGCAGCTCTTCGATCGTGAGCAACTTGAAGCGGCAGCCGCGCTTGAGCACCTTGGCATATTGCTCCGACAAGATGCGCTGCGCGAAGTTGACGGCGGGCTCGGCGAGTTGGCCGAGATCCTCGGCGGCGACGTCGTTGCGCCAGCCCCGTGTCTCGATCCAGCCGCCGAGGCCGATCAGGAATACGGCGCAGCGGCGGTCGGCGAGCGCATCATGCGCCTTGCGATAGGCGTCAGCCTGACGCCCGGCTGCGGCCCGGCCGAGCGCATCGAAGCCGGCGATCGAAGGACAGGCTTTTGCGATTGTCGGCAAGGTCTCGAGTTGGAACACATCCCAGTCCCGCGCGGCGGACAGATCCTGCGCCAGCCAGCGCGCCTCCGACCGCAGCGCATCGAGATTGCTGAGCGCGCCGACCGATCGCATCAGGTCCAGCGCCGATCGAAGCCGGCGCAGCGCAACGCGAAGTTGATGGACGCCTTCCGGATTGCGGCCGTCCTCGGCGGCGGGCAGCGACTGAAGCAGATGATGGAAGCAGGAGCGCAGGATCGTCGCGAAGGCCCCGTCGAGGGTCACCGACGGATCGAGGCGAAGTTTTCGCGGGCGCCATGCCGGGGGCGGCTTGCCGGCGGCAAGGTCGAAGCCACGCGCCGACTTGGTGCGGATTGACGGCTTCACCGCCCCGTGTTCCGCAAGCCGTAGCGCGACTTCGTAGATTGCGCTTGCGCTGCCGCTCTTGAGCTCCAGCTCGATCTCGCTCACCGGCAGCGAACCATCGCCGGCCGTCAGCTCGCCCTGGTCGAAGGCGACTTCGACCGTGCCGGACGGCAGATCGAGCATCCGTGCATGACGATGGACGTCGGCGGTGAAGACGGCTTCGAGCGGCCGTGCTTCGAGGTGGCAGCGAAGCTTCTCCGGAATGAAAGGCATCGCCAGAGCGAGATCGGGCGCAAGCGAGGGCACGCTCGCCTCCCACTCGCCGCGGCGCAGCGGATCGTCCGCGGCGTCGGTCTTCACGGTCTGCACGAAGCGCGCGCCGCTCTGGCGTACGCGCAAGCTCAGGCCGCCACGCCGAAGCGTGCGCTCGGGCGTGTCATAATAGACGGACTTGAGATGCTTACGCGTGCCCTTATTGCGCGCGTTCGCCGTGATGACCGGCGCAGCGTTGAAATGCGCCATGCGATCGGCATCGACGAGAAGCTTGAGTTCGATTTCACCGGCCGGACGCGCGCCAACGCTTGACGGAACTGGTTCCAGATCAGGCGTCGTCTCTTGCGATGACGTCTGATCACTCACGGCGTCCTCGATCCGAGGTTCTGCGCCTGGCCCGGCGGGTTCAATCTGCCTGAGGAAGCCGGCGACGACTTGCGTTCTCTTGTTGTCCTTCGGAGCAGGATTCCCATCCGGCGCGCCCGGAGTCTTGCGGGCCGGTGTTGAGTCTGACTTCAGCATTTTGGGGTACATGACAGTTCGATGACAGAGCGCGAGCATATAGCCGGCAAGCCCCGCGAGGAATAGTCAGGTTACGTCGCAACGCATCATCGTCCACATGCGACATTCCGAGCGCAAATATCGACGAGGACTGTCACAATTCGGCTCGCCGTGACGAATTAAGTTGGCGCCGCGTACAGTAAGTGATCGTATTGATGAGGTCTCGCAGTTTTCGAAACCGAGATGAACCCGTCAAACGAGCTTGGTTCATGCTAGCCGAGAAATTCTTTCTGGTTCTGGAGACACTTAGAAGTCACCTGTGCGATGACAGGCCGAAGATTGTGACAAGCCCTCTGCCGGATGCGGCGACTCTCACTGATTCGCGGAGCAAAAAACCGGTTCCCGAGGGTCAGGAGTAGAAATACCATTCGAGCGGTAGCACAGCGACTCAGTGCTCTCACGGACTCAGCACATCCGCGAGCCACAGCTCAGCGGCGGCGGGGTCCTTAAGGCCGGCCACAACTTTTTGAGGGATTGCCGTTCACTCCGCGGCTTCAAGATTGGCCGGTCTTTCGACGCCGCCCAGCGGCGACACCGCCGGGCCATTGAGCGCGGTGCCGTCGGCCGCGAATTGCGAGCCGTGACATGGGCAATCCCAGCACTGCTCCAGCGCATTCCAGTGCACGACACAGCCGAGATGGGTGCAGCTTGCCGAGTGCAGATGCAGACGTCCGTTGCGGTCCCGGCAAGCGGCAATCTTCTTCAGGCCGCTGCGGACCAGACGCCCCTCGCCCGGCCGCAGCCGTTCGACGCTCGCCATCTCGCTCGCCGCAAGATATTCCGCAAAATTCTTCAGCGGCGTGATGTTCTCGCTGATGAACTCGCCGATGTGCTTCTGAATCTTCCGTGACGGAGCGTAGACCTCTTCCCAAGGGCTCGCGCCCGTCGTGATCAGCTCCGTCACCAACAGGCCGGCGACGAGCCCGTTCGTGATCCCCTGCCCGGAATCGCCGCTGACGATGAAGAGATGCTCCTCGCCGGGGCTGCGGCCAATGAAGCCGGTGAAATCGACCGGCTCCAGCACCTGGCCGGACCAGCGATGAGTGACCTCGCGCAAACCCGTCAAGCGATCGCGTGCCCAGCGCTCGAGCGCGTCAAGGCGCTGTACGCCGTCGTTCGCTTCGCCCGATTTATGATCTTCGCCGCCGATGATCACGATATCCTCGTCGGAAGAGAACGGTTGGAGTCGGACATAATGATAGGGATCGAGCGTATCCCAATAGAGTGCATCCTCCAGCGCGCCGGCCGCAATCTTCGCCGCAAGTGCATACGTGCGATAAGGCGCCTGTTTGGTGTGGATCGCCACCTGCAGATTGACGGGCGAGTTCGTCGCGACCACCACGTCGGCGGCGTGGACCTCGTGGCCTAAGGCGGTCGTCACGACCATGTCGCCATGCTGTTGACGGATGCTCTCGACACAGGTGTCGGCGTAGAGCCGCGCCCCCCGGCGCTCGAGCGCGCTCGCCAGACCCGCGAGGTATTTGGTCGGGTGCAGGCGCGCCTGCCGGGCAAAGCGCAGCGAACGCACCTGGCCCTCGGCATGGAACGGGGTTGGCTCGATGCGGTTTTCGACGGGAATTCCGAGCTTGCGACAGCAAACCAATTCCTCGTCAAGCTCGGATGCGGGCGTTTCGGGCGCCAGCACCCAGTAGCCATCGACGCGTTGAAAATCGCAATCGATATGCTCGGCAAGCTGGATGACCTCGGCGCGATCGATCGCGGCAGCGACGCTCTGATAGTAGTGCCGCGCACGGTCAGGGCCGCGCACCCTCACCAACTCGTCGTAGCCGTCGTCGAGCGCCGTCGCCAGATGAGCGGTGGTGCGCGCCGTCATCCCGCTGCCGATGCCGCCGCGGTCCAGCACCACGACCGAGCGTCCATGGCTGGCAAGCTCATAGGCGACCGACAGCCCGGCAATTCCAGAACCGACAATGACGACGTCCGTACCCACCGTACCGGATAGCGCCGGCGCGTCGGCAACCGAAACATCCATCCAGAGCGATCGGGTGTGCTCGTCCCGTACATTCATGACAGTACTCCTCGAAAGAAAAAACTGGGCGGCAGGAACAGGGTTCCTCCCCGGCGGCCCGCGAGCGAAAATCGCATTGAGACACCGCGTTCATTAGGAACCTTCATCGCGCTCGCGCTTGAAACGACATGAAAAATCCATCACCCGGAATGCGCAGGGCGTTACGTCAGGCTCAATTGTACGGACACCTGCTCGTCCGGAATGACAGGCTGTATTACCCAGGAGGCAATCATCCGATCTGCTCGATACAACTTGCACGAGAGATGGTCAGGTCAGGATGGATGACCAAGCACGACGGCGAATACGAAATCACGCCTGACGGACAGCTTGCCGCCGAGAGTGAGCTCAGCCGCTGATGCGGTCCCGCAGGTCCGGCCGCAACTTCTCCTACAGGCTTTGCGATCCGTGCCGGTCAGGCGCCGAGCACGTCGACCAGCCGCAGCTCGTCGGCGGCGGGATCTTTCAAGAACAGCTCGGCCTCGATCTCGGTCAGATGGGACAGCATCTGCGCGCATGCCGCCTCTCTGTCGCGCTTGCGGATCGCGGCGACGATGCCGGCGTGGTGATCGGTGCCGCAGGCCGGCGTGTCGTGGCGGCGGTAGAGCAGGATGATGAGCGAGGAGCGCGCGATCAGCTCCTTGAGGAAGCCGAGATAGATGCTGTGGCCGCTCATCTCGGCGACGAGGCGGTGAAACTCGCCGGAAAGGCGGACCGAGGCGCGCGCATCGCCACGCAGCTCGGCCTCGCGCTCTTCAGCGAGATGTTGCTGGAGGCGATCGAGCCAGGCCGGCGATGCCGCATCGATGGCATGATCGACGATGGTGGGCTCGATCAGGCGGCGCGCCTCGAACACTTCGCGGGCATCGGCGGGTGTCGGGCGCGCAACGAAGGCGCCGCGGTTCTTCTCGATATTGACGATGCCTTCATGCGCGAGCTGCTGAAGCGCGGTGCGGACCAGCGTTCGGCTGGAGCCGTAGATGTCGCCGATCTCGTCCTCGCCGAGCTTCGTGCCGGGCAACAGGCGGTGCTCGAGGATTGCCGCGGTCACGCCCTCCCGGATACGGCTGACGCGATCGCTCGCGTCCGGCGCGTCGGATTTCGGGCGGGTCTTGGCGGCCATGGTTGTGAGGCTCGATCGACAACGTTCGGCTGCGAATGTTAGTCGACCAGCTGTATCCAATCACAGGCGAAAGTTTATACAATCTTCGCCCGTTTTGTGTGCAGATGACTGTGCAGGCGGCAGGCAGCCCGGATGGGCCAAATTCGATCTAACGATCTGACTCCACTGCACAGTTTCAAAAAATTGACCGGCCGCGAGCCGTTGGCACGGACCTTGCGGAGAGAGGCGGGAAGCATCGCCCCCCTGTCGGACACGCCATGGCCACTCCCGCCGCTCTCGAACTGGTTGCCGTCACCAAGCGCTACGACACGACGCTGGCGGTCGACAATGTCAACCTGAAGATCCCGGCCGGCACTTATTGCTGCCTGCTCGGCCCCTCCGGCTGCGGCAAGACTTCGACATTGCGCATGATCGCGGGTCATGAAGCGGTCAGCGAGGGCGATATCATCCTCGGCGCGCAGAACGTCACCGACCTCGAGCCCGCCAAGCGCGGCACGGCGATGATGTTTCAGTCCTATGCGCTGTTTCCGCATCTCAGCGTCATCGACAACGTCGCTTTCGCACTGAAGATGCGCGGCATCGACAAGCCGACGCGCCACAAGCGCGCCGGCGAATTGCTCGAACTGGTGGCGATGAGCCCCTATGCGGGGCGCCTCCCCGCGCAACTTTCCGGCGGCCAGCAGCAGCGCGTGGCGCTCGCTCGCGCGCTGATCACCGAGCCGCAGATCCTGCTGCTCGACGAGCCGCTCTCCGCGCTCGATCCCTTCCTGCGGGTGAAGATGCGCGGCGAACTGAAGCGGCTGCAGCGCGAGCTCGGCATCAGCTTCATCCAGGTCACCCATGGCCAGGAAGAGGCGATGGCGCTCGCCGACCACATCGTGGTGATGAACCACGGCCGGATCGAGCAGCAGGGCGCGGCGCGCGACATCTTCCACCATCCCCGCAGCGAATTCGTCGCGCGCTTCATCGGCGGCCACAACGTGCTCAGCGACGCCGGCAAGCTCATCGCCGTGCGCGCCGATCAGCTCGGCATCGTCCCGTTCGCCGACGGCGCCTTCGGCGCGCCGGCGCTGCTGACCCAGACCGAGTACCAGGGCTCCTACATCGCCGTCTCGCTCACGCTCGACGACGGCACCGCCCTGTTCTCCCACGTTCCCGAAGCCACCTTCGACGTCCACCCGTTCCGTCCGGGCGATCGCGTGCTGGCCACCTGGGATCCCGCCAAGGCGCAACGCCTGCAATAGCGCCGATCGATCACTGGAATGCGCAACAGAGGAGTGACTGATATGACCGAGACCACCAGGACGAAGGGCGTCAGCCGCCGCACGCTGCTCAAGGGCACCGCAGGTCTCGCCGGCCTTGCCGCCGGCTCCGGCGCCATCACCGGCTTTCCCTATGTGAAGTCGGCCGATGCGAAGGTGCTGCGCTATCTCGGCACCGCCGTGAACGAGGGCGATGACATCTCGAAGCAGTGCCTGAAGGACACCGGCATCAAGATCGAATACATCACCGCAACCACCGACGACGTCACCAAGCGCGTGATGACCCAGCCGAACTCCTTCGACGTGCTGGACACCGAATATTTCTCGCTGAAGAAGATCGTGCCGTCGGGCAACATCCTTGCCCTCGACGCCAAGAAGATCAAGGAGTTCGACAACATCACGCCGGTCTTCACCAAGGGCGAGACGCCCGGCGGCAAGAAGATCGGCGGCCAGGGCACCGCACCCTGGAAGGTGCTCTATCTCGAAGGCAAGGACTCCAAGAAGTTCGCGACGTCGGCGACCGAATTCGTGACGCTGATCCCGACCGTCTACAACGCCGACACGCTCGGCATCCGTCCCGACCTGATCAAGCGGCCGATCAGCTCGTGGTCCGAGCTGCTCAATCCCGAATTCAAGGGCAAGGCTTCGATCCTCAACATCCCCTCGATCGGCATCATGGATGCCGCGATGGTCGTGGAGGCCTCCGGCAAGTACAAATATGCCGACAAGGGCAACATGACCAAGGAAGAGATCGACCTCACCATGAAGGTGATGACCGAAGCCAAGAAGGCCGGCCAGTTCCGCGCCTTCTGGAAAGACTTCAACGAGAGCGTCAACCTGATGGCATCGGGCGAGACCGTGATCCAGTCGATGTGGTCGCCGGCGGTGACGAAGGTGCGCTCGATGGGGATTGCCTGCACTTTCCAGCCGCTCAAGGAAGGCTACCGCTCCTGGGCCTCGGGCTTCTGCGTCTCCAAGGGCGTCTCGGGTCCCAAGCTCGACTGGGCCTATGAGTTCGTGAACTGGTTCCTGTCCGGCTATGCCGGCGCCTATCTCAACCGCCAGGGCTACTACTCGGCCGTGCTCTCCACCGCGAAGGCGCACATGGAGCCCTACGAGTGGGCGTACTGGATGGAAGGCAAGCCGGCCGAGAAGGACATCAAGGCGCCCGACGGCTCGCTGCTCGAGAAGGCCGGCGCGGTGCGCGACGGCGGCTCCTATGAGGACCGCATGGGCGGCGTCGCCTGCTGGAACGCCGTGATGGACGAGAACGACTACATGGTCCGCAAGTGGAATGAGTTCATCGCGGCGTAATGGACATGTCGGAAGAAGTCCTGCAACAGGCATCCCCGGGCTTGATCCCGGGGGCGGGCACAGCGCGCGCCGCGAAAGTGACGCGCCTGTCGCCGTCCTTCATCTCCTGGCTGCAGGCCGGGCCGATGATGCTGGTGTTTCTCGCCTTTTTCCTCATTCCGCTGGTGTTCGTCGTCATCGTCTCGTTCTGGGACTACAACGAATACCAGCTGCTGCCGGCCTTCTCCGGCCGCGGCTACACCGATACATTCGAAGGCTGCATCGCGCAGCTCCCCGATCTCTGCACCATCGGCAAGACCTATGTGAAGACGCTGAAGCTCTGCTTCATGGTCTGGGCCATCACGCTCTTCATCGGTTTCTGGGTTGCCTACTTCCTCGCCTTCCACGTGAAATCAAAGACCTGGCAGATGGGATTGTCGCTGCTGTGCACGATCCCGTTCTGGACCTCCAACGTGATCCGCATGATCGCCTGGATTCCGTTGCTCGGTCGAAACGGCTTGGTGAATTCAGGCTTGATCAAGACGGGCCTGATCAACCAGCCGCTGGAATGGCTGCTGTTCTCCGAATTCTCCGTGGTGCTGGCGCTGGTCCACCTCTTCACCTTCTTCATGGTGGTGCCGATCTTCAATTCGATGGTGCGCATCGACAAGTCGCTGATCGAGGCCGCCTATGACGCCGGCGCGAGCGGCTTCCAGACCCTCGTCAACGTGATCATCCCGCTGGCAAAACCCGGCATCGTGATCGGCTCGATCTTCGTCATCACCATCGTGATGGGCGACTTCATCACCATTGGCGTGATGGGCGGCCAGCAGATCGCCGCCGCCGGCAAGATCATCGAGACGCGGCTCAACGCGCTGCAATTCCCCGCCGCCGCCGCCAACGCCGTGATCCTGCTCGCGATCACCTTCCTGATCATCACCATGATGTCGCGCATCGTCGACATCCGGAAGGAGCTGTGATGAAGGAAGGACGCCCGCGCTCTTTCTACGTGCTCGCGATCTTCTTCGCGGCCTATGTGCTGTTCCTCTACGGCCCGATGATCGCGATCTACTTGCTGTCGTTCCAGGGACCGCAGGGCGGCCTCACCTTCCCGATGAACGGCGTTTCGACCTTCTGGCTGGTCAAATTGTTCGAGGGCACCGGCATCGTTGATCTCGGCGCCGCTTTCCGCCGCTCGCTGCTGCTCGGCCTCGTGGTGATGTCCGTCACAGTCGTGCTGTCGGTCGCGGCCGGCATGGCGTTCCGCAGGAAGTTCAGGGCGCAGAGTATCCTGTTCTACTCGGCGATCGCGAGCCTGATCGTGCCTTCGATCATCACCTCGCTCGGCATCTCGCTGGAATTCCGCATCATCGACGACCTGATCAAGGCGCATTGGAGCGAGAACTTCGAGACCTCGATGGGCCTGCTCACTTCGGGCTTAGGTGCGCACCTGACCTGGACGCTGCCGTTCGGCTTGCTCATCATGTTCGCGATCTTCAACCGCTTCGATCCGCGCCTGGAGGAAGCGGCGCGCGATCTCGGCGCGACGCCGTGGCAGACGTTCCGTCATGTCGTGCTGCCGATCATCCTGCCGTCGGTGATCGGCATCGGCCTGTTCGGCTTCACGCTGTCCTGGGACGAGCTCGCCCGCTCCAGCCAGGCGATCGGTCCGGTGAACACGCTGCCGCTGGATCTACAGGGCCTCACCACCACAGTGACGAAACCGGACATCTATGCGCTCGGCACGGTGATCTCAGCGGTGTCGTTCGCAGTGATCACGCTTGCGCTCGGCACCATCCACATGCTCAACAAGCGGCAGGCGGCCAAGGGCTCGGACGCCGGCAAGGGACTTGTCTGATCCGATGCGGCTTCACGTCGTCAATCCCAATACCACTGTGACGATGACGGCGAAGATCGCCGCTGCGGCGCGCAGCATCGCCCTGCCCGGCACCGTGATCGATGCGCGCCAGCCGGCGATGGGCCCGGTCTCGATCGAGGGTTTTTACGACGAGGCCTTCGCCGTGCCCGGCATGCTCGGCTGCATCCGCGAGGCTGATCGCGACGGCGCGGATGCGCACATCATCGCCTGCTTCGACGACACCGGCCTCGACGCCGCGCGCGCCGCCGCCAAGGCGCCGGTGATCGGCATTGGCGAAGCCGGCTTCCACATGGCGAGCCTGATCGCAGCGCGTTTTGCCGTGGTGACGACCCTCGGTGTCTCCATCGTGCCGATCGAACACAACTTGCGGAAATACGGCCTCGCCGAGCGCTGCGCCCGCGTCCGCGCCGCCGAGGTCCCCGTGCTCGCACTGGAGGAGCGCAACGCCGATGCCGTCGGCAAGATCTCCGCCGAGATCTCGGCCGCGATCCGCGACGACCGCGCGGAGGCGATCGTGCTCGGCTGCGCCGGCATGGCCGATCTCGCCAGCGAACTCGCCGCCACGCATGGCCTGCCCGTCGTCGACGGCGTCGCCGCCGCCGTGACGCTGGCGGAATCAGTGGTGCGGCTGGGACTGACGACGTCCCGGCTCGGCCCCTATGCGGCGCCGCGGTCGAAGACCTATTCCGGGACGTTTTCGCCGTTTCAGCCCTGATCCGTGCCCTGAGAGGCCTTCGGAGGCCCTAAGATCCCCTGATTGCTGGTTTTTTTGCCCTTAGCCTCTTTTTGGTCCCATTCCTTGCCGAAACGTAAGGCTTTCGGGACGCCCCGGTGGCCTCTGGTTGCCGGACTTCGCCACGCACCAAGTTTCAATTTGGGCTTTGTTCGCGATGATCGATCTCGCACAGGACACACCGTCCAATCCCCTGCTTCGCCTCGGCGGCCAACCGATCGCGCTGACCGCCGCCGCCCTTCTCCTGCTCATCGCCGGCGTGACCTCGATTGCGGTCTGGCGCGCCTATACCGGCGCGGCACCGGAGACCGATCGGGTGCTGGCATCGCGGCTGCTCCAGGCCCGCACGGCACAAGTGTCCGAGCAGCTGGTCGAGAAGACCAAGGGGCTGGAGGCGACTCAGCAGGAATCGATCGACCAGCTCCAGGTCGTGCAGGATCAGCTCCAGACCATGAAGCGGCTGATGGCAGCGCAGCAGGCCGACACCAAGCGCCTGTCCGAGCAGGTGGCGACGCTGAACGAGTCCATCGACGGCTTGCGGCAGTCCTTTGCCAGCGCCCGGGCCACCGAGACTGAAACGCCCTCGGTTACCCGCAGGAAACCGGCGCGGCACCGCGTCCAGGCCAGCGCGCGCAAGCGTTCGCCGGGCTGAGCGGACCCCAGCGCGATTGGAACTTTATTTTCGCCACTTGTGAACTGGATCACATTCGCCCGTATGATTCCGCGCCATGCTCGCGGTTACCGGATGGCGTGAGCCGATTTCAATGTCCGGGGCTGGCAAGGTCGTTGACGGTATACTGCGTCAACGGCCTTGTTCTTTCATGGGCCCAGCCATTCGCCAAGGATGCTATTCGCAGACATCCACGCGGCGGTATCGCCATCCAGCTGGCGTCATGACCCGCTTCCGAACGACGTAACAGCCGCCATAGCCATCGTCGTAGCCGGCACCATAATAATAGGGGCTGCCGTAATAGGGATAGCCATAACCATAATAAGCGCCGTAGTAGCCGGCGCCGGCAAGGCCCGCGCCGATCGCAACGCCCGGCCAAAAGCCGCCGCCATGCCAATGGCCGTGCCCGCCATGGCCCCAGCCGCCACCGCCCCAGCCACCATGGCCGAAACCGCGCGCCTGGGCCACTTGCGGCGCCGACAGCCCGACCGCCGCGACGGCCAGCGTCGTCATGATCATCTTGCGTAACATCACTCGATCCTCCGCTTGGACACGCTCCACGCTTCAAAGCAGGATCAAGCTAACGTCGCTTGGGCATTCCGGACAGCCACGCTGACTCAATTCCGCGCGGGCATCAGCAGCCGCGGCAGATGCTCTTCATCTTCTTGTCGAGCAGCCGGTTCTCGGCATTGACGGTGGCGTCCGCGGCGCCCGAGCCGGTGCCGATGGTGGCTCCGGAGCCCGGGCCGGATGATTGAGCCGTCCCCAGGCTGTTGGTCCCGGGCGGCGGAGCAGGCGAGTTGGTGACGCCCCCCGTCGGTCCCGCAGAGCTTCCGGTCGAACCCGCAGAGCCTCCGGTTGATCCGGCAGAGCCGCCGGTTGCCTGCGCGCACGAGGTGGCCGGCATCGCCGCGAGTGCGAGGATCACCATCATGGTCTTGGTTGCGGACGATCTGGCAGACATCGGAAATTCTCCCTTTGCCGGTCAACCGCTGCGGCGAACACCTGTTCCGGAACAAATGCCGTCACGTCAGCTTGAAGGCGAGGAGGCCAAATCACGATGACCGATCGCGATCCCTTTGCTGAAGGCGAGCGCGCCGCGCGCGAAAGCATCCCCGCCGAAGCCAATCCCTATTCGGACGGCAGCGACGAGCATGCGCTATGGGCCGCCGGCCACGAGAAGGTTGCGGGCGCGACCGAAGCGCGCGGATCCGAGGGACGCTGACGCCCCCCTCCGGATGGCGCGAGCCGGTCACTATGCGGCCGCCACCATGCTCTCGGTCCGGTCCTCGACCATGGTCACGAACATGTGGGACTCTTCGTCGGCGCCGCCGATCTGAACGCGGCGGGCGGAGATCACACGGCGGCCGCGCGCGGGATTGTCGATGGTATCGACGATCGGCTCGAGCTGCTGCTTCTGCGCCAGCAGCTGCTGGTCGCGCCGCTCGATCAGTTCGGCCGCCTCCGCGGAGAACAATTCCCGCGCCGTCTTGCCGATGATCTCGCCACGCGACATGCCGATCATCTTCTCGGCGGCCTTGTTGATGAAGACGTAGCGCAGATTGCGCGCGTCCTTGGCGATAATGCCCTCGGCCACGTTCTCGATGATGGTCGCGAGGAAGCGCTCCATCCGCTCCAGGATGCGCTGGTGCTGACGCTGCTCGGTGACGTCCTCCTGCACCGACACCCAACCGCCGCCGTCCATCGGCCGCTCGTAGATCTTGATGATGCGGCCGTCGTTGAGGGGGATCTCGTAGGCCGTCGGCTCGCGCCTGGCGATCCGGCCGAGCACCGCCCCGACATATTTCGTGACGTCGCCGCTGAACAGTCCGCTCTTGACCCGGTGCTGGAGGATTTCCTCGAGCGTCGATCCGACCTGGATCGTCTCAGGCAGATTGTAGATCCGCCGGTAGTTGGCGTTCATCGCCACCACGTTGGCCTTGCCGTCCAGCATGATCAGGCCCTGCGGCATGCTGCTGATCGCGGCGGAGAGCTGCCACTTCTTGGCCTGATACTTGTCGTTGAACTTGTCACGCTCGGTCATCGCCGCGTCGCGCGCCTGGGCAGTGCCGAGCTCGAGCTCCTCGAGCTCGAAGATGCGCGCCACAGCGTCGCGGAAATTCTGCACCGCGCGCGCAAGTCGCCCGATCTCGTCGTGACGGCGCAGATGCGGCACTTCGCTCTTGACGTCACCCTGCGCGATCCGATCGGTCGCCTGCGTGATCTCGGCCAGCGCGTCAACCACCGAACTCCGCATGACGATGACGTTCAGTGCCGCAAGAATGAGCGCCGCCAGCCCGAGCGCGAACAGGTAGGCGGCAGCATAGCGATTCTCGTTGGCGAGCTCGTCGGCCTGGCGGGCACGCTGCTGGTAGATGTGCTCGAGCGCCTCGATATCGCTGTTGAGCTTACTGCGCACTGTCCGGTTGGCGTCGTTGTCGCCCCATTCGCGCGCCGCGGCCGGACTGATCTCGACTCCGCGCCGCACCAGCTCCTGGCGGAAGTCGATGAATTGCATGATGCGCTTGTGGAAGGACGAGAACAGCTCGGCGTCGTCGTCGCTGACCGTCCGCTCCATGCTCTTCACGGCCTCCGCGAGCTCGCGGTTGCGTCGCACCAGCCCCTCCGCAAATGGCTTCATCGCACCGCGATCGACCGACATGTAGATGCCACGCGATTCCATCACGACGGCGTAGATCAGCGCGTTGATGCGTCCAAGGTTGATCGCCGCCTCGGCCGAGAACGCCTGCATGTGACGATAGGTCGTGTGCAACCGCACCGACTGGACCGACATCACTAGGAGGAAGGTGGTGACGATCGCCAGAAAGCCGGCGATGCTATAGACCTTCTCGGCAACGCTCAGCGTGTCGCTGCCGCGAACAAAACGAACGAACTTCTTCAAGAATTTGGTTCCGGCGCCGGATCCCAATGCTGCAGCACCCATTGCGCCGCTCCTCCTTGGTTGAAAGCGCACCACGATAGGCATGATGGTCGCTAGCGGAGGATTAAAAGACCGGCCGGTACTTTTACGGTTTGGAACCATGCCGCGCGGACCGGCGCGGCCGGCGGCATCTCAGCCGATCCGCTTCAAGCCCTTCTTGAAGCGCGGGCCGTTGGCCACGTAGAATCTGGCGGCGCTCCCCATCTTCTGGACCTGGGCATCATCGAGCGTGCGGATCACGCGCGCCGGCGAGCCGATGATCAGCGAGCGCTCGGGGAACTCCTTGCCCTCGGTGATGACGGAGCCGGCGCCGACGATGCTGTTGCGGCCGATCTTCGCGCCGTTCATCACGATCGCGCCCATGCCGACGAGCGCGCCCTCCTCGATGGTGCAGCCGTGCAGGATGACGTTGTGGCCGACCGTGCAGTTCCTGCCGATGACAAGCGGAAAGCCGAGATCGGTGTGGCAGGTCGAGCCGTCCTGCACGTTGGCGCCCTCGCCGATCTCGATCCACTCATTGTCGCCGCGCAGCACCGCGCCGAACCAGACGCTCGCCCCCGGCTTCAGGCGCACCCGGCCGATCACGGTGGCGGTCTCCGCGATGAAATAATTGCCGTCGGCGGGAAGGTCGGGCGCCTGCCCGTCGAGCTCGTAGATCGCCATGGAGGTCTCCTGTCAGGATGATCCTGGCATAGCGAAACGGCGGCCTTGACGCAAAGGGCCGCCACGCCGGGCAGCCTGGGAACGACGTCCCGGGGAACGCAGACGTCCCGGGGAACGCCGGAGGCGTCAGCCCAGCACGCCGGCCGCGCGCAGCGTCATCAGGAAGAAGGTGCCGCTCATCATGCTCCAGAAGCCGGCGATGAGGGTCGCCATCATCACGAATTCGGCGCGGCGGCTTTCAACGCGCATGCCACGCAGCGTGTTGCGCATGATGATGAAGGGCGCCGCGAAGACCAGGAACGGCACCGCCGCGAAGGTCTTCGGCGCCACGCCGTCCTGCAACAGACCGAAGCCGGCAGGACGCTGCGCGACCGCCTGGTATCCGTTCACGAGCGCGCCCGCGAGCGCGAAACCGATGCAGATCGAGAACAAGGTATTGAGAGCTTCAGGTGTCATCGGAACGGTCCGCTCTTACGCAACGCCACCGCCTTCCTGTGACAAATAGTGCCGGTTAACGCTACATTATCCTTAAGAGAAGGTTAACGCCGCCCGCTGTCCGGCGCAGGGCTCTCCCCCTTTCCCGCAGCCGGGGGCCGCTGCGCGAAATCGCCGCCACATGGCATATTCGCCGCTGATTCGTCGGCCAGCGGCCGACTTCCGCTTACCTTGCGTTAGCTCATGACGGTGTTTTCGGCAGCCTCTCCTCGCTCTCCCCGCACGCACACCCGCGCGCACGTCGTTCCGATCGTGCTCGGCGGCGCGGCTGCGGCGTGCGCGGTGGCGCTGGTCGCCTATTTGCTGTGGCCGACCTGGGGCACGCGCGGTGCAAACGCCCCGGACAAGCTGCCGGTGAGCGTCGGCGGCACGCTGTTCAACCTGCCGACCTCGGCGATCCGCATGAAGATCCAGCGCCACACCGGGCCGCAGGAGCGCATCGATCTCGACTTCCTCTATCCCTCGCTGGAGCCGCCCGGCGCACCGAAGCACGTCACCGCCGACACGGTGGAGGCGACGGTGCAATCGATCGACCGCATCTTCCTGTCGATCGCGGCCCATCACGATGCGCTCGCGCCCGAGCAGCGCACAGCCACGATCTATCCGCGCTATCTCGACCAGGCCACGACGATGCCCGAAGAGGGCCTGACGATGCGGATGTTCCGCGCTGACACCCCTTACGGCAGCGAGGACCTCTATTCCGGCGCAAGCCCCGCGCTGACGGCGCGCTGCACCCGCGATGCGGCGACGCCCGGCATGTGCCTCTCCGAGCGCCGCGTCGGCGGCGCCGACCTCACCTTCCGCTTTCCGCGGAGCTGGCTGTCGCAGTGGCGTGACGTGGCGGAGGCGATGGAGAAGCTGACGGCGCAGCTGCGCGGGCCGAAAGGGTGAGCGCGGCTGGGGCCTCCAAAACAAAAACTACGAAAACAACCCCATGCACAGTAGCCAAGCCTCGGCACAACTTCGTATTTTTCGAATCGCACTTGACCCGTCGGGCAAAACAGGGGCATGATGGCATCATGGGTCACCGATTGAATGGTGGCGGCCACACATCTCCGGGTACCCAATTGCTTAGGCGCGAGTGGTTGGGGTTTGAGGAGACCGGCCGGACCACTCTGATCCGCTTCCAGGGCCGATCACGCGAGGAGCTCTTGATGTGCATGAGGTGACGGTCGCGGAGGCGACTGCGCGGCTCCGCATTTTCGACAAGGCATAGCTCTTGCGACGGCGAGATCTGCCTCCCCTGACGGAAGCCTCAGTCTCGGCCCTTCTGCGCCCGATACAGGCTCGGCGTCGTCCCGACCGCCTTGCGGAAGGCGCGGTTGAAATTGGCCTGCGATGAAAATCCCGCGGCATAGGCGATGTCGACCAGCGGGCGATCGCTGGTGGACAGGAGCCGCTTGGCCAGATCAAGGCGCTGCCGGCCGACATATTCATGCGGCGCGGCGCCGGTCGCGGCCTTGAAGCTGCGGGAGAAATGCGCCGGACTCATGCACGCCACCGATGCCAGATCCTTGACCGTGAACTCGCGTTCGACGGACGCCTCGATGAACTCCGTCACGCGCGACAGCCGTTTGGCGTCGAGTGGCCGCTGACCGGCGTTGATTTGCCGGAGCCTGACTGCAGTTGCCGAGTAGGTATGTACGAGATGGGCTGACAACGCGCGCCCGAGACTTTCGATCAGGAGCCGGCCGGTGGAAGTCTCCTGTTCGAGCTCCTTCAGGATCCGGTTAGCAACGTGCTCGATGAACATGTCCTGATCGATGGTCTCGTAGCGGATCGAGATAGCCGAGGGATCGATGTCCAGATCCCGGAGCATGGTGTCGTCGAACGGCTTGCCGGGTAGAAAGAGATGCAGGCATTCCTGCATCTGGTTCTCGACACGGATGAAGTCTTCGCGGATGCCGGCCGGGCAGAGCCAGACGGTGCCCTTTCGGCCGAAGGTGCGCTGCCGCATGCCTGCGCCTTCGCGATCGACGACCGAGCTGCCTCGCAGCAGGATTGCGATCTCGGTGTCGCGCGGCAATTGCGGCGGAAGATCGCCTGGCTCATGGCTCCATCGCTCGGCCAAAAGGTGTCCCCACCGCCGGTCGTTGGACGTCTGAAGCATTCTGCCGGTAACATATTTATCGACAGAATTGCCGAGCATACCCATCGGAAATCTCCGCCAGATCACGCGATGTGTGGGTAGAAAGGTATTGCCGGGTCCAGCAATTAGCATGCCAGACATCCGGCCGGCCGTCCACGGGCCGAGAGCAGTCCGGGACAACAAGACCGCACATTTTGAAAAGCCAGGCCGCGCCCGCCGGCCGCATCCTTGACCGACTTGAATCGGGAAGCGGAGAGACCCATGGCCCGGACCACGGTAATAGGCGCGTGCCCCCACGACTGCCCGGACACCTGCTCCATCCTGACCACCGTCGAGGATGGCAAGGCCATCGCTGTCCGGGGCAATCCTGATCATCCGTTCACGCGCGGACGGCTCTGCGTGAAGGTCAACAACTATGAGGAGCGCGTCTACAGCGACAAGCGCGTCCTGTATCCGCTCAAACGCGTCGGACCGAAGGGCACCAAGCAGTTCCAGCGGATCTCCTGGGATGAAGCGCTCGCGACCATCGCCTCGCGCTGGACATCCGTCATCGCCGAGCACGGTGCGCAGGCGATCCTGCCCTACAGCTATCTGGGCACGCAGGGCATCATCAATGGGCTGAACGTCGGCGATCCCCTCTTCAACAAGCTCGGCGCGACGGTTCTGGAGCGCACCTTCTGCGATTCCGCCTCTTGCACCGCGTACATGATGACGATCGGGCACACGCCGGGCGTCGACCCCGAAAGCTTCGTGCACTCGAAATACATCATCCTGTGGGCCTGCAACACACTGAGCACGAACTCGCATCACTGGCCGTTCATCGAGCAGGCGAAGAAGGCCGGTGCCAAGCTCGTGGTGATCGATCCCGTCCGCACCCGCACCGCACGCCTCGCCGACTGGCATATTCCGATCCGTCCCGGCACCGATGCCGCGCTGGCGCTCGCGATGATCCACGTCATCATCAAGGAGAATCTGATCGATCGCGACTATGTCGACAAATACACCGTGGGCTACCACGAGCTGGCCGCGCGGGCGTCCAGCTACACGCCCGAATTCGCCTCGCAGGAAACCGGCATTCCCGTCGACGACATCGTCAAGCTGGCGCGGGAATATGCGACGACACCTCCGGCCGTCGTGCGGATTGGCGTCGCGGTCGAGCGGCATGCCGGCGGCGGTCAGACCGTGCGCGCGATCGCCTGTCTTCCGGGTCTGATCGGCGCCTGGAAGCATGTCGGCGGCGGGCTGCTCCAGCTCCCGATCTGGGCGTTCCCGGTCAGATGGGACGTGCTGATGCGTCCCGATCTCCAGCCGGCGAAGATGCGCGTGCTCAATTCCTGGCGCCTTGGAGCTGCGCTAACCGGCGAACTCGGCTTCGATCCGCCGATCAAGGCGCTGTTCGTCTACAACGCCAATCCAATGGCGATGGTGACCGAACAGGGCAAGCTCGAAAAAGGGTTAGAACGCGAGGATCTCTTCACCGTCGTCAGCGAACACTTCCTGACCGACACCGCCAAATACGCCGACATCGTTCTGCCCGCGACCACGCAGCTCGAGCAGAAGGACATCATGTTCTCCTGGGGGCATCTCTATCTGTCCTACAACAACCAGGCGATCGCGCCGCTCGGCGAAGCCGTGTCCAACACCGAGCTGTTCCGCAGGCTCGCGCGCGCGATGGGCATCACCGACCCGGCCTTCTTCCGGAGCGACGACGAGATCATCGAAGCCTCCCTCGACTGGAGCAGCCCGGTGCTCGCCGGGATCACGCTCGACGGTGTCAAGGCCAAGGGCTATGCCCGCCTCAACATGCCCGCGCCGGCCGACTGGGCGCCGCACCGCGAGGGCAATTTTCCGACCGCATCGGGGAAGTGCGAGTTCAGCTCGACCATCGCCGGCGGCGGCAATTTCGTGGTGCCGCTGTTCCGCCAGGGCTACAATGGCGATCAGGACGCCGCGCCGGTCGATCCCCTGCCCCACTACATCCCGCCGAACGAGAATCCGCGCACCGCGCCCATGCTCGCAACGCGCTATCCGCTCAGCCTGATCTCGCCGAAGAGCCACGCCTTCCTGAATTCGAACTACGGCGACCTGCCGGCACAGACCGCGCAGGCGGGCGAGGAACAGGCGGTGCTCCTCAATCCGGACGATGCGGCACAGCGTGGCATCGTCGCGGGCGCGCCCATTCGCGTGTTCAACGACCGTGGCGCGTTCGAGGCCTTCGCGACCGTTTCGGCCGACGTCATGCCGGGTGTGGTAGTGGCGCCGTCCGGCTACTGGCAGCGGTCCAATCGCAAGGGCGCGACGGTTCACGTGCTGACGCCTCCCGCCTTTGCCGACCTCGGCCGCGCCCCGACATTCTCGGACATCCTCGTTCAGGTCAGCGGGGCCTGACGATGACATATGTGGTCACCGACAATTGCCGCGGCTGCCGATACACCGAATGCGTTACCGTCTGTCCCGTGGAGTGTTTCCACGTCGACGACACCATGACCTACATCGATCCGGAAAACTGCATCGATTGCGGTGGCTGCGCGCCGGCATGCCCGGTCGGCGCGATCGAGCCCGACTATCGCCTCGCCGCGGACAAGAAGTACTGGATCGACGTCAACCGCAAGCGCGCGATTGAAACTCCCGTGATCAGTGCGCGCCTGCCGGCTCTGCCGGGGGCCGATGAACGCAGGCAGGCGCTGGGCCGATGACGGGGTCTGCTGCAAACGAAGTTCGAATCGCTGTCGTCGGCAGCGGACCGAGTGGCTTCTACACCGCCGAGGCCCTGTTGCGCTCGGGCGTGCCCGTGACTGTCGACATGTTCGAACGGCTCCCGGTGCCGTACGGGCTGGTGCGGTTCGGCGTTGCCCCCGACCACCCGAAGCTCAAGCAGGTCACATTGGCCTTCGACCGGATCGCCGCCATGCCCGGGTTTCGCTTCATAGGCGGCGTCACGATCGGAGACGACCTCACGATCGACGAGCTGCGCGAGGCCTATGACGCCGTTGTACTCGCGACGGGCGCGGAACTGAGCCGGGCGCTCGACATCCCCGGCGAAGCACTGCCGGGCAGCCACACGGCGGGCGATTTCGTCGCGTGGTACAACGGGCATCCGCAGTTTGCAGATCTACGATTCGATCTTCATCATGAGACCGCGATCGTCATCGGCCATGGCAACGTCGCTCTCGACGTGGCGCGCATCCTCGCCAAGACCGCGGACGAGCTGCGCCGGACCGACATCGCACGCCACGCGCTCGACGTCCTGGCAGAGAGCCGGATCCGCGAAATCCACGTCATCGGCCGCGGCGGACCGACGCAGGCCAGGTTCACCGCAAAGGAATTGCGTGACTTTCTCGAACTCGGCGCATGCGACACATGCGTCGACATGCGCAACGTCGCCTCCGATGAATTCGAGCCGCGGCGTCCCGATGATCCGGAGCTGACCGAAAAATTGTCGTTGCTGCGCACGTTCTCGCGGGCGGCCGTGACGAAGCCACGGCGCTGCGTTTTTCGATTTGGTTTGTCTCCCGTCGCGCTCCGAGGACGGGGCCGCCTGGAGGCCATCGCGTTCAAGCAAGGATCGGACGCAATCGAGGAGATCGCATGCGGCCTCTCGTTCAGCAGCGTCGGCCGGAAGACCACGCCTGTGGCCGGGGTTCCCTATGACGCGCATCGCGGCGTGCATGCGAACGTCGACGGACGTGTCGCAGTCGACGGTTCGGTGATCGAGGGCCTCTATGTCTGCGGATGGAGCAAGCGCGGGCCGAACGGCACGATCGGCACCAATCGCGGCTGCGGGATTGCCACCGCAGAGGCCGTCCTGGCGGATATCGCCCATCGACGGCCGCGCTCGGATACGCCTGACGCACTGCTTGCGCGCCTGACCGGCCGCGTCGCACGCATCGTGAGCTATCCGGATTGGGGCACGATCGACGCGGCCGAGAAGCGCAGGGGAGCCGTGCTCGGCAAGCCCCGGGAGAAGTTTGTCACGATCCCCGACATGCTCGCCGCGATGGATGCGTGACTCCGAGGCGCTACGCCTATTCCTGGTCGACGAGATCGTCCTCGAGGATCGCCATCTGGAACTGGAACGAGCGGTCGTCGTCCTCGTCGTCGACGAAGAGCACGCCGATGAACTCTTCGCCGATATAGACCTCGGCGGAATCGTCCTTCTTCGGCCGCGGCACGACGCGAATCTTGGGATTGCCGAATACGCGCTTCAGATACGCGTCGAGCTTTCTCACTTCCTTGACGTCCACGGCAAGTCTCCAATCGAAATCTGGTTGGCGGGTCTTACGACGAGACGCGGCGAACCGCCAGCATGAATTGCCAAAGAATTTTGGGACGGAAAAGACCGGAAAATCCGGTCCCGTTCCGATCAAACGGAGATCAAAGTCCCATCGCGTTGATCATCTGATCCATGGTGCGCGACGGCTCGGCGCAGCCGGCTTCGCCGACGATCTTGGCGGGCACGCCCGCAACCGTGACGTTGTGCGGCACCGGCTTGACCACGACCGAGCCGGCGGCGATGCGCGCGCAATGGCCGATCTCGATGTTGCCGAGGATCTTTGCGCCGGCGCCGATCAGCACGCCGTGACGGATCTTCGGATGACGGTCCTCGTTCTCCTTGCCGGTGCCGCCGAGCGTGACGCCGTGCAGGATCGAGACGTCGTCCTCGATCACCGCCGTCTCACCGCAGACGAAGCCGGTGGCGTGGTCGAGGAAGATGCCGCGGCCGATGCGCGCGGCGGGGTTGATGTCGGTCTGGAACACCGCGGACGAACGGCTCTGGAGGTAGTATGCGAAATCCTTGCGGCCCTTCAGATAGAGCCAGTGTGCCAGGCGATGGGTCTGGATCGCATGAAAACCCTTGAAGTAGAGCAAGGGATCGATGAAGCGCGAGGTTGCGGGATCGCGGTCGTAGACGGCGACGAGATCGGCGCGGAAGGCATTGCCGAGATCGGGATCGTCGCGCAGCGCCTCGTCATAGGTCTGGCGCACGAGATCGCCCGACAGCGCGGCGTGATCGAGCCGGTCGGCGAGGCGGTGAATCACGGAATTTTCGAGGCGGCTGTGATGCAGCACCGTCGAATAGATGAAGGTCGCAAGCTCGGGCTCGCGATGGACGATGTCTTCCGCCTCGCTCCGGATCCGGTCCCAGATCGGATCGAGCGATGCGAGCTTTCCTCCCGGATTGACCTGATGCACTGCCATGGGAATTGCTCTTTCGAATGGGCTGGTTTTGTTGGCTCTATACCACAGTCTAGGCGACAAAGTCCTGACCGGCTTGCCTGAGAGTGAACAGTGCCTTGCCCCGCGAGAGCAAGCCAAAGCATTGATACACAAGACTTTCTGGCGCCCCCAAGCGGCTAGGTCGATTCAAAGTGGTCAGCGTTTTGCCAAATTCAAGCCGGGCCGCGTCAAACTATTGGTGAATTCTCCCCCAACCGTTATTGCGGGCATGGTCGACGCGAGGACGGAACAGTTTTGAGCATCACCACCGACCAATTGCGCGCGCGCGCCGCGGGCTCGTTATGGCTGCGGCTGGCCGCAATGGCCCTGCCCCTGCTGATGATCGCGCCGGCGTTCTGGAACGGCTATCCGTTGTTGCAATGGGATACCGGCGGCTATCTGGCGCGCTGGTACGAGGGCTATCTCGTCCCGAGCCGCTCCACCGTGTTCGGCCTCTATCTGCACTATGGCGAGAGCTTTGGTTTCTGGATCAATCTCACGGTCCAGTCGCTGGCGACGCTGTGGCTGTTGCAGCTCAGCTTGCGCGTGCTCGGCCTGATGCAGACCTTCCGCTTCGTCGCGATCAGCCTGCTCCTGATCCTGTCGACCGCCCTGCCCTGGCTGGCGAGCATGCTGCTCACCGACATCTTTGCAGGGCTGTCGGTGCTGTCACTGTTCCTGCTGGTGATCGGAGCACACCGCACCTCGCGGCTCGAAAAAATCGCGCTGTTCGTCTTCACCGCCTTTGCCGCAGCGACCCACAGCGCAACGCTCGGCGTGCTGCTCGGTCTGTGCGTCGCCGGCTGGATGGCGCGGCCGCTCCTCAGACCCCGCCTTCCGCTCGCGGGACTGGCGCTGGCGAGCCTCACCATCGTCGCGGGCGGCCTGATGCTGATGTCGGCGAATTATGCGCTGTCGGGCAAATGGACCTGGACGCCCGGCGGCTATGGCGTCGCCTTCGGCCGCATGATGCAGGACGGCATCGTTGCGCGCTATCTCAACGATCATTGCCCGCGCGAACGCTACAAGCTCTGCCCCTATCGCAACGAGCTGCCGGCGACCGCCGACGAGTTTCTGTGGGGCAAGAGCATGTTCAACACGCTCGGCCGGTTCGAAGGCCTGAATGAGGAGATGGGCTACATCGTCGTGCATTCGCTCGCGGACTATCCGGCCTGGCAGGCCGGCGCGGCGCTGCGGGCGATGGGGCAACAATTGCTGCATGTCGCAACCGGCGAAGGCACCAACGGCTGGATTCCGCACACCTACGGCATCATCGAGCGCTACATACCCGCGCAAGTCGCGCCGATGCGCGCGGCGCGGCAGCAGCACTGGGCCGTCAATTTCGACGACGTCAACTGGCTGCATATCCCCGTCGCACTGGCCTCGATGGCAGCGCTCGTCGGGCTGCTGGTGCATGCGCTCGCGAGACGCCGGCTCGACGATCTGACGCTGCTGGCAGCGACCGTGACGCTGGCGCTGCTCGGCAACGCCTTCATCTGCGGCGTGATCTCCGGTCCGCACGACCGCTATGGCGCGCGGATGGTGTGGATTGCGACCTTCGTGGTGCTGACGGCGCTGTTTCGCGCGTTCGGCGACGACGGACGAGACGAGACTCAGCTACGGCGTGAGAGGAAATCGAGCACGCCGGTCTTGTAGACCTTGTCGCCGACCGCCCGCATGTGATCGCGGCCCGGGATATCGAGCACTTGCGCGCCCGGGATGATCGCGCCGAGTGCGCCGGCAGAGCCCGCGACGTCGTCGGCGGTGCCGACCGCAATCAGCACGGACACCTCGATGCGCGCGGCTTGCGCTCTCGTCATGAGCTCCCGCGTGCCGCGCAGGCAGGCGGCGAGCGCACGGCGGTCCGAGCGGGTCTGATCGGCAAAGGCGCGGAAGGTGCGACCCACGGGATCGGTGACGTCGTCGAGCGAGGGTGCCTCCAGCGCCTTCGCGACGTTCTCGCCGGGGCCGGTGCCCTCGATCAGGCCGCCGATGCCGATGCCGCCGAGGATCGCCGAGCGCAGGCGCTGCGGCTCGTTGAGCGCGAGCCACGCCGCCATCCGTCCGCCCATCGAATAGCCCATGATGTCGGCCTGCGGGATGGCGAGATGATCCATCAACGCCAGCACGTCGCCGGCCATGACCGGGATCGAGTACTGCGCAGGCTCGTAGAGCTTCGCACTCTCGCCGTGGCCGCGATTGTCCAGCGCGACGACACGGCGGCCGTTCTTGCGCAGTTCCGAGACCCAGGTCGGATAGACCCAGTTCACGTTCTTGCTCGAGGCAAAGCCGTGCAGGAGAATGATCGGGTCGCCCTCGCCTTCGTCGAGATAGGCAATTTCAACGGCGCCGTTGTGGAAGCTCGGCATCATCAGTTCCGCAGGTCTGGAGGGGGAAAACTCAATCTTAGAGCACGATCCGGACAAGTGTGCAGCGGTTTTTCCGCTCCGCAAACGCGGAACGCGCTTGCGCGGAGATCATGCTCAAACAATAGCCTCAAGCGCGGCTACGAATTACCTCAATCTCATCGCGCTTTAGGCCCTGAGGGCTGCATCCGCCAGAGCGGCCTCGGCGGCCATCTGCGCCCGACGGAGCCGCCGCGCGCGCTTGCGATCACACCAGGCCTGGGTCAGGCGCTCGGTGGTCGCCTTGATCGAGGACAACAGCCCAAACAGCGTCAGTGCCGCGCCGAACAGCCAGAGCGTCAGATCGAACGCACCGCCGATGAGGAGCAGCGCACCGCGGCCAAGCAGTTTCATGATGGCGCGGGTCTTGCCGCCCTGCGCTTCCGCAAGCCGCGCCGCGCGCGCAACATCCTTCGGGCCGTCGGCGATCCGCAACGTGTCCATCGCCCCGCGCGTGCCGGTCTTTTCGGCGACGCGCGTCACGTCCTTGCCGAGCCGAACCAGCGCGCCGGCCTTTTCGGCTCGGAACGCGGCCTTGATCGCGCTCATGGTCGCCCCCGGCCGCAGCACCGAGCCCTTGGCGACCGCGTTCTGAAGCATCGGCGTGTCGACGATCTCGCGCGCCGACCGGCCGGCCCATGCGGCAAGCCCCTCACCGAGCCGCCCCACCTTGCGCGCGTCCTTCACCAGCGTCAGCCCGGCGCGCACCGGCGCGGCACCACCGACGGAGACGTAGGTTGCCGCCGTCACCGCAAGGCCAGCCGCCGCGAGCCCCAGCACGAGCCGGTCGGTGTCCTCGCCCATGGCGAGGTGCTTGCCTTCCCGGACGACGTCCCTGATGTCGCCGATCACGAAGAGATCGCCGGCCACCGTTCCCGACAGGCTCGCGACGTCGTCGGCATTGCCGGTGACGAGACCGGTGGCAAATCGTTTGGCAAAATGGGAGGTGGAATTCTCGGCTTTGACCGCATCGTTGACGCGGCTCAGGAGGTCGTCCGGCAGCGCAATGTTGCGGTCACGCGCGAGCGCGACGAAACTGTCGGCGAGATCGGCGTCGCCCGCGGCGAGCGCAGCCTCGATGTTGTCCTGAACCAGGCGCTCGTTCTGCCGCAGCAGCGCATCGAGCTTGAGCTCGGAGAGCACGGCGGGATCGTCCTGGGCGGCAAGGATCGCGCCGGCCTCGCGGGCCTGCGGTGCTACCTGCGCGAGCATGAAGCTGCATGCCGCGACACCGGTCAACGCTGTGCTGATTCGCAGCCATTTCATACGGAAAGCCTGGACGGTCCTAAAATCGCTGACGCCTGACGATTCGTCTTTCGTCGCAATTATGCTCGTCGACAGACATAGTATGCCAAAATTGCGACACAACGCCACCGACGAAAGAAGGGCTTCTCTCAGGCCTCAAGATTGTGTCGAATTTGCATGAGCAAATGAGCATGGGGCAATTGCGAACCTTTTGGTTCCGCTGGACTAGCAATCATCTGAACCCACCAGTATGGTCCGGCGCCTTAAAGATGCCGCGTCAGTTTTCGATTGTGTCTGTCGCCATTGCCACTCCAGGATGAACTACGATGTCCGACCATGTCGTCCCGCACTTCCATAACGATGCCGGAGTTCCCGTCATCGAGATCGGCTCGCAAGAGTTCATGTGCGTGGGCGCCAACCCTCCGTTCGATCATCCGCACGTCTTCCTCGACCTCGGCAACGACAACGAGATCATCTGCCCCTACTGCTCGACGCTGTACCGCTTCGCGGCCGACCTGAAGGCGGGCGAAGCCCGTCCGCCGGAATGCGTGCTGAAGGACAAGGTGGCCTGACCGGTCCCATCGGTCAGGGGTGGCGCTCTCCCGAACGATTGTCATTGCCGGTGCCGGCATCGGTGGACTGACGGCCGCGCTTGCGCTCGCGGCCCGTGGCTTCCGCATCGTCGTGCTGGAAAAGGCCGAGCGCCTCGAGGAAGTCGGCGCCGGCCTGCAACTCTCCCCCAATGCCAGCCGCGTGCTGGTCGAGCTCGGCCTCACCGAACGCCTCAAGCTGCGCGCCGTGACCCCGGAAGCAGTCTCGATCATGAGCGCCCGGGCCGGCGGCGAGCTGCTGCGCATGCCGCTCGGCGAGGCAGCTTCCGCGCGCGCCGGCGCCCCCTATTGGGTGGTGCACCGCGCCGATCTGCAATCGGCGCTGGCGGGCGCCGTTGCCGACCATCCCGACATCGACCTGAAGCTGGGCGCGACCTTCGAGGACGTCGCGCCTCACGCCAAGGGGCTGACGGTGGTCCATCGCAGCGGCACGATCCGCCGCAGCGATCTCGCCAGTGCCCTGATCGGCGCCGACGGTATCTGGTCGACGGTCCGCCAGCACCTGTTTCCCGAAGTGCAGCCGCGCTTTTCCGGCCTGATCGCCTGGCGCGGCACGCTTGATGCTACGCAACTGCCGAAGGACTACACCGCGCGCCGGGTGCAGCTCTGGATGGGCCCGAATGCGCATCTCGTGGCCTATCCGATCGCGGGCGGACGCCAGATCAACGTGGTCGCGGTGCTGCCGGGCACCTGGAACAGGCCGGGCTGGAGCACGCCCGGCGATCCCCACGAGGTGATGGAGGCTTTCGCCGCCCCGCGCTGGCCGCCGTCGGCGCGGATGATGCTCGCCCCGGTCGACGCCTGGCGCAAATGGGCGCTGTTCGGGGTGCCTGACGGCTGCCCCTGGAGCAAGGGCCCGGTCGGGCTGCTCGGCGATGCCGTGCATGCGATGCTGCCGTTCGCAGCCCAAGGCGCCGGCATGGCGATCGAGGATGCCGCCGTGCTCGCCCGGCATTTGAGCGTCGAGGCGGCCGAGAGCACCGCGGGCATCGCGGCTGCGCTGACGCAATATGGCCGCGCGCGCCAGGCACGCGTGCGCCGGGTGCAGCGGACGGCACGGCAGCAGGGCCGCATCTATCATTTCAGCGGACCGCTCGCGATCGCGCGCGATCTTGCGATCCGCGCGCTCGGCCCGGACCGCATGCTGGCGCGGCAGGACTGGATCTACAATTGGCGGCCTTGAGGCGAGGCGCCGCCGGCGCGGTGCCTCAGCGCATCGCTTTTCCGGATTTCGACGCCGGCTTGGCAGCGGCCGCGGATGACGGCGGCGCGGCGGGCGGTGTCGGCTCGGGCGGTGTCTCCCGGCACCTGTTGCGGCGCCAGGCCTCATCGGCAAGTTGCGCCTGGCCCCGCACCGCGATGTAGTCGTTGCGATAGGCAAGCTCGGACACCACCGCGCCACCAGCGCCGGTCTGGGCCTTGTCCATCAGCCTCTGCAAATCGGCAGTGCGGCTCGCGAGCGCCTTGCGCTCGGTCTCGAGCTGCTTGCAGTCATACAATTCGTATTTACCGGGATCGGCGAAGGCCGGCGCGACCGTCTCACTCATGCCGGCACAGCCGGACAGCGCAGCACCGGCCGCGAGCAGCACGAGAAGCCCGCTGCAGGAGCGCAGGGAAGAGGAAAACGAAGCAGCCATGCCGGATGAATAGTCCCCGTGGATTGAGAATGCCTAAAGCAACAACAGATGTCCGGATTGAGGCTTTGCCTCATGCACCCCGCTCGCTCAAGGAAGAACCGCCTATAGAGCCAACAAAGCAGCAATGCCAGAGGGCCGAGGACGTGACCGAATCCGAGCTGAAGCCCCTGAGGTAAGCGGCTCAAATCGTGCGCGGAATCGGCTGTATTCTCTTTGCCCGTCGGGCAATTGCGCCGTATAGATGGGCCGATGCGGGCGTGGCGGAATTGGTAGACGCATCGGACTTAAGCCATTGAGTGCCCTGGAGGAAACTTCAGGAGCAGAACTGCTCAAAGTCGGGGAAACCTTCACTGGCAATCCCGAGCCAAGCCCCCGCCAGGGGGAAGGTGTAGAGACTAGACGGGCAGCACCTACAGCGGACAAGCGCCAGGGTGAAGGGATAGTCCAGACCACGAACGCCGAAAGGGCGGCGGCGAAAGCCGAAGTGGTATGAAAATCCGTGGGGCCGCAAGGCCTGTGCCGGTTCGAGTCCGGCCGCCCGCACCAGCTTAAGGGGTGAAGTCGATTGGGAGTGAAGCAATCAACGATGAAGCGGTTGTTTGCCTTGTCGGGCAACCGTTGTGCATTTCCAGATTGCCCTACCCGATTATCCGCCGAAGGCGGTACAGAGTTCGTGGCAGAAATCTGCCATATCGAAGCTGAGAACTCGACGGGCGCCCGCTACAATCGAACCCAATCAGATGAAGAGCGGCATGGTTTCTCAAATCTCATTCTTATGTGTGGCACACACCACACTAAGATCGATGCCGATGAGAAAACTTACACCGTAGCCAAGCTCAGAGAATGGAAACATACGGCAGAAATTGCCGCCCTCGAAGGCTCTATAAGCGGCGCTACGGCGGACATTCCGGCGGCAATCGTAGCCGCAATTATTGCCGAGCTTGCCAAGCGAACTTCGATCGAGGCCGCACCGGATGTTGACGAACTCTCTACAATCGCCCTGGCAGAAGCCGCCGCAGACATCGCAACGTTTCGTCGCGGGGCGCGATGGCCAGTTCATCCTGTTGGGCTAGCGCTTCGCGTCGCCGGACAAGATTCAGCTCGTCCATCGTTCGCGATAAACTCCCTCGCGGACATAATCTCAAGATTCAGCGAAGTCACCGTAGTAGCGAACCCAGGGACGGGAAAGACTACGACCCTCATCCAATTGACCGAAGCGGCGATCACCGAGAAGCAGTCCGTCGCCGTCTACATTCCCCTAAATGAACTTACCCATGGCTTGGGCCCGCTGTTCAAGAGTGTGGCCGAACGCCCTTCATTTCAAAAAACGACAGCGACCCACCTGGAAACTCTCGCGAGAGCCGGAAAACTCATTCTCGTCCTAGACGGATGGAATGAGCTTTCCGAAACTGCGCGCCACGCGGTGAAGATTCAACTTACGCAGTTGCGGCGCAATTTTCCTGATTTGAATATTGTCGCTAGCACCCGCCAGCAAGCTGTGTTTCCGCCCTTGGATGGGCCGGTCATTGAAATTCAGCCACTTAGCCAGGATCAACAGCTAGAGATCGCGCGAGCCTTAAAAGGTACAGAGGGCGCTCAAATTGTTGATCACGCCCTACGAACACCCGGCTTGCGTGAACTAGTAGAGATACCGCTCTATCTGACAGCCCTGGTTTCCTTTAGCACCGACGGCAAATTACCGACGACCAAAGAAGAGGTTCTTCGTCTTTTCATTGCCCAGCACGAGAACGACCAAGAGACGGCAGAGGCCTTGCGCGCAATCTTTCATGACGAGGTGATGGGCCAACTGGCAAACGGTGCAACTGAGCAAGGCACCACGTCTTTAACTGAGGAGGAAGCCCGGGCTATTATTGTGAGCACGCACAAGCAGCTCGTCGCACAACAACAGCTTCACCAGCCGGCAGATCCCCATAAGGTACTTGGCCTACTCGTCGCGCATCATATTCTGATACGTCTCGGCACCGAGCCGCAACAATATGAGTTTCAGCACCAGCAATTTCAAGAATTCTACGCTTCTTCTTTTGTCGAGAAGACAATGCTTGCGTCAGCATCAGGTGACGCCGCGGCAACGACTACACTAAGACAGTCGATTCTAGATCAACGCCATTGGGAAGAGGCAATCCTTTTTGCTTGCGAGCGACTGTCTCGGTCAGAGCAGGCAGGCGCTGTTGTAAAGGCGATTTCGTTGGCTCTCGCGGTTGATCCAATGCTCGCTGCCGAAATGATTTATCGATCCAGTGACACAGTCTGGCGAGAGGCGTCCGGATTCTTTCAAGCTTTCGTTCAGAGCTGGCATCGTCCAGGACACGTTGATCGTGCCGTGAAATTCATGCTCAACACTGGAAAACCGGAGTTTGCTGACCTCATTTGGCCGCTGCTGCTAAGCTCCGATGATCAAGTTAGCCTCCATGCCCTCAGCACGGTACGCCGAATTCGCCCAGGTGTCTTGGGTGCTAATGTAGACCGACGGTTTGCCGAGGCGGACGAAAATGTTCGATTGAGGGTCATATCCGAATTTGCGTTTCGAGGGGACATTCAAACAATTGAACTCGCAGCAAGCTTGGCAAAACTTGATGCAAGCGATTCCGTTCGAGGGTCAGTCGCTGAGGGGCTCGCCTTTAGGAGAGCGGAGGCTCTGCTAACCGATTTGCTTCAAACGTCGAGCCCAGCCGTTTGGCGAAAGCTTGCAAAGGACGGTTACGATCGCGAAATTACGGACCCCGCCACTCGTGAGCGGCTCAAGGCTGAACGTAAGGAGATGGACGCCGAATCAACAGATGATATCGCGCACCTCTACTCTCTTATTCAAAACGACGCGCCATCTTCCGAAGTCCAAACGGCGTTAGAAGCGCTTGAATTTGCGCGCAAGGACGATCGCTCCCCACATCTACTTTACGAAATTCGCCAGAAATATCCCGCTGCGATCCCAGATGCTTGTCGCGCCTGGCTGAAAGCTGGAAAACAGCTTCCGCACCACATCGACGAACACCTCAATGGAGCATCACCGCGATCAGATCCAGCTGTTCTAGCCATTGCGATTGCTGATGGCACCGATAGATCGTCCTTAGTGGCCGCCGCCTTGTGCGATACGGGCGAAGTCGCAACCCTTCTGGATATAGCGAGCAAGAAGCACAAGGCACTCGTCGGTCAGTCATACACTACGCATCGTGCCCTCTATGATGAGCTTCGGGTATTCGAGCAACGTATAGCGAATACCCAAGACGCGGCCTTTGTCGGCGCTTTGCTTGCTTTGCCGCAAACGTCTGATCCGCGCGAGATCAACTTCTTCGCGGACTTGATCGGGAGCCATGGAAAGTACGGCTCGCAAAGTGGCTCGCTTGCCTTGCCCGAACCTCAACATGAGAGATTGGTGGCGCTACTCAGCTCCTGGGCTACGGCTCTTGTGAATGATCCACGATCAACACGAGCTCAGTTGGCCGAACTGGCTATCGCTATTTGTCGAGCGCCATCCCCAAGCTTATCTAAGAGCATAAAGCTCATGCTGGATGAAGACATCCGGCGTAAGACGTCTGGAGAAGATCGCGGGACGATCTGGAGCAACTGGTATGCAAAAGCACTCGTAACGATCGCTGACGACGGGGTGATAGAGATGCTTGTCGGCTATCTCGACAACGAAGAATTCGGCGTGGAGGCTGCCCGCAGCCTCAAGGCCATCTATGACCGACGCGAGGGACGGCAGACAACCGATCGACCAATAAGAGGTTGGCCGGATTATTCTGGTGTTGCAGAGGCACGATCACGTCGAGGCACTAAGACTGAAGAGAGCGCATGCGCAGCTCCAATCATGGCCGCAATAGAGCGAATTTGCCAGAACGGTCAAACTGACGCCGAAAGGCGCAGAGCGCTCGAAATGAGTGTGGTTGTTCTCAGTGTGCCTTATGCAGATCGAGAACAGACCATCGAAAAGGTCGTCAATCTTTCCTTGCCAGTAGCAGCAAAGCAGAATTTGTTTTGCGCGATCGCGATAGACGGTCAAATCCTGCCGGTAGGCCTGGTCCGCGCCGGCATCGACGCATGGATCGAAAGTACTAAGACGCAAGGCTGGAAACTACACGACAACAACCATTGGGAAATTGAACGTTGGCTGGCGCTTCTTGCGTTCACGGACAATCCGCCAAGCGTCGTTGCGGCCGTTCAAGAAATAGGAACCTTATTCCAACACCCCTATCAGATGGAAGGTGTTGTTGCGGCGTTTGGGAACGCCCCGGGCCAGAAGGGAGAAGAAGCGTTGATCCGACTGGCCCGGGAATGCCCTTGGATCGCCAGCGAACGTACGTTCGTAGGCGCCTTCCTTCGTCTCAACAATGGAAGCGCTTTGTTTTCGATGCTGGATTTGGTGAAGGACGGAACGTTTGGAAATGCCCGAGGCGGCATAGATAGGCGAGATATTGTGCTCAAGGTGGCGAGCCAGCTGCAGGGCTCCCCCACTGTCCTAGCCGAAGCGAAAGCGCGCTATCTTGGTGATCAGAGCGACAAGCTTCTGGAGTTAGCTCTCGCAGAGGTTGGTGGACCCGACGTCGTCGTTTCAATTGTCCGCGCCTATGCACAACGAAGGCAACCATTTGATGGCATGCTAGCCCATGCGATACGGGAAGCTGCGACGCAGCGGCAGCCGTCGAGCACTTGGTCTGGCGCCTACGAGCTTCATCCCCAGCCCCTGATAGAGCTTCGCAAAGAGCTCTATGGCCTCCTTGGCGGGCCAAGCGAGGAATTGGGACGGAAAGGACTTGTGGCAATTGATCGGCTTCGCGATGAGTACGGCGTGTCAGATTGCGAACCGCGCCATCCCGACATCCAGGCCGGCGGCAGCTGGCCGCGCGTCAGCGGCTGACTCTCGAATCAAGCCCCCCGGCCGATCTGGAGGACTATAGCGGACCGACTACAAATCCCTCGGCGCGCAAGCGCTGTGCCGGTTCGACCCCGGCTGCCCGCACCAATGGTGCTGACAACTCTCGCCTGCGTGCAGACCCGCAAAGCAGGCAATCGGTTACGAACTAGCCGGAGTCGCGGCGGCAGAGCGCCTTCGTTCTGGGGCACTTGCGGGCGCGGCGACATTGCTCATGGTTGCGCGCCTTCCGCCTCTAGGCGTTTCGGCTCGGCACGGAAGTCGAGCAGCAGGATCCAGAAGCACATCAGCGCGACCGTGAGGAGAATGAAGCTGCCCTCGAATGCTGCTCCCAGAAGCGAGATCAGTGCGGGAATGAGCAGACCGACCGAGAGACATCCGGCGAGCGCTATGGCCGGAAGATCGACGATGAGGATGGCGGCATAGAGCGCGAGCTCGAAGAAGGCATATTCCTTGAGGCGTGGCGAGCTGAGATAGAGCGCGAACATGGCAAGCACCGTGACGCGCTTGGCCGTGCGGGGATGATCCATCAGCCACCGATCCAATCGCATCAGAAGCGATCCCCCTCCCCGCGCCGGCTGGCTCGCGGCCACACGCAGGACGGACAGGGCGAACGGCACCAGCACCAGCGCGAGGGCTGCGAGCGCATAGGTCGCGAACATCGCTGGCTTGCTGTCACCGAGGCCGGCATCGACCATCAGGTCCCGCGCCAGCAGCAGCAGCGACGGATTGATCTCCACGAGGTCGACGGCATGCTGGTTCGGGATCTGACCCGCAATCGCAAGCAGCCAGTTCGCGAACAGATCGGGATACAGCAGCCTCGACATCAGGACCGGCAATGCGAAGCCGAACGCCGCCATCGCGATCAGCGCCAGCTTGCGACCGCGCGGCAGCGGCAGGAAATAGAGCGCAGCCAGCACGGGACAGAACACCAGCTTGAACGAGGTCACGAGGCCGAGCAGTGCAGCGCCGGCAAGGCGCAAGGAAAAGGTCGTGTCTTCTCCAGAGGGAGGCAGGCGAAGCAGGAGCGACAGCGCGATCGCGGTCAGCAGGCCGCTCAGAATCGCGAAATTCCCCGACGCCTGCACCCATTCGAAACCGACGAACGCACCCAGCGCGCACAGCACCCTGAGCGCAGCATCGCGCGCGCTCGTGCCCGTTCGGCCGAGCCCGGGCAAGAGCAGGCCGCAGAGCACGGCCAGGACGAGAAAGATTCCTCTGTAATGATCGACCAGAAAGCCGCCCGCGCACAGCGGGCGGAAGACGTCCAGCGTCACCGGCAGATAGGGATAAGAGAGCTTGGTGCCCTTCAGGTTCTTGACGAAGTAGGGATCGAGCCCGTCGGCATGCGCATCGACGGCCGCGCAATTGACCCGGACGTCCCAGCCATATTTCACATCGAGCCTGGCGTCGTTGGCGAGATTGCCGAGCACCAGCAGCGCAGTCAGCGCGATCAGGCAGGCAAGCCAGACATTCCGCCTCGCAGCCGTGTCGGCTGCGGGCTCCAACCATCGTGCTGCACCGGACATCTCGGACACAGGCGGATACCTTTGTTTGGCTTGTTTCTCTGGGCGCCGCTGCGGCGCCTCCTCATCTCGGCCGCACTGTGGGCAGAATGCGTTTCGGTTTCATCCTGCCGGACCGGCGGGCCGCGCCGGACGCCGATCTTTAGGAAGGGATGGTGAATCAGTGGTTTCCGGCCACCGGGGGTTGCACGATCTGGAGAATCCGGCAGGAAAGGAAAGGCGGCCATCTCACCAATTCTTGTCCGCTCCGGCCCTGCCTGACAGCCATCCCGAAACGGGGGTTGTGCAACGCAGCATCGGAATGGATAACGCCCTCAATTTCAGAGGTGAGCTTCCTTGTCCGACGTCAATGCCGACGATTGGGTGTCCTCCGGACACCGTCCCATGGGTTTTCCCGAATTCGTCATCGTGATCGCGTCCATCATGGCGCTGAATCCGCTTGCGATGGACATGATGCTGCCGGCCCTGCCCAACATCGGCACCGCCTTCAAGATTCCCGTCACCAACCATCTTCAACTGGTGCTGTCGACCTTCCTGGTCGGCTTCGGCGCCGGCCAGTTCGTCATGGGCCCGTTGTCGGACCGCTTCGGCCGCCGCCCGATGCTGCTCGGCGGCATGGCGGTCTATGCGGTGGCGAGCGTGCTGGCGGTCGCCGCGCCCTCGTTCGAGACGCTGCTGCTGGCGCGCGCGCTGCAAGGGCTCGGCACTTCGGCGACGCGCGTGATCGCGACCTCGATCGTGCGCGACTGCTATGTCGGCCGCCGCATGGCCAGCGTGATGTCGCTCGCGATGATGGTGTTCATCGCGGTGCCCGTGATTGCCCCCTCGTTCGGACAGGCGGTGCTGCTGGTGACGGCATGGCGCGGCATCTTCGTGGTGCTGATGCTGTACGGCCTGCTCGCGCTCGCATGGTGCGTGCTGCGGCTGCCTGAGACCCTTCCCGAATCCGAGCGCAGGTCGCTGGCACCCGCCGACGTGCTCTCGGCCTTCCGGCAGACCGTGACCCATCGCCAGACCATCGGCTACGCCACGGCCGCCGGCAGCGTCATTGGCGCGTTGTTTGCCTACGTCTTCTGCGCCCAGCAGGTCTTCACCGGCATCTATCACCTCGGCCATTACTTCCCGCTCGCCTTCGCGGCGATCGCGGCCGGCACCGCCATCGCCGGCTTTCTCAACGCGAGGCTGGTCGGCCGGCTCGGCATGCGCGTGATCTCGCACGGTGCACTGACGCTGTACACCGCGGTGGCCGGCGTGATGCTGCTGACCGAAAGCCTCGGCGTGCTGCCGCTATCCTTGTTCATGGTGCTCTCCGCCCTGATGATGTTCTCGTTCGGCATGATGGTCGCCAATTTCACCGCGCTCGCGATGGAGCCGCAGGGCCACATCGCCGGCACCGCCTCCTCGCTCTATGGCTCGATCACGACATTGATCGGAATCGTGGTCGGCATGGCGATCGGCCAAAGCTTCGACGGCACGCTGCTACCGTTCTCGATCGGCTTCTTCCTGTCGACGCTCGCAGCGCTCGCGATCGTGCTGGTGGTGGAAAAGGGACGGCTGTTCAAGCCGCATCATCGCCCCATCGCGTGAGGGAGCTCGTTCGGACGTTCGGGTCGGGCGCGCTCTGCTGAGCGCCTCTATCGATCACCGCTAGACACTTTAACGTAACGGTCGGCGCCACAAGAGCACCCTGACGCCTTCCTAGTAGAAGTCGTCGCTCGTGCAGACATTAACCGACGACCGCCGCGGAATCCGTCGAAAATGACCCAAAACATACCTGCCGACACGCCGCGAGTCTGTCAGTTGTCTAGCTTCGTCTGGAGGTCAGGCCTAATTTCGACGTTTCTGCAACGCCCGCTTTGCGAAGTCCGGCCAGCAGTCGATCGAGACAAGTTGCGTCAAAGACGACGTAATCCCGGAGCACCTGGGTGATCGAAAAATCTGGTCGATGTTTTCGCGTCTCGCGAATTTCGTGCTTTGCGCCTTCGTGATCGCCAAGATGGCCAAGGGCCGACGTGATGATCATGTGCTGCGCCCAGGTGTCGAACGAGTGGATGGACTCACGGGCGAATTCAACCGCTTTAGCATCATTGCCTAGATAGAGATAGCCGACGGCGAGGACGTTGAGGTACTGACGTGCGCTCGGCGCGAATGGACTCAAACGGAGCGCCCATTCGGCCTGTCGAATACCTTCGTCGCAGCGGCCAGATTGGATCAGGAGCCGGCCAAGGATCGCATAGGCGTGCGCGAAGCTTGGATTGAGTGCGATCGCTCGCTTCGCCGCATTGACTGCGGACTCTGGTTGGCGATCGAAAGTCAGGCCCCAAGCCAACGCGAGATGCGATAGAGCGTCCCGATCGTCGAGCACCACCGCACGGCGAGCACGGTCGAGAATATCTTTCGGGTCATGCGCGGCGTAGCAGAAGAAGAGATCCTCTGCCTGACTCCACGCGATCGCCGCATGAGCGGGCGCAAAACCGGAGTCGAGCGCAAGCGAACGCTCGAGCACCCGCCGCGCCTCGGCATTGCCGTCCCGCGTACGCTGCGCGATCAACGCCATACCGCGATGGAACAGCTCCCAAGCGCCCAAGTTTTCGGGGGGCGTGGCCTTGGTTCGCTCGTATTCGGCGCGGCCCAGTTCCGGCTCGATCTGCCCAGCGATTTCCCGAGCGATCTCGTCTTGGATGGCAAAAATATCGTCAAGCTTGCGATCGAACCGCTCCGCCCAGACGTGATTGCCAGTACCACCGTCCAGGAGTTGGGCTGAAACACGGACGCGTCCGGCATCCCTGCGGACGCTACCTTCGACTACATAGCGTACGCCGAGCATCGCCGTTATCTCGCGTATGTCGGGGAGCTCGCGCTTGTATCGGAGCGTCGCATTGCGTGCGATCACGAGAAACTGCCGGATGCGGCTGAGCGCCGTGATGAGGTCCTCCGTAATCCCGTCGACGAAGAAGTCGTGTTCGGTGTCGCCAGACATGTTGGTGAATGGCAGGACCGCGATCGACGGACGATCCACAAGCGCCATTGTTGCGGCTGAGGGTTCGGGCGCCCCCTCGATAGGCAAGGAAGAACTCGCGACCGCCTGGCGCTTCTCTACCTCGCCAACGAACCGAACGCCCTTTCGCGCGATAGTGCGGATGAGTCGTTGCTGGTCGCCGTCATCGCCGATCGCACGGCGCGCTGCATTGATGCGACTGATCAACGTCGATTCAGACACGATGCGGCCGTTCCAGACGGCCTCCAGTAGATCGTCCTTGGTGACCACTCGGTCACGGTTCTCGATCAGATGGACCAGGAGGTCGAACACCTGGGGCTGAACCGGCACAGGGCTTTCGCCGCGCCGAAGCTCACGCCGGTCGGTGTCCAACACACACTTCTCGAAATAGAGGCGCACCCTATCGTCTCCCGCGGGCGGCTCCGGCCGCAGTCGGCATGTCAATGGAAAGAGCATGAAAAATCAATACGGCTTCAAGGCCAACCTCGCGCTCCAAAACTAATCTGGTTGCGTTCCGTACCCCCATCGGGAGACCCCGCCATGAACCAGCAAATTCAGTCGAAAGACCTTAACGCGAGGGCATCGGTAACGCCGGACGCCATCATGCAGCTCGGCTTCGCCTTTTGGGGCTCAAAGACGCTGCTGAGCGCAGTCGAACTCGGGCTGTTCACTTTGCTGGCCGACGGGCCGCTCAGCGCAGACGTTTTGACGGCTCGGCTGAAGCTTCATCCGCGCAGCATCCGCGACTTCCTCGATGCGCTGGTGTCGCTCGGACAGCTCGAACGTAAGGATGGCTTCTACTCCAACACGCCGGCTGGCTCCCAGTTTCTAGATCGACGCAAACCAACCTATGTCGGCGGAATACTCGAAATGGCAAACGCGCGGCTTTATCCATTCTGGGGTGCGCTGACCGAAGCCTTGCGTACCGGCGAGCCGCAGAATGAGGCGAAGCAGGGCCGTGACCTGTTCGACGAGATATACCGCGACCCAGCGATCCTCTCAGAGTTCCTCAAAGCGATGACGGGATTGAGTCTCGGCGCCGCGCACGCCATTGCAGAGAAATTCCCTTGGGCTGACTACAAAAGCTTCGCCGACATCGGCACCGCCGAGGGCGGCCTTGCGGTCGAGCTTGCTCGGGCACATCCCCATCTCTCTGGTATCGGCTTCGATCTGCCGGTGGTGAGGCCGCATTTCGAAGCCTACGCAGCGCGGCACGGTCTCCCCGCGCGGCTTTCATTCCAGGCCGGTGACTTCTTCGCGCAGGCGATGCCGCCAGCGGATGTGCTAATCATGGGGCATATCCTGCACGACTGGAGCCTTGATAAAAAGCGGACGCTGATACGCAAAGCCTACGAAGCGTTACCGTTCGGCGGCGCGCTGATCATCTACGATCCGATCATCGACGATGACCGTCGACGCAATGCCTTTGGATTGCTGATGAGCCTGAACATGCTAATTGAGACCCGCGAAGGCTTCGACTTTACGGCGGCGGACTGCATGGGTTGGCTCAAGGAGGCAGGCTTTGCAGAGTTGCGCATCGAACCGCTGGCCGGTCCAGACTCGATGGTGATCGGACTCAAGTGAAGAGACTTGCGGAGGCTTGTATTGCCCCCCTGGCAGCTGTTGGCCCATCGCGACCTTTGCTGCGGTTGCACAGCGGCGGTCGGTATCGGATCGAAGCGGATATTGACGAAGATTTATGAGTACGCGCCCTGATCTTGAGGTCATGCGATGTCTTTATTTCAATTTTGCCGGAATGGATCCTGCTGTCGTAGAGATTTGATTAGGAATGAGGGTTGTTCCATTGCCTAACGACGCCGGCAGGTTGTTGATATATTAAAGGTTGTGTTGCCATATATTTCCCGGAAAATGCAGGAAATGGCGGCGCATGACCGTTCGTGCTTACGTGAGAAACAGTCCCGCCCAATCCGCCGGAGCGCAAACGAGTTCAGAAGCAGTGGAAGCCTGTGGTCTCTACCTGCTGAACTGGATCACTATTACAATTCTGGCGCTATTCGTCGGCGTATCCCTTGCCTTGCTGAAACTCTCGATGGCCCTCGAAGGCGAGTTGTTGGGAGGCATGGCGACGGTTGCAGGTCTCACGGCGGCGGGTCACGTCTTGTTGTCACGAGTACGCGCCGTGCGCATTGCGTACGTTCTTATTTCCATCGCCCAGTTAGGCCTCGTGTCCATGCTCGGGGCCGTCCTGACCTACGTCGCAGCATCTGCAAATTTGCCATTGCAGGATGCCATGCTCGACTCCTGGGACAAATTCTTCGGACTGGATTGGACTGTCTATTACCGGCTCATGACAGCCTGGCCTGCGCTGCTGCCGTACGCATGCTTGTCCTATGGTGCAATCGGTTTGCCGCCGATCGCGGTTCCCATCGTTCTCGGACTGACGAACAACCACGTTCGATTGCAACAGTTCACGATGGCGACGTTGCTCACCCTTTGTGCGGTGGCTTTGATTTCTGCGCTGATACCGGCCATCGGCACCTATCAGCAATACAATTTGCCAACCGAGTTCGCGACCTTCAAGGCTAGCGGCTATCTCATCCAGCTCGATCGCCTGCCCGTGGTGAGAAGCAGCAGCCTACAGGTTCTGAACATCTCGCAGATCGGCGGCATCGTGACCTTTCCCAGCTTCCATGCTGCTGCGGCTCTGCTCGCGCTGTGGGCGTGGTGGATGCGTCCATGGGCTTTAATGATGTGCGTTGCAATGCTGGCAGCAACGCCCTTGTGGGGTGGACACTACTTTGTGGACATCTTCGCTGGTGCAGCCGTTGCAGCTCTTGCGATTGCCTTCGCGAAAGCAATTGAAGGTCAATCGTTGGTCATTCCCCACGGCGCAAAAAGTACCTCGCTTGCATGCATGACTCCCTGATCGGGCGAAGCTTCGACGGCACGCTGTGCAGTTCTCGGTCGGCTTCTTCCTGTCGACGCTCGCAGCGCTCGCGATCGTGCTGGCGGTGAAAAAGGGACGGCTGTTCAAGCCGCATCATCGCCCCATCGCGTGAGGAACTTCCCGTCCCTCTCGATGTTGTCCTGCAGCAATTCGAGAGGCCACGTTAATGGAACTGAAACACCGCGAAGACCGCGAGGCGAAACGGCAGAAGCAGGAGCGTTCGGAGCCGGACGCTGAGCAGACCACGTTCACGACGCCTTTGGCGAGCGAGGGGCTCGAGCAGGTACGCGACAGCCATTGCTGATCACGAAATCTATTCGGCCGCCCGCCTGCTGGCGCTGAAATCCTCAGCAGCGCTCTCGGGTGCCGCCCCGCTTCCTCGCGGCGGCACCATCAGCACGACCACCTTCCGCGACAGGCCGGGCCGCCCCCACAGAGTTGCCTGCACCGTGAACTCGCGCTTGACCACGTGTCCGGCTTTCGAGGACACCCATTCCATCCACCTGCCACAATAGTCCTGGCCACGAAAACAGAGCGCGGCCCAGCCGCGGTCCAGCGTCGCCTTGCGCGGCAAGCCCCAGGAGTTTTGATGCTCGAACGGCCGTGCACAATGCGGATGGTCGGGGCTGTAGAACGCCGTCGCGAAGGCCAGCGAATCATCACCGCTCACGGCGCCGAGCGGCGTGCCGGCCAACTCGCGCCATTCGCGCGTCAATTCGCCGGCCACCTGCGCGTAGAAATTCCGGCCTTCTTCGTAACCGTGATCGTTGCGATAGACGGCATGGATCGGCGCTACGACCATGACCGCAACGAGCGCGACGCCAGCCACGGTCACGGTGAGGTTGACGGTGTAGAAGCGCTCGATCGGATAGCGCGCGCCGCAAACCACGAGGACGGCGAACAGGAACAGCCCCTGCAATGCCCACAGCGACGGCAGATCAGTGCCCATCACGAGCGATGTCAGCACCGGCAACGTGATCGTGCCCATGGCAACGTAGAACAGGAGCCGCAGACCCGGGCTCATTGCAGCGAAGTCGGCCGGAAATTGCTTCAGCCGCGTGCCCGCGATCAAGACCCATAGCACGGCCGACACGCTCATGGCCGCCGCCAGCCCGAGCAGGAAATTCCTGGCCTCGCCGAGCGAGCTTAAGGCATTGCCGTTGGCATGGGCCAGCGCATAGGTGAAAGTTGACGCCCCCGTGGCCGCGAGCCACACGACGTGCGGCGACAGCGCCGCGAGCCCGACCACCGCCGAGATCCAGGGCGAAGCGGAGGTGAAATAGGCGCGCCGCGCCGGGTGCGCCAGCGCGGCAAACGCGAAGCTCGCGACGAGAAAGATCGAATAATATTTGCCGAGCATTGCCAGCGCCGTCGTGCACCCCACCGCGACCGCCCACGACGCGGAGCGCGTCTCGAACGCGCGAAGGAAGCACCAGGTCGCCAGCGGCCAGACCGCGAGCAGCACGGCATTGGCATTGAAGCGCTGGGCATGGAATTGATAGGCCGGCGTCAGCATCAGGAGCAGCAGCACCAGGACGCGCTTGTGCCCGCTTACGAACTGCCGCGCGATGAGGTCCACGAAATACAGCGCAAGCCCGGCGTTGGCCATCGCCATCAATTGCAGCGACCAGTCGCTGAGCGGGAAGACGAAGGTCCAGCTAGCGGCAACCCAGCCGGTCAATGGCGGATGCTTGTGATAACCCCAGGCGAAATGCCGGCCCAGGGTCCACGCTTCGAGCGTATCGGGATGCAGGCCGCCGCCGGCGTACGCGATGACGAGATAAAGCGTCCAGATCGCGACAAAGCAGGCGATGAGAAGCGGCACGGCCCAGCCTGTCTCGACCGCGTCCAGCCAGTGCAGGAAAGGCCGGCGCCATCGCGCCGGCGCACGATCGGACCGTTCGGCCATCGCCTGGAATGCAAAATCGAGCGGCACGGGAATCAAATGAAAGAAGGAAAAGCGATGCGCGAGGACGACACATCTATTTCAGGACAGAAACAAATAGCAACAATTGAAAACTGGAACGGTTAAAAAGCTCCGGCCTCTCAGCCAACGCAAGGTCGACAAAAGGCAACGGCGCCGCTGATGACAGCGGCGCCGCGTGGTGAAGGAGACGAAAGACGCGTGGTCTGGCCTGCCCCTACTCCGACTTATCAATGTTCCAGAACAGCGGCGTCGCGGGACCGTCGAGCACGCCGCTCAGCGATTTGCGCCAGCCGCTCGGCAGCAGATACTGCCCCAGCGGAATGTAGATCACCTGCTCATACGCTTCCTTCTGGATGTCGGCTGCGATCTTCTTCTGCTCGTCGAGCGAGGGCGCGCGGACGAAGGCGTCCTTGAGCTGCTCGATCTTGGCGTCTTCCGCCCAGCCGAACCAGCCGCCCTTCTTGCCCTGGCCGCCGATCGAGAGATTGGCGATCGGGTTGGAGACGTCGGCCGCGACCCAGTTGGTGAAGAACATGTTCCAGCCGCCCTCCTTCGGCGGCTTCTGGCTGGCGCGGCGGCTCACCACGGTCTGCCAGTCGGTCGCTTGCAAATCGACCTTGAAGCCGGCCTCGCGCAGCAGCTGGGCCGCAACGATCGGCTGCGCCTTCAGCGTCGTGACATCGCCAGGGGCCATGATCACGACCGGGGTGCCGTCATAGCCGGACTCGGCGAGCGCCTTCTTGGCTTCCGCCATGCCATTGCCCTTCACCAGGGTTTCGCCGCCGACCTCGGTCGCGAGCGGCGTATCGCACACGAAGAAGGCGCCACAGATCTTCTGGTACTTCGCGTTGCCGACCAACGCGTCGAGCACGTCCTTCTGATTCATCGCCAGCAAGGCGGCACGGCGCACCTTCACGTTGTCGAACGGCGGATGAAGGAAGTTCATCCGGCCGAGCGTCTGAAAGCCGAACTTGTTCGAGACCTCGAGCGTGATCTCCTTGTTCGCCTCCAGTATCGGCAGCATGTCGTAGGGCAGATTTTCCATGAAATCGATGTCGCCCGACTGCAGCGCGTTCACCGCGGTCTGGGAGTCCGGCATGGTGATCCATTCGACGCGGTCGACCTTCACCACCTTGCCGCCGGAGGTCCAGCTCGCCGGCTCCTTGCGCGGCACGTAATCGGTGTTCTTGACGTAGACCGCCTTCACGCCCGGCTGGAATTCCGACTGCACGAACTTGAAAGGACCCGAGCCGATCTGCTCAGGAATCTGCTTGTCCGGCGGCGTTTCGGCGAGGCGCTTCGGCATCATGAAGGCGACGCGCGAGGACGGCTTGCCGATCGAATCGAGCACGAGGCCGTAGGGCTCCTTCAGCTTCAGCGTGATGGTCTTGGCGTCGGTCGCCTCGATGCTCGCGGTGAAGTCCATGAGCTTCTGGCCCATGCCGTCGACCGCGGCCCAACGCTTCAGCGAGGCGACGCAGTCCTCCGCCGTGACCGGCGCGCCGTCATGCCACTTCAGGCCGTCGCGCAGCGTGAAGGTGTAGGTGAGCTTGTCGTCGGAGATCTTCCAGTCCGCCATCTGCGGCTGGATCTTGAAGTTCGAATCGGTGGCCACCAGCGTGTCGTAAACCATGTAGCCATGGTCACGCGTGATGTAGGCCGTGGTGAAGATCGGATCGATGATGCGCAGATCCGAATGCATCACCGCCGTGATGGTCTTGCCGGCGGCAAACACCGGCGAGGCCATCGCCGTGGACAGCGCGACGACCGACAGCGCAAGTTTGGAGGCAAACGCGCGAGACCCCCGGCGCATGAAGTTGAACATGGAAAGTTTCTCCTGACGTGAAACTGTTCAAAGGCAGATTATTGGTTGAGCATCCGGTTCGTTCTTTGGGCGAACTAACCTCATGCAATGCCTTTATCTTTTCGAGACTTGCAGACCGTGCCGAGCGCGTCAATCCGGTTTCGCTGCAAGCCCTCGCGGCGTGTGCACGGGCTCCACAAGGATCGGTTTGGCTCTACAACACTCTCTGCCTGTCCTGCCCCGCGCCGATGCAATGCGCGTTCCATCTTTCAAAGCTTGAGAGACATTGAGATGAATCCAGCCAATCTTCCCTTCGATTCCGAGGCGATGCTCCAGGGCCTGCGCGGCTGGGTGGAATGCGAGAGTCCGACCTGGGACGCAGGCGCCGTGAATCGCATACTCGATTTCGCAGCGCGGGATATGGCCATCATGGGTGCGACCATCGAACGCATCGCCGGCCGCCAGGGCTTTGGCGACGTGATCCGCGCGCGCTTTCCCCATCCGAAGCAGGGCGAGCCCGGCATCCTGATCGCCGGGCACATGGATACCGTCCACCCGGTCGGCACCATCGAGAAGCTGAAATGGCGGCGTGAGGGCAACAAGTGCTACGGCCCCGGCATCTACGACATGAAGGGCGGCAATTATCTCTCGCTGGAGGCGATCCGGCAGCTGGCGCGCGCCGCCTTCACCACGCCGCTGCCGATCACGGTGCTGTTCACGCCGGACGAGGAAGTCGGCACCCCCTCGACCCGCGACATCATCGAGGCAGAGGCCGCGCGCAACAAATACGTGTTGGTGCCCGAGCCCGGCCGCGCCGACAACGGCGTCACCACCGGACGTTACGCCATCGCGCGTTTCAATCTCGAGGCGACGGGACGGCCGAGCCACGCCGGTGCGACGCTCTCGGCGGGACGCTCGGCGATCCGCGAGATGGCCCGGCAGATCCTCGCAATCGACGCGATGACCACGGAGGACTGCACCTTCTCGGTTGGCGTCGTGCATGGCGGACAATGGGTCAATTGCGTTGCCACGACCGCCACAGGCGAGGCGCTGTCGATGGCCAAGCGCCAGGCCGATCTCGATCGCGGCGTCGAGAGGATGCTGGCGCTGTCAGGCACAACCAATGATGTCACCTTCAAGGTCACCCGCGGCGTGACGCGCCCGGTGTGGGAACCGGATGCCGGGACCATGGCGTTGTATGAAAAAGCCCGCGGCATCGCCAAGTCGCTCGGCGCCGAACTGCCGCATGCGAGTGCCGGCGGCGGCTCCGACGGCAACTTCACCGGCGCAATGGGGATCCCGACGCTCGACGGCCTGGGCGTGCGTGGTGGCAACGGCCACACGCTCGAAGAGTATATCGAGGTCGAAAGCCTGGTCGAACGCGGCCGGCTGATGGCGGGGCTGCTGGCAACGCTGGAGTGATTTTTGAGCCCGTCATTCCGGGGCGGTCCAAAGGACTGAACCCGGAATGACGCCTGAGGTGAAAGGGGCGCTCGAAACGACTGGCCGCACTGCAAAAGCTGTGGCCCGGATGGCACGGGAATTGCTGAAATGTTAGGCTGATGGCAGGCTTGCCAAAGCCCCTGCCACGATTTGACTCTAATCTGACGGATCCAACTTGCTCGGATATCTCGTTCGCCGAATCTTCGCCGCCGTGCCCGTGATGGGCGTCGTCGCGCTGTTCGTCTTCCTGCTGCTTCGCCTCACCCCCGGCGATCCCGCCGCCATTCTCGCCGGCGACAACGCGACGCCGGAGCGGCTGGAGCGCATCCGCACATCGCTCGGCCTCAACGAGCCCCTGATCGTGCAGTTCGTCACCTGGGTGAACAAGCTGCTGCACGGCGACCTCGGGACCTCGCTGATCTCCAACCTGCCGGTGATGAAGATGATCGGCCAGCGCGTCGAGCCGTCGATCTCGATTGCGCTGTCGACCATCATCCTCGCCGTCATCGTCGCCGTGCCCTTGGGTGTGATCGCGGCGTGGAAGCACGGCACCTGGATCGACCGCTTCGTGATGGGCCTGTCCGTGCTCGGCTTCTCCGTGCCGGTGTTCGTGGTCGGCTATGTCCTGATCGAAATCTTCGCGATCGATTTGCGCTGGGTGCCGGTGCAGGGCTTCAAGAGCATCTCGAATGGTTTTGGCCCGTTCTTCGAACGCATCATCCTGCCGACTTGCGCGCTCTCCTTCATCTACATCGCACTGATCGCGCGCATGACGCGCGCGGCGATGCTCGACGTGCTCGGCGAAGATTACGTCCGCACCGCACGCGCCAAGGGCATCAACGAAGTCGCCGTGATGATGCGGCATGCGCTGCGCAACGCCGCGGTGCCCGTGATCACCGTCATCGGCACCGGATTCGCGCTGCTGATCTCCGGCGTCGTCGTCACCGAGAGCGTATTCAACATTCCCGGCATCGGCCGCCTCACCGTGGACGCGGTGCTGGCGCGCGACTATCCGGTGATCCAGGCGATGATCCTGCTGACGTCGCTGATCTATGTCGTCGTCAATCTCCTGATCGACGTCGCCTATACGCTGCTCGATCCCCGGATCCGGTACTGAGGCAAGGGTAAGAACAAGAATGTCGGTTGATAGCCTCCCCCAGTCGTCCATTCCGATCACGTCGCCGCTGCGGCCGCGGTTCGGATTCCTCACCTCGACGCCGATCATCGCGACGGCCACGGTCTGCCTCGCGCTGGTCGTGGTGATCTCGATCGTGGCGCCGCTGATCGCGCCGCATGATCCGATCCAGCTCGCGCCGTCGCAGCGGCTCAAACCGTCGTCGGCGCAGTTCCTGCTCGGCACCGACGCCTACGGACGCGATCTCTTGTCGCGTGTCATCTATGGCGGTCGCATCTCGCTTCTGATCGGCATCGGCTCGGCGATTCTCTCGGTCGCCATTGGCCTTGCGATCGGTCTCGTCTCCGGCTTCTTCAAGCTGGTCGATGCCGTGATGATGCGGATCATGGACGGCCTGATGGCGATGCCGAGCATCCTGCTCGCGATCGCCGTGGTGTCCCTCTCCGGTGCCAGCCTCTGGACCGTGCTGATCGCGATCACCATTCCGGAGATCCCGCGCGTGGCGCGCCTAGTGCGCTCGGTGGTGCTGTCGGCGCGCGAGGAGCCTTACGTCGAGGCGGCGATCTCGGTCGGCTCCAGCCTGCCGAAGATCATGTGGCGGCATCTGATGCCGAACACGATCGCACCGCTGATCGTCCAGGGCACCTATGTCTGCGCCTCCGCGATCCTGACCGAGGCCATTCTCTCCTTCCTCGGCGCCGGCATCTCGCCGGAGACGCCGACCTGGGGCAATATCATGGCCGAGGGCCGCCAGTACTTCCAGCTCAAGCCGTCGCTGATCTTCTGGCCGGGCCTGCTGCTCTCGATCGCCATCCTCAGCATCAACTTGATCGGCGATGCCGCCCGCGACGCCCTCGATCCGCGCATGAAGCAGCGGGAGGGGAAGTGATTTGTTTCGCCGGCCCATCCCCTTGTTTCGTCATTGCGAGCGAAGCGAAGCAATCCAGTCTGCCTTCGCGGAAAGATTCTGGATTGCTTCGTCGCCAGCGCAAAATTGCTTTGCAATTTTGTCGCGGGCTCCTCGCAATGACGATGGAGTGACCTGATGACCAACACCATCCTCGACATCAACAATCTCGTCGTCTCCGTCGGCAAGAAGCCGGGCGGGCCGAAGATCATCGACGGCATCTCGATCCAGGTGCGCGAGCGCGAGACGCTGTGCCTCGTCGGCGAAAGCGGCTCGGGCAAGTCGGTGACCTCCCTGACCACGATGGGCCTCTTGCCCAAGGGCACGCTGGTGCCGACCGGCGGCAGCGTCAAGCTGGTCGGCGAGGAGCTGCTCACCGCGACCGACCGCCGCCTGCGCCAGCTCCGCGCCACGCAGATGGCGATGATTTTTCAGGAGCCGATGACCGCACTCAATCCGGTCGTGCCGGTCGGCCGCCAGATCGACGAAGTCCTGCGCGCCCATACCAATCTCGACGCCAAAACACGGAAGAAGCGCATCCTCGACATGATGGAGCAGGTGCGCCTGCCGCAGGTCGAGCGCATCTTCGCCTCCTACCCGCACCGCCTCTCCGGCGGCCAGCGCCAGCGCATCATGATCGCGATGGCCCTGGTGCTCGAACCAAAGCTCCTGATCGCGGACGAGCCGACCACTGCGCTCGACGTCACCACGCAGAAGCAGATTCTGACCCTGATCCGCGACCTCCAGCGCGATCACGGCACGGCGGTGCTGTTCATCACCCACGACATGGGCGTGGTTGCGGAGATCGCCGACCGCGTCGCGGTGATGCGGCAGGGCCGTCTGGTCGAGACCGGTCCGCTCGAGACCGTGCTGCGCAATCCAACCATGGAATACACCCGCAATTTGCTCGCCTCGGTGCCGAGCCTGGTGCCGCGGTCGCCGCGCGAGGAGACCCGTGAGCCGGTGGTGCTGGAGGCCAACGACCTCAGCAAGGTCTACAAGGAGCGCGCCTTCTTCGGCAAAGGCCGCGAGGTCGTCGCCGCCGACAAGGTGACGCTGACGCTGCGCAAGGGCCGCACCCTCGGCATCGTCGGCGAGAGCGGCTCGGGCAAGTCGACGGTCGCGCGCTGCATCGTCCGCCTGATAGATCCGACCTCCGGCGGCGTGCGCCTCGCCGGCCGCGAGATCGCCGACATCTCGCGCCGCCTGCTCCAGCCGCACCGGCAGAAGATCCAGATCGTGTTCCAGGATCCCTACCGCTCGCTCAATCCGCGCGTCACCGTCGGCGAGAGCATCGCCGAAGGCCCGATCAATTACGGCGTCGCACACGCCGATGCCATGAAACGGGCGCGCGAGCTGCTCGAGCTGGTCGGCCTGCCCGCAGATGCGGTGTCGCGCTATCCGCATCAGTTCTCCGGCGGCCAGCGCCAGCGCATCGCCATTGCCCGCGCGCTCGCGCTCGATCCGGACGTGCTGGTCGCGGACGAGGCGGTCTCCGCCCTCGACGTCTCCGTGCAGGCGCAGGTGCTGGAACTGCTGGACGAGATCCAGAAGAGGCTCGGCATTGCCATCCTGTTCATCACCCATGATTTGCGCGTCGCCGCGCAAATCTGCGACGAGGTCGTGGTGATGCAGCACGGCCGCGTCGTCGAACAGGGCCCCGCCGCCGAAGTGCTGACGCATCCGAAGGAGGCCTACACCAAGGCGCTGCTGGATGCAGCTCCGGGGCGCGACTGGGACTTTGCGAACTTCCGGCCGGTGGCAGAGGGCGTGGGGGCGAGCGCGTAAAAATCTCTCCGCTGTCGTCCTGGCGAAAGCCAGGACCCATTACCCCGCGAGAAGTTTGGCGAAGACTCATCGCTCGGGACTAACAGCGCACACCACAGATAGACCTCGCGGTATGGGTCCTGGCCTTCGCCAGGACGACACCGGAGGTATGGCAGATGGCTCCTCTCACAACACCCACCGCATCCGCAGCATTCCCAAAACGATCTGACCCTATGCATGGCGCGATTGCTTCGCACCTTGCTCTCGCCGCGGGGCCAAGGCTAACGTCGAAGGCTAACGTCGCGCACTTTCATTTGTTTGGACTGAGTAATGACACGCATCGCCGTCGGCGGCTTCCTGCACGAGACCAACACCTTCGCTCCGACGAAGGCGACGTTCGCGGACTTTCAGCATGGCGGCGGCTGGCCGGCGATGACGCAAGGCGCCGACGTGCTGAAGGTGATGCGGCGCATCAATGTCGGTCTCGCGGGCTTCGTCGACGGCGCGGAAGCGAATGATTGGGAACTCATTCCAACGATCGCCTGCGGTGCGAGCCCGTCGGCGCATGTCACCAAGGATGCTTTCGAGCGCATCGTGAAGGTGATGGTCGACGGCATCGCAGCCGCCGGTCCGCTCGATGCCGTCTATCTCGACCTGCACGGGGCGATGGTGACCGAGCATCTCGACGACGGCGAAGGCGAGATCTTGGCGCGCGTGCGCCGCATCATCGGCAAGGATGTTCCGCTGGTCGCGAGCCTCGACCTCCACGCCAATGTCACGCCCGAGATGATCGAGCATGCCGACGCGCTGATCGCCTACCGCACCTATCCGCATGTCGACATGGCCGCAACCGGCCGCGCCTGCGCAAGGCATCTCGCGCTGTTGCTGAAGTCGAAGCAGCGCTTCGCAAAGGCGTTCCGGCAATTGCCGTTCCTGATCCCGATCAGTTGGCAGTGCACCAACGACCAGCCCACCCAAGGCATCTACGAGAGGCTCGCTGCGCTGGAGAACGATGCGGTTCCGACACTCTCCTTCGCACCGGGCTTCCCCGCCGCCGATTTCCGCGATTGCGGACCGAGCGTGTTTGCCTATGGCAAGACGCAAGCCGACGCCGATCGCGCGGCTGATGCGATCGTCAAGCTGATCGAGAGCCACGAGGACGATTTCGACGGCAAGATCTGGTCCCCCGACGACGGCGTGCGCCACGCGATGGAGCTTTCCAGGAGCGCGAGCAAGCCGATCATCATCGCCGACACCCAGGACAATCCAGGCGCGGGCGGGGATTCCGACACGACAGGCATGCTGCGCGCGCTGGTGCGCAACAGAGCGAGCGCCGCGACGGGGGCGATCTACGATCCGGTCTCGGCCAGGGCCGCGCATGCAGCCGGCGTCGGCGCCACCGTGACGCTGTCGCTCGGCGGCAAATCCGGCATCCCCGGCGACGAGCCCTATCGCGAGACCTTCGTGGTCGAACAGCTTTCCGACGGCCGCTTCGTCGCGCCCGGTCCTTATTATGGCGGCCGCGAGATGGAGATGGGTCCCTCCGCTTGCCTGCGCATCGGCGACGTCCGCGTCGTCGTCTCCTCGCACAAGGCGCAGCTCGCCGACCAAGCGATGTACCGCTATGTCGGCATCGAGCCGACCGCGCAGAAGATTTTGGTCAACAAGAGCTCGGTGCACTTCCGCGCCGATTTCGAGCCGATCGCGGAGAAGCTGCTGATCTGCGCCGCCCCCGGCGCGATGCCGGCCGACACCGCCACCCTGCCCTGGACGCGCCTGCGGCCGGGCATCCGCATCAAGCCGAACGGCCCCGCCTTCCATCCCCCATCACGCTAACCGGACAGGACACATGCCCACGATCGACCACATCGACGGCTATGCCGACGAACTCACTGCTATCAGGCGCGACCTCCACGCCCATCCCGAGATCGGCTTCGAGGAAGTGCGCACCTCCGGCATCGTCGCCGACAAGCTGAAGAGCTGGGGCATCGAGGTGCATCGCGGCCTCGGCGGCACCGGCGTGATCGGCGTCATCAAAGGCAAGGGGACAAGCGGCAAGCGCATCGGCCTGCGCGCCGACATGGACGCGCTGCCGATGGAGGAGAACACCAATCTGAAATGGAGCTCGAAGATCCCTGGCCGCTTCCACGGCTGCGGTCATGACGGCCACACCACCATGCTGCTCGGCACCGCGCGCTATCTCGCCGAGACCCGGAATTTCGACGGCACCGTGCATTTGATCTTCCAGCCGGCCGAAGAAGGCCTTGGCGGCGCCCGCGCGATGATCAAGGACGGCCTGTTCGAGAAATTCCCCTGCGACGAGCTCTACGGCCTGCACAACGCGCCTGACCTCAACCACGGCGAGATCGCAATCCTGCCAGGCCCGGCGATGGCCAGCGCCGACTTCTTCGACCTCCGCATCACCGGCTATGGCGCGCATGGCGCGATGCCCGAGCGCTCCAAGGACGCGGTGATCATCGCGACCACGCTGGCGCAGGCGATCCAGACCATCGTCAGCCGCAACGTCGAGCCGCTGCAGTCCGCCGTCATTTCGATCACCCAGATCCATGCCGGCTCCGCCTACAACGTCATCCCCGGCGAAGCGCATCTCTGCGGCACCATCCGCACCTTCTCGGACGAAGTTCGCGCCCTGATCAGCGAGCGCATCCGCACGATCTGTGCCGGCATAGCAGCTGCGTTCCAGTGCACGATCGAAGCCGACATCCGCGACACTTTTGGCGTCCTGATCAACCAGGTCGAGCAGTCCAAGGTGGTCGAGGAGGTCGCGCGCACGATCGTGGATCCCGCCAACGTGATCACCCGCGCCCAGCCGAAGATGGGCAGCGAGGATTTTGCCGACATGCTGCAAACCATTCCCGGCGCCTATTTCTGGGTCGGCCACGACGGCTCGGTGCCCGTGCACAATCCCGGCTTCGTGCTCGACGACAAGATCCTGCCGATCGGCGCCAGCATGTTCGCCCGCATCATCGAGACCCGCATGCCGGTGGGTAGCCATGCATAAAAAGAGCGCCGAAGAGACGGTCACCTCGCTGCATGATCTGTCCGCGGTCGATCTGATCGCGGGCTATCGCGCCAAGCAGTTCTCGCCGAGCGAGGTGCTGGAGGACGTGCTTGCGCACGTCGCGGCGTGGGAACCGCATCTGAAAGCGCTCTATGCATTCGACCCCGACGGCGCGCGCGAGGCCGCGAAGGCCTCGACCGCGCGCTGGACCGGCGGCGAGCCGTCTGGCGCGCTCGACGGCGTGCCTGTCACGGTGAAGGACAATATCGCGACCAAGGGCGTGCCGGTGCCGCTGGGGGCTGCCAGCGTCAAGCTGGTGCCAGCCGAGAAGGACGCACCGCCCGCCGCGCGGCTGCGCGAGGCCGGCGCGATCATCTTCGCCAAGACCACCATGCCCGATTACGGCATGCTGTCCTCCGGTCTCTCCAGCTTTCACGCGCTCGCGCGCAATCCCTGGGACCTCTCCAAGAACCCCGGCGGCTCCAGCGCTGGCGCCGGTGCTGCCGCGGCAGCCGGCTATGGTCCGTTGCATCTCGGGACCGATATCGGCGGCTCGGTGCGCCTGCCCGCGGGCTGGTGTGGCCTTGTCGGGCTGAAGCCGAGCTTCGGCCGCGTGCCGATCGACCCCACCTATGTCGGCCGCGTTGCCGGACCGATGACCCGCACGGTCGATGATTGCGCGCTGATGATGAGCGCGATTGCAAAGCCCGACCGGCGCGACGGCATGAGCCTGCCGGCCGAGCCCCTCAACTGGAAGGGGCTGGAGAAGTCTCCGCGCAAACTGCGCATCGGCTTGATGCTCGATCCCGGCGTCGGCATGCCGCTGGACAAGCCGGTGCGCGAGGTCGCCGTGAAGGCGGCCAAGGCGTTCGAATCCGCCGGCGCCGTCGTCACCGAGGTCGACGGCATCCTCACGCGCGAGATGCTCGACGGCCTCGACAATTTCTGGCGTGCACGGATGTGGGACGATCTGTCCAAGCTGACGCCGGCCGAGCAGGCCAAGGTGCTGCCCTACATCTTCAAGTGGGGCGAGTCCGGCGCCAAGCTGTCCGGCGTCGACGTCATCCGCGGCTTCAACCAGACCATGGCGATTCGCGCGGCCGCAGGAAAACTATTTTGCGAGATCGACTACGTGATCTCGCCGACCGCCCCGAACGTGAACTACCCGGCGGAATGGGCCTCGCCCACCAACGATCCCATGAAGCCGTTCGAGCACATCGCCTATACCGTGCCGTGGAATATGTCGGAGAACCCTGCGATCTCCGTCAACGGCGGCTTCGATGCCAAGGGTTTTCCCATCGGCGTGCAGATCGTCGGCCGCCGCTTCGACGATATCGGCGTGCTCGGCATGGCCAAGGCCTTTGAAGGTCTGCGCGGCCCGCAGCAGCCCTGGCCCAAGCCGCCGGGGCGGTAAGACGCTCTCCTCATCCCGCGCCCTTTAGGCGCAAGCCCGAATGACTTGGGACGGGCAGCATGCGGAGCCTCTCTTGCTTACCCTCCCCTGGAGGGGGAGGGTCGGCTCACATTGAGCGAAGCGACATGTGAGACGGGGTGGGGTGACGGTCTCTCCGCGTCCGGCAGTGCCCGAGAGGAGAGATCACCCCACCCCGCTCGCGCTACGCGCGATCGACCCTCCCCCTCCAGGGGAGGGTAAAAAAACTCAAGCCCTCTGCCATCTGCGCAGCGAAAAGAACAACGGAAGGAAACCACCATGGCGTATGAGACGATCAAATACGAGGTCGCCGAGCAGATCCTCACCATCACGCTGAACCGGCCCGACAAGCTCAACGCCTTCAACGCGCAGATGCAAGCAGAGCTGATCGACGCGTTCGACGCCGCCGACAAGGACGACAATGTCCGCGCCATCATCGTCACCGGGGCCGGCCGCGGTTTTTGCGCGGGCGCCGATCTCTCCTCCGGCGCCGACACGTTCGACCGCGACGCGCGCCGCGGGCCGGTGAAGCGCTTCGCCGACGGCAAGGTCGATTACAGCGATCCGCAGGTGCGCGACGGCGGCGGTCAGGTGACCTTGCGCATCTTCAAGTGCCTGAAGCCGGTGATTGCCGCGGTGAACGGCCCCGCGGTCGGCATCGGCGTCACCATGCAGCTCGCCATGGACATCCGCATCGCCTCGGACGCCGCGCGCTTCGGCTTCGTGTTCTCCCAGCGCGGCATCGTGCCGGAGGCCGCCTCGAGCTGGTTCCTGCCGCGCATCGTCGGCATCTCGCAGGCCTTGGAATGGTGCTATTCGGGCCGCGTCTTCCCGGCGCAAGAAGCGCTCTCCGGCCGTCTCGTCAGCAAGGTCGTCGCCCCGGATGATCTCCTGCCAACCGCACGCGCACTTGCCAAGGAATTTGCCGCCAAGACTGCGCCGGTCTCGATCGCCCTGATCCGCCAGATGATGTGGCGCATGATGGGCGCAGACGATCCGATGGAGGCCCACAAGGTCGACAGCCGCGGCATCTATGCCCGCGGCCGCTCGGAGGACGTTAAGGAAGGCGTGGTGTCGTTCCTGGAGAAGCGTCCGGCGCAGTTCAAGAACAAGGTGTCCAGCGATATGCCGGATTATTTCCCGTGGTGGACCGAGCGGGAGTACAAGTGAGGCTCTCGTAGGGTGGGCAAAGGCGCTCTTGCGCCGTGCCCACCATCTACCCGCAACCGAAACCAGAATGGTGGGCACGCTTCCGCCTTCGCTCTCCGAGCTACGGCGGACAAGTCGCTTTGCCCACCCTACGGCACCTACAACACCGTCAATCCATCACCAGCGCCACGCGTCCGATCGCCTTGCGCTCGATCAGAAGCCGCATCGCCTTCGCATAGTCTTCCAGCGGCAGGCGATGCGAGACGTTCGGGCGCAGCTTGCCTTCCTCCGCCCATTGCAGCAGCGCCTTCAGGCGCACTTCGCCGAGCGCGGGATTTCTTCGCACGGCCTCGCCGGCACGCACCCCCAACACGCTGGCGCCCTTGATCAGCAGCAGATTGGTCTTGGCCGAACCGATGCCGCCGGTGAAGCCGATCACCAGAAGCCGCGCGCCCCAGGCGATGCAGCGCATCGAATCCTCGAAAACCTGGCCGCCGACGGGATCGAACACGACATCGGCGCCGCGGCCGTCGGTGATGCGCTTGACGGCATCGCGAAACGGCTCGCGATCGTAGCGGACGAGATGATCGGCGCCGCGCGCCTTTGCGATGGCCAGCTTCTCGTCGCTGGAGGCGGTCGCAATCACGGTCGCGCCCAGCATCTTGCCGATCTCGACGGCGGCAAGGCCGACGCCGCCGCCGGCGCCATGCACCAGCAGCACCTCACCCGGCGCGACCCGGCCGCGATCGATCAGTGCATGATAGGCCGTGCCGTGACCGGCGAGATAGGTCGCAGCCTCCGCATAGTCGAAAGTGGACGGCTTAGGTGTGAGCTGCGATGGCGTCACCACCGCCTCATCGGTGAAGGCGCCGTGGCGCATCTTCACGATGACCTTGTCGCCGACGGCAACGCCCCTCGCCTCCGCCCCCACTTCGATCACGTCCCCGGCGGCTTCCATGCCGGGCGTGAACGGCAGCTCCGGCTTGAGCTGATATTCGCCTGCCGCCATCAGCACATCGGGAAAGTTCAGGCCGGCAGCGCGGATCGCAACGCGCACCTCGCCATGCCCAAGCGGCGGCGGCGGAAACTCTTCCAGCCGCAACGTCTCGGGCGCCCCGAGTTCGCGGCAGACGATAGCCCGCACCATCAGGCCGCACTCGCCTTTTGACGCTGCAGCGCCTCGCGGATCAGCGGCAGGCGATCGTTGCCGAAATACATGTCGGTCTTGCCGACGAAGATGGTCGGCGAGCCGAAACCGCCACGCGCGACGACCTCCTCCGTATTCGCCTTGAGCTGGTCCTTGATGCCCTGCTCTGCGATGCCGGCGAAGAATTTCTGTTCGTCGATTCCCACCTTCCTGCAGATGTCGGCGAGCACCGCGTCCTGCGAGATGTCCTTGTCCTCGCCCCAGTAGGTCTCGAACACGGCGGTCGCGAACGGCACCATGTCCTTGCCCAGCCAGAGGCAGCCACGCATCGCCTTGACGCTGTTCACCGGAAACACCGTCGGCGGCATCTTGATCGACAGGCCAGCCGAGCGAGCCCAGTCGGCGAGGTCCTTTTTCATGTAGCGCGCCTTCAGCGGCACCGGCTTCTCCCGCTGCGCATAGACACTCGGGTTGACGGTGTTGAAGATGCCGCCCACCAGGATCGGCCGCCAGATGATCTCCGCGCCGAGCTCCTTCGCGAGCGGCTGGATGTTGTGGAAGGCGAGATAGGTCCAGGGGCTGGAACAGTCGAAGAAGAATTCGATCATGGCGTTTCCGGTCCGGCGGCGCGGGTTTGACGACTTTTGTCGTTCTGTACCTCGACGTTAAGACATGGCAGGAAGGGGCGCAACACAACCCGCCGGGAGGCCGCCATGCTGTTTCCAACCACGATCGCCGGCTCCTTGCCGAAGCCGGAATGGCTCGCCGAGCCCAACATGCTCTGGGCGCCCTGGAAGTCGCAGGGCGAAGAGCTCTTGCGCGCCAAGCGCGACGCGACACTGATCTGGCTGAAGATCCAGGAGGACGCCGGCATCGACATCGTCACCGAGGGCGAGCAGGCCCGCCAGCATTTCGTGCACGGCTTCCTGGAGAAGATCGAAGGCATCGACTTCGCCCACAAGGTCGAGATGGGCATCCGCAAGGACCGCTACAAGGCGATGGTGCCGCAGGTGGTCGCTCCGCTCCGTCTCAAGGGCCGCGTTCACGCCGACGAGGCGCGCGTGGCGCGCTCGCACACGAAGAAGAAGCTGAAATTCACCCTGCCCGGGCCGATGACCATCATCGACACGATTGCGGACCGCTATTACGGCGACCGCGTCAAGATGGCGTTCGCCTTCGCCGAGCTGCTAAACGAGGAGGCCAAGGCGCTACAGGCCGACGGCGTCGATCTCGTGCAGTTCGACGAGCCCGCCTTCAACGTCTATATGGACGAGGTCAACGACTGGGGCATCAAGGCGCTGGAGCGCGCGGCGCAGGGCCTCTCCTGCGCCACCGCCGTGCACATCTGCTACGGCTACGGCATCAAGGCCAACACCGACTGGAAGGAGACGCTCGGCAGCCAGTGGCGGCAGTATGAGCAGATCTTCCCGGCGATCGACGCCAGCCCGATCCAGCAGGTCGCGATCGAGTGCCGCAATTCGAAGGTGCCGCTCGACCTGCTGGCGCTGCTCAAGACCAAGATCGTGCAGGCCGGCGTGATCGACGTCGCCAGCGACACGGTGGAGAGCGCCGATGACGTCGTGAAGGTGATCGAGGCGGTGTCGAAATTCGTCCCCAAGAGCAACATCATCGCCACCACCAATTGCGGCATGGCGCCGATGCGGCGGGAGATCGCGGAAGCCAAGCTGGTGGCGCTCGGCGCCGGCGCTGCGCTGGCGCGCGAGAAACTCGGGTAGTGGCAAGGCCGGGCGCTGCGCTAAGGCAGCGCCGTCGGATGCAACACTGGCGCGTAGCCGGAGTTCAATGTGCGCAGCGTCGAGGGCGGCGTCAGCAACGCTGCCTCGCCAAGCTGACGCTCGACCGCGCTATAGCCCGCCGGCGACCACAGCAGGGCCCTGCCCTGCGTCACCAGAAAACTCTCTTCGCCTTGCTGAACCATCGCACCTTCGGGAAGCTGGTCCAGCGGCACGAACAGTGCGTGCAGCCGCTTCCTGCCGTGATCGAGCCGCTCGTGATGCAGCACCGTGTCGATGTCGTGCATACGGACGCCGTGCACGCGATTGCCCTTTTCCCATGCGGCTCGGAAGCGATTGGCATCGTCGCGGCGGCAATAGAAGCAGGGGCGATGGCCGGCGGCGAGCGCAGTGGCCTCGTCCAGGAAGAACAGCTCGGTCCAGCTGCGCTGTGCCATCACCTCGCGGCGCCGGCCGCGGAATTCGCAAGTGCAGGTGAGCCAGGCCGGCGACGACCAGCGCTTCTTCAGCAGCGTCTTAGTCGCGGGATCATGGATGATGCCGCGGTTGCCGGTGAACAGGCCGCGATGCGGGGTGGCGATGATGTCGCCTGTCGGCGTGACGCGGTTTTGCAGGGGCATAGCTCCCTCCGCCCGTCATTGCGAGGAGCGTAGCGACGAAGCAATCCAGACTATTTCCGCGGATACATTTCTGGATTGCTTCGCGGAGCCTGTCATCGGGCCGCGCTTCGCGCGGACCCGTTGGCTCGCAATGACGGCGACAGTCACGCCGCCCCATCTCGCAGCGGCGGGTGGTAGGACAGCGCGGTGTCCCAGGGGAAGAAGATCCAGGTGTCCTGCGACACCTCCGTGATGAAGGTATCGACCAGCGGACGGCCCATCGGCTTGGCGTAAACCGTGGCGAAATGCGCATCGGGCAGCATCTCGCGCACCAGCTTGCCGGTCTTGCCAGTGTCGACGAGATCGTCGACGATCAACAGCCCTTTGCCGGTGCCGCCGCCGAGCTTCATCGCCGCCTCGGAAATACCCTTGAGGACCTGGAGCTCGCCCTGCCTGTTATGCTCGTAACTGGCGATGCAGACCGTATCGATCACGCGCACGCCAAGCTCGCGCGCCACGATCGCGGCCGGCACCAGGCCGCCGCGGGTGATCGCGATCACCGCATGGAACGGGCCGACCTCGTTCAGCCGCCAGGTCAGCGCCCGGCAATCGCGGTGGAACTGGTCCCACGAGACCGGGAAGGCCTTGCCCGCCCGCTCCTGCGCGCTCAGTTCCGGTGCTTCACCAACCATTGTCGTCTCCTGCTTCGCAAAACGTCCAGCAAGCCGGGCGCTTTAGCGGGTGATGTTCAATCCCGCCAGCATTTCCTTCACCGCCGCCATCGCCGCCGCGAGCTTGTCCGCATCGCGCGAGCGCACCACGAGATTGGTGTTGGGCCTCTGCTCTTCGTCCATGAAGGGATAGCTGCCGATGATGGTGTCGGGATGGGCGGCCGCGATCGCGCGCAAGGGGCTACCGATGTCACCCTCGCGCGCATTGGCGCGGACCGATTCGGAAAGCATGCGCACGCCGGATTTCAGCTTGGGCGAGACGATGTCCATCATCGCCTGCATGATCGAGGGCACGCCGGCCATCACGATGACATTGCCGATCTTGAAGCCGGGGGCGAGGATGGTCGCGCTCTGGATCAGCTCGGCACCATCGGGGATGCGGGCCATGCGCAAGCGGGCCTCATTGAGGTCCTGCTCGCTCCAGCGCTCGCGGAAGCGGGCGACCACCTCCGGATGATGATCGATGCCGACGCCAAAGGCCTTGGCGACGCTGTCGGCAGTGATGTCGTCATGGGTCGGGCCAATGCCGCCAGTGGTGAAGACATAGGTGTAGCGTTGCCGCAGTGCATTCAAAGCGGCGATGATGTCGTCCTCCTCGTCGGAGACGATCCGCACTTCCTTCAGGTCGATGCCGATATTGGTCAGATATTCGGCGATGAAGCCGATGTTCTTGTCCTTGGTCCGGCCGGACAGGATTTCGTCCCCAATGACCAGAATGCCCGCCGTGACGATCTCGCTCATAAAACTGTCCCTCACCTGTGGCGCCGACTTTGCCGAGGTAACGCGTTCAAGTCACGCGGTTTTGCTGCCGAAATAAGCAGTCCTCAGCCATTTTTTCAGGCAAGCCGCCGGGCATCCCCGGCAAATGCCCATCCTCCATGCTTATCGCGCTGGCCCGCCCCTTGCTACCACATGAAAGTCATGCACTCTTGCCGCATGGCCACGGAAACAAATCGGGATCTATGGCAATCGCGTTTGATGAAATGAATATTCCCGGCGGGGACCTTCGCCCCGCCTATCAGGAGCTGGCGCGCTGGCTCAAGGAGACGCCTCGCGAGGCGCTCGAATATCGCCGCCAGGAGGCGGAGCTCCTGTTCCGCCGCATCGGCATCACCTTTGCGGTCTATGGCGAGGCCGAGGCGACAGAGCGCCTGATCCCATTCGACGTGATCCCGCGGATCATGTCCGGCAAGGAATGGGCACTGCTGGAGAAGGGCCTGAAGCAGCGCGTGCGCGCGCTCAACATGTTCTTGCGCGACATCTATCATGGCCGCGACATCCTTCGCGCCGAGATCGTGCCTGACGATCTGATCTTCCAGAACCCGGTGTTCCGTCCCGAGATGAACGGCCAGCAGGTGCCGCACGACGTCTACGTGCACATCGCCGGCATCGACATCGTCCGTGTCGACGCCGAGAATTTCATCGTGCTGGAGGACAATGCGCGGACGCCCTCGGGCGTGTCCTACATGCTGGAAAACCGCGAGATCATGATGCGGCTGTTTCCGGATCTGTTCGCCCGCCACAAGGTGGCGCCGGTCGAACGCTATCCGGACGAGCTGCTCGCCGCGCTGCGCTCGGTCGCGCCGCAGAGCGCCTCGGGCGAGCCGACAGTCGCGCTGCTCACCCCCGGCGTCTACAACTCGGCCTATTACGAGCACTCCTTTCTCGCCGACAAGCTCGGCATCGAGCTGGTCGAAGGCCGCGACCTCATCGTCAAGAACAACGAAGTGTTCATGCGGACGACGGAAGGCTTGAAGCGGGTGGACGTGATCTATCGCCGCGTCGACGACGATTTCCTCGATCCCCTCACCTTCCGCCCCGATTCCGTGCTCGGCGTGCCCGGCCTGATGTCGGCCTATGCGGCCGGCAACATCACGCTCGCCAACGCGGTCGGCACCGGTATCGCCGACGACAAGGCGATCTACTCCTACATGCCCGATATCGTAAAATTCTATCTCGGCGAGGAGCCGATCCTGAAGAACGTGCCGACCTGGCGCTGCCGCGAGCCGAAGGATCTCGCCTATGTGCTGGACAATCTCGGCGAGCTCGTCGTCAAGGAAGTCCATGGCTCCGGCGGCTACGGCATGCTGATCGGCCCCGCCGCGACCAAGGCCACGATCGAAGCCTTCCGCGAGAAGCTCAAGCGCGAGCCGGAAGGCTTTATCGCGCAGCCGACGCTGGCGCTCTCGACCTGCCCGACCTGCACGGCGTCAGGCCTCGCCCCACGCCATGTCGATCTGCGGCCGTTCGTGCTCACCGGCAGCAAGCGCACCACGATCGTGCCGGGCGGGCTGACACGCGTCGCACTGAAGGAAGGCTCCCTGGTGGTCAATTCGAGCCAGGGCGGCGGCACCAAAGACACCTGGATTTTGGACGAGTAGACAGATGCTGTCGCGTACCGCCGAAAACCTCTACTGGCTCGCCCGCTACGTCGAACGGGCCGAGTATCTCGCGCGCACCATCGATGCGACCTTGCGCGTCACCGCGCTTCCCGCCGCCTATATCGGCAAGACCAATGAATGGGATTCTGCGCTGCTCACCGCAGGCGTCGCCGCCAGCTTCTATCAGCAATATGAGGAAGCCAACGAGTACAACGTCGTCGACTACCTCTCGTTCTCGGCGGACAACCCGTCCTCGATCCGGAACTGCATCGAGGCGGCGCGGCTGAACTCGCGCTCGGTGCGCACCGCACTGACCAGCGAGATGTGGGACACCATCAACTCGGCCTGGATCGAGCTTCAGGCGGTCTGGAGCAAGGGCACCTCGACGCGCGAGGACCTCGCCAAATTCCTGCGCTTCGTGCAGGAGACCTCGCTGCGCTTCGATGGCTCGGCCTATCGGACCATGCTCCGCAACGATGCCTACTGGTTCTCGCGGATGGGCGTGCATCTCGAACGCGCCGACAACACCGCGCGCATCCTCGATGTGAAGTATCACGTGCTATTGCCCGAGGAGGAGCATGTCGGAGGTCCGCTCGACTTCTACCAGTGGAGCTCGATCCTGCGCTCGGTCTCGGCGCTGACGGCCTATCACTGGGTCTATCGCGAGACGCTGAAACCGTGGCTGATCGCGGATTTGCTCATCCTCAACGATACGCTGCCGCGCTCGCTCGCCAGCTGCTACGGCAATCTCGTGCGCAACCTCGACCAGATCGGCGTCGCCTATGGCCGCCAGGGCCCGGCCCAGCGCCACGCCCGCGGTATCCGCAACCGGCTGGAACACAGCAACATGAACGACATTTTCCAGCACGGCGTGCATGAATTCATTCAAGAATTCATCGCGGACAATTCCAGGCTGGGCGAAATCATCACGAAGCAGTATTTGATCTGATGTCCGCCGACTGACGAAATGGGATACCGTCATGGCCGGGCAACAGCGCGAAGCGCGTCTTCGCGCTAGACGTCCCGGACATCCACGTTCTTGCTTTCGCGCGACGAAGAAGGACGTGGATGCCCGGGACAAGCCCGGGCATGACGAGCTTCTTTGCGGCGACAGTCGGGCCCAAACCACTAACGACACGGTCTACCATGCGCCTGCGAATCCAGCACACCACGACCTATCGCTACGAGCCGCCGGCCAGCAGCGTGATCCAGATCCTGCGCATGACGCCCGGCAGCCATGATGGGCAATATGTGGCGGAATGGCAGATCGACGTCTCGACCGACACCAAGCTCGACACCCACGAGGACGCGTTCGGCAACGTCACCCATGTGCTGTCCTGCGGGCCCCTCAGTGACATCAAGATCACCGCCGAGGGCCTGATCGAGACCCACGACACCGGCGGCGTGCTGCGCGGCACGGACGAGCGCTTTCCGGCCGGCATGTTTCTGCGCGCAACCGACCTCACCACCGTCAATCCGGCGATGATGGCGGTTGCGCGCCAGTTGCGCAGCGAGGCCGAGAGCGACACGCTCGGCTTCCTGCACACGTTGATGACGCAAATCAGTGATCACATGACCTTCGACGAGGATCCGACCAACAGCGGCACCTCGGCGGCCGAAGCCTTCGCGCTCAAGCGCGGCGTATGCCAGGACTACGCGCACATCTTCATCGCCTGCGCGCGCAGCGGCGGCGTGCCGGCGCGCTTCGTCTCCGGGCATTTCCTGCGCTCCGATGGCACGGTGCATCAGGAGGCCGGCCATGCCTGGGCGGAAGCCTATGTGCCCGATCTCGGCTGGGTCGGCTTCGATCCCGCCAACAGCATCTGCGCCACCGACGCCCATGTCCGCGTCGCGATCGGGCTCGACTATCTCGGCGCAGCCCCCGTGCGTGGCACCCGTTATGGCGGCGGCACGGAGACGCTGACGGTGGCGGTCAAGGTCGAGCAGGCCGGCCGCGGCGGGCAATCGCAATCGCAGTGGCAGAGTTAGATCGTCATTCCGGGGAACGACAACGTCGCGAGCCCGGAATCCATTCATCCACTAACTCTGCGGCCCAATGGATTCTCAGGTGCGCAATTGCGCCCCGTAACTCGCGCTGGCGCGCCCCGGAATGACGTCTCCCGGGGAATCGGGGGTTTCATGCTCCCCCGAAATTGGCTAGTAATTCCGCGCAAACGCGTTCGGGGACTGGAAATGACCTATTGTTGCGGAATCCTGGTTCGGGACGGTCTGGTGATGATCGCCGATACCCGCACCAATGCCGGCCTCGACAACGTCTCGACCTTCCGCAAGCTGCACATCTTCTCCAAGCCCGGCGAACGCATCATGGCGATCGCCAGCGCCGGCAACCTCGCCATCAGCCAGTCGGTGCTGTCGACGCTCACCGAAGGCCTGGAGGACCCCGACACGGGCGAGATCGAGACGCTGATGAACGCGCCGACCATGTTCCAGGCGGCTCAGCGCATCGGCCGGGCGATCCGGTCCGTGCACGCGACCGAAGGGCCGGCGCTGAAATCCGAGGATGTCTCCTTCGACGTCTCCTTCCTGTTCGGCGGCCAGATCAAGGGCTCCCGGATGCGCCTGTTCATGATCTACACCGCCGGCAATTTCATCGAGTGCACCACCGACACGCCGTACTTGCAGATCGGCGAGCACAAATACGGCAAGCCGGTGCTCGACCGCGCCATGCATTACGACGTCGAGCTCTACGAGGCGCTGAAGACCGGCCTGATCTCGATGGACTCGACCATGCGCTCCAATCTCGGCGTCGGCCTGCCGATCGACGTGCTGGTGGTGCGCAACGATGCTTGCGAAGCCGATCTCAATCACCGCATCGAGGCGGGCGAGCCCTATTTCCATGATCTGCGCTCGCGCTGGTCGGCGGCGCTGCGCGCCGCGCATCAGAACATTCCGCGCCCGCCCTACAAGAACGAAAAAGAACCCAAAACCTGACAGCGAAAGAAAAGGCAGGAAACAATGAGTGAAACAAAGAAGATCGCAGTGGTGACGGGCGCCGGCACCGGTGTCGGACGTGCGGCGTCGCTGGCGCTGATGAACGCCGGCTTCACCGTGGTGCTCACAGGGCGCCGGCTCGACATGCTCGAGGAGACCGCGAAGCTCGGCCCCGCGGGAAAGAGCCTGTGCGTCACCGCCGACATGACCAAGCCGGATTCGATCGCCGCGCTGTTCGACAAGGTGAAGGCCACCTATGGCCGCCTCGACGTGCTCTTCAACAATGCCGGCATGGGCGCGCCCGCTGTGAACTTCGAGGATCTCAGCCTCGAGCAGTGGCAGGCGGTGGTGAACACCAACCTCACCGGCCCGTTCCTGTGCACGCAGCACGCCTTCCGCATCATGAAGGACCAGACCCCGCGCGGCGGCCGCATCATCAATAACGGCTCGATCTCGGCGCATGCGCCGCGACCGTTCTCGGCCGCCTACACCTCGACCAAGCACGCCATCACGGGCCTCACCAAGGCGTCCAATCTCGACGGCCGCATGTACGACATCGCGGTCGGCCAGGTCGATATCGGCAATGCGGCGACACCGATGACCGACCGCATGGTCAACGGCCCCGGCGTGCTCCAGCCCGACGGCACCACCAAGCACGAGCCGCGCATGGATGCCAAGGCGGTCGGCGATGCCGTCGCCTATATGGCGAGCCTGCCGCTCGACGCCAACGTGCTGACCATGACGGTGATGGCGACCAAGATGCCATTCGTCGGGCGGGGGTAATTAAAGAACGCGGCGCCTCCACAATCGTCATTGCGAGCGCAGCGAAGCAATCCAGACTGCCCCCGCGGTGAGATTCTGGATTGCTTCGTCGCAAGGGCTCCTCGCAATGACGTGGAGAGAGCGGAGCCCCCCTACTCCAAACTCTCCACCCGACGCAGGCTGGGGAACAGCTTCATCCACAAGAGCGCCACTGCGACCGTGCAGACGCCGCCGAGCACGGCGGCGGGCATGGCGCCGAACAGGGCGGCGGTGAGCCCGCTCTCGAACTGGCCGAGCTGGTTCGAGGCGTTGATGAAGAGAAAGTTCACCGCGCCGACCCGGCCGCGCATCTCGTCGGGCGTCGACAGCTGCACCAGCGAGAAGCGGATCACGACGTTGATTGTGTCGGCCGCGCCCAAGGCGGCCAGCGCGAGCACCGACAGCCACATCCAGGACGACAGCGCGAACACGATCGTGGCGACGCCGAACACGATCACGGCCTGGAACATGCGCAGGCCCACATGCCGCGAAATGGCGTGACGCGCCAGCACCATGGTCATCAAGAGCGCGCCAACCGCAGGTGCCGCACGCAGCACGCCGAGCCCGACCGGGCCGGTCTGAAGGATGTCGCGGGCATAGATCGGCAACAGCGCGGTGACGCCGCCGAACAGCACCGCGAACAGATCGAGCGAGATGGTGCCGAGGATCGCCGGATTGCCGCGGATGAAGCGGACGCCCGCAAAGACATTGTCCGAGCTTGTCCCCTCCTTGGCGACCGCCTGCGGGCGCGGGCGGATGAAGCCGGTCAGGATCATCCCAAGGATCCAGAACAGCACCATTACGGCATAGGCCAGATGTGGCGCCACCGCATAGGCAAAGCCGCCGAGCGCCGGACCCGTGATGGTCGCGACCTGCGCCGCGCCGCTGGAGACCGCGGTGGCGCGCTGGAGCGAACCTTGCGGTGCGATCAGCGGCAGCAGCGCCGCCGTGGTCGGGCTCTCGAAGGCGCCGGCGATGCCGAGCACAAAGGTCGCGATAAAGATCTGCACCTCGCCGACGGCACCAAGATAGGTGATGAGGGCCAGATAGAGCGCGGTCGCCGCTTCCACGAGCTGGCAGAGCTGGACGACGCGCTTGCGCTCGTAGCGATCGGCGGCGTGTCCAGCGACGAACACGAGCAGCGCGGTCGGCAGGAACTGGACGAGGCCGACCATGCCGAGGTCGAAGGCCGAGCCGGTGAGATCGTAGATCTGCCAGCCGATCGCGACCGCCGCGATCTGGCTGGAAAAGCGCGACAGGCTGCGCGAAAGCAGGAAGAACAGGAAGGCGCGGTGGGCGAGGAGCGCGCGGGCACTGACCGGCGGACTGGCTGGTATCGGCCGCTCTGGCATCGCCTCTTGGATCGTCTTTTGGGTCACCCTCGGACCGTCCGCCCCCTGATCTCGACGTGCCCCGCGTGACTGAGGCGGACCGGCTTGTCAACAGCGCGACGCCTCCCGCATGTGCCGGCATTGCCTTTGCAACGCAGACGCGGCCATAATCATTGGGGCTTTTGGGGACATCATGCTGCGCTTGCAATCGGCACTCGGCATTTTCGCATTGCTGCTGATAGCCTTCGCGTTGGCAGAGAATCGCCGCTCGGTCTCGCTGCGACAGGCGGCGATTGGCCTCGTCACCACGTTCGTCACCGCCATCGTCCTCCTGAAATTACCCGTGGTCGCGCGCGCCTTCGGCGCCATCAACGACGCGGTCGGTGCGATCTCCGCGGCCTCGCGCGCCGGCTCCTCGTTCGTGTTCGGCTATATCGGTGGCGGCCCCCTGCCCTTTGACGTGAAGGTGCCGGGTGCCGATTTCATCCTGGCGTTCCAGGCGCTCCCGATCGTGCTGGTGATGAGCGTGCTGACGACGCTGCTGTTCTACTGGCGGGTGCTGCCGCCGATCGTGCGGGGCATGGCCTGGCTGCTGGAGCGCACCTTAGGCGTCGGCGGCGCGGTCGGGCTGTCCACCGCCGCCAACATCTTTCTCGGCATGGTCGAGGCGCCGCTGTTCGTGCGGCCGTATCTGAAGCAGATGACGCGCAGCGAATTGTTCCTGGTGATGACCGGCGGCATGGCCGGCATCGCGGGCACGGTGCTGGTGCTCTATGCGACGCTGCTTGCTCCCCTCATCCCCGATGCGGCCGCGCATTTCGTCATCGCCTCCGTGCTGGGCGCGCCGGCCGCGATCCTCGTCAGCCTGATCATGGTGCCGGAGACCTCAGACAGGCGCACCGGCGGCGCGCTGGAAAATCCCGAGATGGAGGTCTCCGGGACGATGGACGCGATCGTGAAAGGGACGAGTGCGGGGATCGAGCTGCTGATCAACATCGTTGCGATGCTGCTGGTGCTGGTGGCGCTGGTCTATCTCGTCAACGCAATCCTCGGCCTGCTGCCTGATATCGGCGGCGCCGCGATCTCGCTGCAACGGCTGCTGGGTCTGGTGATGGCGCCGGTATGCTGGCTGATGGGGCTGCCATGGGACCAGGCGGTCACCGCCGGCAGCCTGATGGGCACGAAAACCGTGCTCAACGAGCTGATCGCCTATGTCGACTTCTCGAAGCTGCCACCCGATACGCTCGATCCGCGCTCGCGCCTGATCATGCTCTACGCGATGTGCGGTTTCGCCAATTTTGCCAGCCTCGGCATCATGATCGGCGGCCTCGGCGTCATGGCGCCGGAGCGGCGTGAGGAGATCAACGCGCTCGGATTGAAGTCGATCGTGTCGGGGACGCTGACGACGTGCCTGATGGGCGCGGTGGTGGGGGTGTTGGCGTAGCGACGGTCCCGTAGCCCGGATGGAGCGCAAGCGCAATCCGGGACCAGCATCGCCGCGGAGAGACTTCCCCGGATTTCGCTTCGCTCCATCCGGGCTACGAACCAGCTCTCTCGCCGTCATTGCGAGCGAAGCGAAGCAATCCAGAAATGTGTCCGCGGACATAGTCTGGATTGCTTCGTCGCAAGAGCTCCTCGCAATGACGAGTGGAGAGAGTTGTGCGCTGTTCCTGATAGCGCCTACGCCTTCAACTCCACCGTCTTGAATTCCGCCGGCAGGATCACCTCCAGCAATTCCACGTCGTCCGAATAATCCAGAATCATGTGCTTGATCTTCGGCGGCTGGGTCCAGGCACTGCCTTCCTTCATCAAGGTCTCGCCCTGGCCGTCCATGTAGGTCTTCACCCAGCCCTTGAGCACGTAGACCATCTGGAAGTCGACGTCGTGGAAGTGCAGCTTCGACACCTCGGCCGGATCGCACGGGCCTTGCAGGCGGATCACATGCGCTTGCGCGAGGCCGTGGGTCGCCTCGGCGATGCCGAGGTCGCGGTATTTGGCGTAGGCGCGCAGGCCGTCGGCTTTGAAGTCTTCCTCCCGGTGATGGCTGATCGCGATGCGCTGCTTAGGACGTGCGAGCTTCTTGGGTGCGGCAGTGCGGGCCTTCGCCTTCACCGCCTTGCGTGCCGAGGATCGCGCCGCCGCCTTGGCGCCGCTCCGCTTCTTCACCGCGGTCTTCGTTGCGGGTTTTGATGCCTTTTGCTTGGCCATTGTCTGCCTCCCTGATCTGAGCCGCGCCCCGCCGGACGGGTACAACCCGAAGGCAGATTATCCAGTCTTGGACCAAGCAGCAATTGCCGGGCTTAAGGCCAGTCACTCGACGACCCAATCGGTCGTAGCTTGTCCCAAGCTGTCGTGGCGAGCGGCCATCGTCTCGTATTCGTTCTCACGCTGAATTAATCTCGCCGGGAGATTCTGGGGGAATTGATTCATGGGCAACAGCGTAGGTCAGCGTGCATTTCAAAATGCCCGGCTTCAGAAACGGCAAAAGGCCGAAGTGTTGCCATTGCTCGGCCACGCGCTCCAGCTTCACAAGATGGGGCTTCTCCCCGAGGCCCAGACTGCCTATCGCCAACTCCTGCAGCTCGCACCCAACCAATTCATCGCGCTGCATATGCTCGGCACTTTGGAGTCCGATGCCAAAAACTACCAGCAAGCCGAAATTCTGCTAAGCCGAGCGGTTACCGTGGATCCGCGATCTGCCGAGGCTCATATGAGCCTAGGCGTTGCGCGAAACGGGCTACGACGTCACGATGAGGCACGCGAGAGCTATCGAAAGGCCCTCGTCTTGCGACCCAACTACGCCCTGGCCCTGTCCAATCTCGGCAACGCGAGCGTGGCCCTTGATCTCGTCCAGGAAGCGCTCGAGAGCTACGACAAGGCGCTCGCGATTAACGCCAACCTTGCCGAAGCCCACAACGGTCGGGGTTGGGCGCTCTGCCGTCAGCGCAACTATGACGAGGCCGTCGCAAGCCTGAACCGTGCGCTGTCGATCAAGCCTGACTATGCCTCAGCGCTCGCGAACCGCGCCATCGCGTTGCGAGAACTTCAGCGCTTTGATGAAGCCCTGGCAGACGGCGATCGGGCAATCGCGCTGGCACCCGACGACGCGAATGGGTGGCTCGCACGGGCCGGTGTCCTGCTCCAGATCCAGCAAATTGCCCAGGCATCGCACGATTGCGAGAAGGCCCTCGCGATCGCTCCCGATTCCATTCAAGCTCACTCGGTGCTCGGCCTTTGTCTCGCCGGGCTAGGCCGGGTCGAGGAAGCCCTCGCCAGTTTCGACAGAGCCCTTGACATCCAGCCTGACCTCCAGAGCGCGATCTCCAACAAGATATTCACGCTCGATTTTGTGCCGAACGCCAGCGTTGAGCAGCATCAGCAAGCGCGGCGAGTATGGTGGGAGCAGATCGGCGCGAAAATCGCTTCAGAAGCGGCGGGACCGCATGACAATGACCGCGATCTGGATCGCCGTCTGGTGCTTGGCTATGTCTCGTCGGATTTTAACGCGCATTCGGCCGCGTTCGTTTTCAAGCCTGTCCTGCAACACCATGACCGGGCGCAGTTCGAGATCGTGTGCTACTCTTGTTCGTCAAAAGTGGATGCGACGACCGGCGAATTTCAAGGGTTCGCCGATCGCTGGCGCGACGCCTCGCAATGGACCGACGATCGCCTCGCCGCCCAGATCCGCGCCGATGGCGTCGATATCCTGATCGATCTGTCCGGCCATACCAGAGGAAACCGGCTCGCCGTGTTCGCGCGCAAGCCGGCACCGATCCAGGTGCATGGTTGGGGCCACGGCACTGGCACGGGGCTGCCAACGATCGATTATCTGTTCTCGGACCCCGTCGCGATTCCTTTCGCGGTTCGGCATCTGTTTGCGGAGACCGTTGTCGACCTGCCGTGCTTCGTGACGCTGGCGCCACTGCCGGCTGGGATTGCTCGGGCGGAGGCGCCGGCGCTCTCGAACGGCTTCGTCACATTCGGTGTCTTCAACCGCATCAGCAAGATTTCGGACGAGGCGGTGGAAGTCTGGTCCAGGATTCTCGAGCGGGTGCCGGGTTCGCGACTTCTGATCAAGGATGTTGCGCTGGACGATCAACTGGTCCGCGACAATCTGCTGGCGCGGTTTGCGGCTTGCCGATTGCCGGCCGAACGCGTCGATCTGCTCGGAGCCACCTTGCGAAGCGAACATCTGGCATCGTTCAATCGCGTCGACATTGCGCTCGACACCTTCCCACAGAATGGCGGCGTCAGCACACTGGAAGCCTTGCAGATGGGGGTGCCAGTGGTGGCGAAGCTCGGGACCAGTCTGCCCAGCCGTGCCGGCGGCGCCATCCTCACCGCGCTTGGCCTGCCGAACTGGGTCGCGGATGGCAATGAGGCCTATATCGAAATCGCAGCTAGCGGTGCGGCGCAGATCGGCGACCTCGACAAGCTGCGCCGCGAACTGCCCGGACAGATCGACGCTGCGGCCGCCGGCAATCCTGCCTCATACGCGCGAGCGGTGGACGAGGCCTATCGCGCGATGTGGAAAAGCTATTGCAACGGCGGCGTCTGATCTCTCCTCAATGCAGCCGGAACACGCCATCTACGGCGCGCAGCTCGGCCGGCTTGATCAGCTTGGAATGCGCCACCGTCACCGAGAACAAGGGCCCGTCGAGCTTTTCCTGCCAGAAGGCGAGGAAATCCTTCAGCGCCGGAAATTTCGGAAACATGTCGTAGTTCTGCCAGACGTAAGTCTGGAGCAGCGAGGGATGATCCGGCATCCGATAGAGAATTTGCGCCGTCGTCAGCCCGTAACCCAGCATCTGTTTCCGGAAATCCTCGGAAACGCCCCCACTCCGCAGTCCCATGCCAACCTCCTTTGCAGGAGCGCATTGAAGGGGGCGGCCTGGTCGGTGTGTGCTTGACGAGCCACCCGGTACTGATGCGCTCACATGAGAGAAATGTGACGCAAACTGACAATTCATCTCAAGCCCAAAAGTTTAACAAGCTGTTGAAATTCAATGCGTTAGCAGCAGACGCGGCTCCGTGCTAATACGGGCCCGGCGCGCCGTTAACGATGGAAAAGAGATTCTGGCAGTCCGCGCTTCCGGGTGCTAATTTTTCTGCTAGAAGCCCTTGCCCCCGCAAAATTCCCGTCCTATTTCTGCCTCGCTCGTGCTAGCACTCGCGGGCAACGACTGCTAACCATCTAAAAATCCTCAACTCGTGCAATTGCTTAGGAGGACTGCATGAAATTCCGTCCGCTTCACGACCGCGTCGTGGTCAAGCGCATCGACGCAGAAGAGAAGACCGCTGGCGGCATCATCATTCCCGACACTGCCAAGGAAAAGCCCTCCCAGGGCGAAGTCATCGCCGTCGGCCCCGGTGGCCGCGACGAAGCCGGCAAGCTGATCCCGATCGACCTCAAGATCGGCGACCGCGTGCTGTTCGGCAAGTGGTCCGGCACCGAAGTCAAGATCGACGGCGAAGACCTGCTGATCATGAAGGAAAGCGACATCATGGGCGTCCTCGACGTCCCCGCTTCCAAGAAGAAGGCGGCCTAAGAGCCTCTCTTTCCCTCCAGTCAAACACCTCAAGGAAAATTCCAGATGGCAGCCAAAGAAGTCAAATTCTCGGTTGAAGCGCGCGACAAGATGTTGCGCGGCGTCGACGTCCTCGCCAATGCGGTGAAGGTCACGCTCGGTCCGAAGGGCCGCAACGTCGTGCTCGACAAGTCGTTCGGCGCTCCCCGCATCACCAAGGACGGCGTCACCGTCGCCAAGGAGATCGAGCTCGACGACAAGTTCGAGAACATGGGCGCCCAGATGGTGCGCGAAGTCGCCTCCAAGTCCGCTGACGCGGCCGGCGACGGCACCACCACCGCCACCGTGCTGGCTCAGGCGATCGTGAAGGAAGGCGCGAAGTCCGTTGCCGCCGGCATGAACCCGATGGACCTCAAGCGTGGTATCGACCTCGCGGTCGAAGCCGTGGTTGCGGACCTCCAGAAGAACTCCAAGAAGGTCACCTCGAACGACGAGATCGCCCAGGTCGGCACCATCTCGGCCAACG